>JAUNEQ010000144.1 GCA_030525445.1 Coriobacteriia bacterium | reverse complement strand
ACTGGTGCCTGGGCGTGGGCGACATGGCCGACTACTGCGTCGAGACCGGCAAGGGTCACTACGTCACTTACGACGAGATGATCGACATCCTGCTGCTGGCCGAGAAAAATGGCTACGTGCACCAGATCACGAACATCGACGGTGAGGACAAGATCTTCGCCATCTGCAACTGCAACGTGGACGTGTGCTACGCCCTGCGCACGAGCCAGCTGTTCAACACGCCCAACATGAGCCGTTCGGCCTACGTGGCGCATGTGGACGGTCAGAAGTGCGTCGCCTGCGCGGGCTGCGTCGAGGTGTGCCCGGCGGGCGCCGTCCAGCTGGGCCAGAAGCTGCCCACGGTGAATGGCCCGGTGGAGTACCCGCGCCAGCCGCTGCCGACGCTCGACTGGAGCGAGGACGACTGGGATCCGGACTACAAGAACAACAACCGCATCGAGTGCCACGAGACGGGCACCGCGCCGTGCAAGACGGCATGCCCGGCGCACGTGAGCGTGCAGGGCTACCTGCGTATGGCGGCCGAGGGTCGTTACCGCGACGCGTTGGCGCTCATCAAGAAGGAAAACCCGTTCCCGGCCGTGTGCGGGCGCGTGTGCAACCGCCGTTGCGAGGCGGCCTGCACCCGCGGCACCATCGACGAGGCCGTGGCCATTGACGAGGTGAAGAAATACATCGCGGAAAAGGACCTGCAGGCCGTAACCCGTTTCGTGCCGGAAGTCATTCCGGCCACCGCGCGTGGCCTGTTCAAGGACAAGATCGCGATCATCGGCGCGGGTCCGGCTGGCCTGTCGTGCGCCTATTACCTGGCCATTCAGGGCTATAAGCCCACGGTGTTCGAGCGCAACGAGAAGCCGGGCGGCATGATGACCTACGGCATTCCGGCCTACAAGCTGGCGAAGGACGTGGTCGATGCCGAGATCGATGTCCTGCGCGAGCTGGGCGTCGAGATCCGGTGCGGCGTGGACGTGGGGACCGACGTGACCATTCCGCAGCTACGTGAGCAGGGATTCCAGGCGTTTTACCTGGCCATTGGCTGCCAGGGCTCGCGTTCCGCCGGCGTGGCGGGCGAGGATGCCCGCGGCGTGGCGAGTGCGGTCGAGTTCCTGCGCACGGCGCTGGCGAACCCGGCCTACGAGGTTACGGGCAAGACCGCCGTCATCGGCGGTGGCAACGTGGCCATCGACGCGGCGCGCGTGGCGCTGCGCTGCGGTTCCTCCGAGGTCGCCATGGTGTGCCTGGAACAGCGCGATGAGATGCCGGCGCTTCCCGAGGAGATCGCCGAAGCCGTCGACGACGGCGTGCAGGTGAAGAACGGCTGGGGCCCGGCGGCCATCGAGGTGGACGGCGTGGGCCATGTGCGCGGCGTGACCTTCAAGCGCTGCACGCGCGTGTACGACGAGGCCGGCCGTTTCGCGCCGGAATACGACGAGGAAGACACCCGCTTCGTGGCCTGCGAGAACGTGGTGCTCGCCATCGGGCAGTCCGTGCAGTGGGGCGACCTGCTGGAAGGCACCGCGGTGAAACTCGGGCGTGGCAACGGCGCCGTGGCCGATGCACGCACCTACCAGACCGACGACCCGGACATCTTCGTGGGCGGCGACGTGTACACCGGCCCGAAGTTCGTCATCGACGCCATCGCCGCCGGTCATGAGGCCGCCGTGTCGCTGCACCGCTTCGTGCAGACGGGCAGCTCGCTCACCATCGGGCGCAACCAGCGCCACTACGTGGAGCTTGACAAGCAGTCCGTGGCCGTGGGCATGGATTACGACCACGCCGGGCGCCAGGTTCCGGAATGCGCGCGCGTGGGCAGCATCCTGCACAACTGGGAGGACGTGCGCCGCACCTTCACCGAGGAACAGGTGCGCACCGAGACCGCCCGCTGCCTGAGCTGCGGCGCGAGCATCGTCGACCCCAACAAGTGCATCGGCTGCGGCCTGTGCACCACGCGCTGCGAGTTCGGCGCCATCCAGCTGCACCGCGACAACCCGGAATGCTCCACGATGGTCCGCAGCGAGGACAAGCTGAAGGCCGTCCTGCCCCAGGCGGGCAAGATGCTCCTGAAGAAGATCGTGCCCGGAGCCAAATAGGGAAGCAACGCGAGATGCACGAGCTGGGAATCGTATTCCACATGGTCGACCTGCTGGAGCGGGTGGGGAAGGAGAACGACCTCACCCACATCCAGCGGGTCGCGCTTGATCTGGGCGAGGTGTCCGGCGTGCTGGTGGACCAGCTGCTCGATTGCTGGAAGTGGGCAAGTGCGAAAAGCCCGCTGCTCGAAGGCGCCGAGCTCGCCGTGAACCGCATTCCCGCCGTCACCGTGTGCAACGCCTGCGGCCGCACCTACGGCACGGTGGAACATGGCCGCATCTGCCCGCACTGCGACAGCCCCGACACCGTGCTCCTGCGCGGCAACGAGATGGAGGTCCGCGAGGTCGAGGCCTGGTGAGACGCTTAAGGGTGGCCGGAAGACATGCCTGGCGCCACCCCGTTTCGAGCTCCGGCCGTACGTGCTGTGAGGGTGGGTGCAGCGGGTTTCCTGGACCGGCGCTGGGAGACGTACGCCATCGCCTTAACGCCGGCCGGGCGCCAAAAAACTCCCGTCGTGAACGCGGCGGGTGGCATGAAACGGGTCTGTGCGTGCTCGAAAGCCAATATATTCCCCTCGTGAATGCCGAAACGCCTCCTCGGTGCAGTGTACGGCGTTCATGAGGGGAATAAACTGGCGTTTTCCCTCGCGAAACGCGCACGAGGATCGCTCCTTCTTCGGCACCGGCGCGCGGAGCCCCCGGGGAGCCCCGTGCAGCAGTGCGGAGTGGTGTGGCAAACATGCCGCGAATCTCTGTAGGGCCTTGGTACAATAACCTATGACATGCAAGGCTTTTAAGAGGAAGGGATGAGACATGCAGCATTCAGCAGTCAGCACTATCAGGAGGCCCATTGCGATGGCTGCGGCCGTAGCGCTCGCCGCCCTGCTTGCCCTCGCGCTCGCCGCCGCTCCGGCGCAGGCGACCGCCTATCAGGGGCTCAATTATTTTCAGGTGAAAGGTGGCGTAGCGGTTACCATCGCGAAGAAGAGCGTCAAATCGGTTACCGTTCCGGCCAAGATTGATGGCAAGAAAGTCGTAGCGTGTTACCTTGATGATTACGACGAGGCAAAAGGCGCCTATAAACAGATTAAGCTCAAGAAAGTCAATCTGAAGGACGCCACCAATCTGAAAAAGCTCTATATGCATGGCACGAAAGTTACGTCGCTCGACCTGTCGAGCTGCAAGAACCTGACTGTGGTGCTTTGCGAAGGCAATACCAAACTCAAGACGCTCAAGTTTGGTACCCACAAGAAGCTCATGGACCTCAATTGCTATGGATGCAACATCAAGAAGCTCGACCTGTCGAAATGCCCGAATCTGAAGAACGTCATGTGCGGTAGCAACTCAAAGCTTGCAACGCTCAAACTGGGCACCCACAAGAAGCTCACGTCGCTCGGTTGCTCCGCATGCGCCATCAAGAAGCTCAACGTGACGAAATGCCCGAAGTTGAAGACCCTGTATTGCACCTACAACAAGCTTACTTCGCTTAACGTGAAAAAGAACACCAAGCTCACGAGACTGGACTGCGACCGCAACAAGCTCACTAAACTCGACGTGAGCAAGAACACCAAGCTCGCGACCCTATGCTGCCACGAGAACAAGCTCACCTCGCTCAACCTTTCCAAGAACACAAAGCTCACCTATGTCGGATGCGCGTTGAACAGGCTTACGAGCCTCACGCTCCCTACGACTTCGACGCTTGTCCAAGTTGCGTGTGAACATAACAAGCTGACCACGCTCGACCTGCGCGGATGCCCCAAAGTAAGCGACCTGGCTTGCGAAAGCAACGGCCTTACCGCCATCCTGCTTTCCGCAAACCACGTGAAGTTCACGAAACTTTCCTACGCCTACGGCAACAACATCGCCGATGCTTCCGGGATCGAGGCGTTGCGCGCATAACCCACTCCGGCAGAGGGGGCTGCCGAACGCCCCCTTCTGCCCGAACCTATCATGGGCAGGCTCCTCGATAGACCAAGGCGCCGCTCAGCGCCGTGCGCTATCAGCCTCACGCCGGCCGGGCGCCAAAAAACTCCCGTCGTGAACGCGGCGGGTGGCATGAAACGGGTCTGTGCGTGCTCGAAAGCCAATATATTCCCCTCGTGAATGCCGAAACGCCTCCTCGGTGCAGTGTACGGCGTTCATGAGGGGAATAAACTGGCGTTTTCCCTCGCGAAACGCGCACGAGGATCGCTCCTTCTTCGGCACCGGCGCGCGGAGCCCCCGGGGAGCCCCGTGCAGTGGTGCCGTCGGCGTTCTTAAGCGGCCCTAAGCGGCCGAGCCCGGTAAAAGCCCTAAGCGTTCCGGTCGCCTCCGAAGTTTTCCAGCGAATCGATGGTTATCTTGCAACCCGGCTGCACGTGCTGTAAAGGACACGACCTATCACGGGGACCGTTCCCGTGACAGGTCGCGTTCTTGATGTTGAACGGCGCGGCAAATACGTTCGTCATTATCCGCTTGGCTCGGGCATAATGGGAAAAGGAACCGGGGCCGTTATCCGCGTGGGGATGGGGAAAGGGGCGCAACCGTGATCAGGGAAATCGGCATGGTCGTGCTGGGCATCTTCATGTTCTTCTGCGGTATGGGCATGATCGAGATGGCCGTCACGGATCCCGA
>JAUNEQ010000143.1 GCA_030525445.1 Coriobacteriia bacterium | reverse complement strand
AGGTCTACTCCAACACCGGTGGCCAGGCCTCCAAGGCTTCCAACATCGGCCAGGTGGCGCAGTTCGCCGCTGCCGGCAAGGAAGTCCAGAAGAAGAGCCTCGCCGAGATCGCGATGGCCTATGGCTACGTGTATGTGGCCCAGGTCGCGATGGGCGCGAAGCCCGCACAGTTCCTGAAGGCGCTCACCGAGGCCGAGGCGTATCCGGGCCCGTCGCTGGTGGTTGCGTACTCGCCGTGCGAGATGCACTCCATCAAGGGCGGCATGAAGAACGCCCAGGCCGAGATGAAGAAGGCCGTGGACTGCGGTTATTGGAACCTGTTCCGCTTCAACCCGGCGGCAGAGCCGGGCAAGCGCTTCGTCCTGGACAGCAAGGAGCCGGCGGGCGGATACCGCGAGTTCCTGATGAACGAGGCACGCTACAGCCGCCTGACCCGCGAGTTCCCCGAGCGTGCCGAAGGGCTGTTCGAGCGCAACGAGCAGGCGGCCATGGACCGCTACCAGCACCTGCTGAAGCTGCGCGCCATGTACGACGAGGCGTAAGAGCCCAGCGAAACGCATAGGCTCTGAAAGCCTTTGAATTGCCTCCCGCTTCTCCAGCGCGAGAAGCGGGAGGCTTTTTATGTCCTGTGCGCCGGCGTGTCCGGGGACGTGTGCCTCGCAATCAAGCCCATCCGGGCAAACCTCGCATGAAAACACCCCGAATTGTGCGAATCTGGCATCGAGACCCAACTGGCGCCCAAGCGCCCTGCGGCGATTACGGCCTCGACGCCGCGCCCGCCGCTCGACTGGCGGGCGCGCGCCGTGGACAAACGAGGTGCGCGCCCCCAATCCTCCATGGCTGAGACGCATATGCATGCCTGTGGGTATAATCGCTGTGACCGATGGCCATCTGCAAAGATGGCTAGACGCCGAAGAGGAAGGAAAAACCATGGGATTGCTTGGCGTATCAATCATCACGTGTGCTGTGCTATATGGCTTGCTGGCCGCGATACTTGCAGCGGTTTGCGTCACCCAGGGACTCCCGGTTTTCATTGCCTTCCTCGCGGTCATCGTGGTCATCGTGCTGCAGTTCATCCTGTCGCCGTGGATCACCGACCTTATCCAAAAATGGTTCTACCACACCACCTTCAACGCGCAGATGCCCGCCTATCTGGACGAATTCATCGACCAGGTGTGCTCCGAGCAGAACATGAAGCGTCCGCGCATGGGCTTCATCGATGATGGCGCTCCAAACGCCTTCACCTATGGCCACACGAAAAACGATGCGCGTGTCGTGCTCACGCGCGGTATCTTCGAGCTGCTCACCGAAGACGAGGTGAAGGCGGTCGTCGGCCACGAGCTGGGCCATGCGGTTCATTACGACATGCTGCTCATGACCATGGTGCAGGTGGTGCCCATGGCACTGTATGCGGTGTATGACATCTGCTTGCGCTCGGGAAACAACAGCGGCGGCAACAACAGCAACAACGCGACGGCAATCATCGGGCTTGTCGCCTTGGTGTTCTACGTCATTTGCCAGTACATCATCCTGTGGCTCTCGCGCGTGCGCGAATACTATGCCGACGAGTTCTCGGCTGAGGTGACGCGCGACCCCAACGCGCTGGCGAGCGCTCTCGTGAACATCGGGTTCGGCTTGAGCACCCGCGAGAAATCCAAGGATGCGAAGGGGTCGGCCTCGGCGGAATCGACGCTCGGCATCTTCGACGCTAAGAACTCCAAGAGCCTCGTCGTGGAATGCTATCGCGACGGCGAGATCGACAAGGGCCGCATCAAGGGCGCCATGAAGTGGGAGCTGTGGAACACGTGGGCGTTCTGGTATGAGCTGGGCAGCACGCATCCACTTACCTCGAAGCGCCTTACGCGCTTGGGCGATATCGCGAAGAAATACGGCCAAGAGCCGTTCGTGGACTTCGACCTGCAGAAGCCGGAATCGTTCGTCGACGACTTCCTGCGCGAGGTCTCCATCGCCGCGCTGCCGTGGGCGGGTTTCCTCGCGTGCGTCATCGTCGCGCTCTTCGCCGGTGTGGGCAGCGATTTCGAGAGCCCGGTTTGCCTTATCGCGGGCATGCTTGCGGTTCCTGTGGGACTGCTGCTCTCGTGCGTGAAATACCTGTACACGCACCCGCGCCGGTCCTATTCCGAGGCGAACACCGCCGGATTGCTCGGCGAGGTGAAGGTTTCGATGGTCCGCAGCATCCCCGCGGAGCTGCGCGGCACCATCATCGGCCGCGGAAACCCGGGCTGCATCTTCGACGAGAACTTCGTGCTGCGCGACGATACCGGCATCCTGTTCCTCGATTACAACCAGCCGCTGTGGATCGTCAACAAGGTTTTCGCGCTGTTCAAATCGCCCGAGTACTTCGACAAGCAGGTGACCGTGAAGGGTTGGTACCGCCGCAACATGGTGCCGTTCTTCGAGCTCTACAGTATGGAGATCGACGGCCAGGTGAAGAAGTGCTACAGCTACGGTTTCGGCTGGGCGTGGCGCCTCATCTGCCTCGCGCTCTCCGTGCTCGCCGCCGCCGCGCTCTTCATCCTGTAACCCGCTGCTACGCCATCCCGAGTGAGCGAATGCCCCATATTGTCATCCCGAGCGAGCGAAGCGAGTCGAGGGACCTCCTCGGTTGCGGGAGATCCCTCGACTCCGGCGCTGCGCGCCTGCGCTCGGGATGACAACGTGGGGGCGCTGGTGCCGTTCGCCGGAGACGTCAACGGGTCGGCGCTGCGCATTCGTCGGAGACGACAATGGGGGGAGCGCAATAAACGAAGAAGGCCACCGCGAACGGTGGCCTTCTTGCTGGTGCGTGGTTTGCACGACCGGGTTACTTCCTACCGTGCGGGTAGGTGGTGGCAGCGTACTCGGGCAGGTCGGAAGCCAGGTTCTCTTCCAGCACTTCTTCCAGGTTGCGGCGAGCGCCGGTGGAATCCATATAGTGGTCGAAGGTGTCGAGCACCGACTGCTCGGGTTCCGGCGTGATCTTGGACACGAGATAAATGGCCAGGCAGCCCATGAGGAAGGCCGGCAGCAGCTCGTACATGCCCAGGATCGAACCGGCCAAGCCGCCAACGACGGCGCCCATGGGCTTCACGAGGTTGTGCCAGATGAGCACCGTGGCGGCACCGGCGACCATGCCGGCGATAGCGCCCTGCTTCGTGGTGCGGCGCCAGTACAGCGAGAACAGCGTGAGCGGGCCGAACGAGGCGCCCAGACCGGCCCATGCGTAGGAGACGACCGTGAAGATGACCGAGTTCTCGTCCCAGGCGACCCAGATGCCGAAGAGCAGCACCGCGGCGAGCGTGATGCGGCTCACGATGAGCACCTGCTCGTCGGTGGCGTCCTTCTTGAAGATGGAGCGGAAGATGTTCTCGGCGACCGAGGAGCCCGTGATGAGCAGGTAAGAGGACGCGGAGGACATCGATGCGGCGAGGATGCCGGAAACCACGATGCCGCACAGGAACGAGGGGAGCATCATCTGGGAGAGCACGATGAAGATGGTCTCGGCGGAGGACTGGTTGAGCAGCTCGGTGGGGACCAGGTAGCGGCCGATGAGGCCGATCATCACGGCGCAGAACATCGAGATGACAACCCAGACGATGGCGATGATACGGGACTGCTTCACCTGCTCGTCGGAGCGGATGCCCATGAAGCGCACGAGCACTTGCGGCATGCCGAAGTAGCCAAGGCCCCAGGACATCGTGGAGATGATGGTGATGATGCCGTACTCAGCCGGGACATCGAAGATCGGCGCGCCGTTTTCCACGACCTGCATGCCGTTGGCGTCCATGAGCGGTTGCGCCATGGAGGTCATCGAGAGGTAGCCGGGGATGTCGGAGAGGAACGCCGCGGTGTTCGCGACGCCGCCCGCCATGGTGATGGAGCCGATGACGACGACGGCCAGTGCGAAGAACATCAGGCAGCCCTGGACGAAGTCGGTGGCGACGACGGAGAGGTAGCCGCCGATCATCGTGTACAGGAACACGATCATGGCGCCGAGCACCATCATCGTGGAGTAATCCCAGCCGAACAGCGTGTTGAAGAGCTTGCCGGCGGTGACGAAGCAGCTGCCGCAGTAGACGCAGAAGAAGATGAGGATGATGACGGCGGCGATGGTGCCCACCGTGTTCTTCTTGTCGTTGAAGCGGTTGCTATAGAACCCGGGCAGCGTGATCGCGTCGTTCGCCGCGACGGAGTAGCGGCGCAGGCGACGGGCGACGAGGCGCCAGTTGAGGTAGGTGCCGGCAGCGAGGCCGATGGCCGTCCAACCCACGTCAGACGCGCCGGTGAAGTAGGCCAGGCCGGGCAGGCCCATGAGCAGGTAGCCCGACATGTCGGACGCCTCGGCGGAAAGCGCGGTGAACCACGGGCCCACCTTACGTCCACCCAGGAAGTATTCAGATGCAGAAGAGTTGGACCGCTTCGCGTAGATGAAGCCAATCGTCAACACGACGATGAAGTACACGAGGATGGCCAACAAAATCATAGTATCGCCGGTTCCCATAAGACTCCTTTGTCTATTCGGCTGCGGATGAGTGCAACATTATATATGCAAGTATGTTTCATGGCGGTAAAACCCCGCGAAGTGTCGAAATAGCGGGGGAGGGGCGGGTCGTCGCCCGCATTGTCGCCCCGATTGGGTGGCACCACAGTGTCATCCCGAGCGCAGGCGCGCAGCGCCGGAGCCGAGAGGCCTCTTGCAAGTTATGGTTGGTTCCAACCTCGACCTGCGGGAGGCCCCTCG
>JAUNEQ010000027.1 GCA_030525445.1 Coriobacteriia bacterium | reverse complement strand
GCAGGATTCAACGCTGTGCGGCCACACAACGGCGAATCGTGCCAGATTAGGAAGCCTTTTACGCCGTGCGACCACACAACGGCGAATCGTGCCGCGATTCACGCCCCGCGATGCGATGCTACGCCGCGGCGAATCGTCGCGAACGGTCACGAGCCACGCACCTACATGACCCAACGGCGCATCCCAACGGAGAGTCGAACCCCGCCAATGCATTATGCGAAGCTTCGGCAATCAACGCACCCAAGTGCATATATTCCCCCGAAGGACAATGCTCCGAGTCTGATGCAGGCGCTCCAAGTATCCCGCAGGAAAGCGGAGCCGCTTCCCCAAGGCCTTCGCCAGCGCTTCGCACAGGCAGGCAAACCCCGCATC
Source organism: Coriobacteriia bacterium (assembly GCA_030525445.1). Taxonomy (GTDB): domain Bacteria; phylum Actinomycetota; class Coriobacteriia; order Coriobacteriales; family Eggerthellaceae; genus UMGS1519. The sequence goes on along the minus strand of JAUNEQ010000027.1, from coordinate 17,321 downwards.
CGTAGAAAGCGAGGCATATGTCGCCGGCACGACAGTGATTCCCCGTGAAAGCAGGATGTTCTCGCGCGCCGTATCCTTTCGCAAACTCGATTCGCCTTCGTGCACGCTTCCCTTGTATTCCACAGCTACCGCCGGGCGTTCCCAATAGGCATCGCAGCGCAGAGAGCTCTTCCGAAGCAGCCTCCGCTCTTCCCCCTCCAACTCGATGACGTGGTTCATCTCGGGCATCGGAAAACCCGGACATCCATGCCGATACTTCAAGCATAAGAGGATACGCGTGGCGCATTCCATGGGCGACTCGACGTTATCCGCCGCAAAGCGCGCAGCCCGATGCGCAACGCCATATTGTGAACGTGAGTAAAGGGTTTCCACATACGCCACAAGCTTCTCCGCATTCGTGAGCGGAGGCCGTTTCAGGTAATCCTCGCCTGGAGGCACCAACGTCGAATACCTTCCGCAAAGTTCTACGCCCAACTTGATCGCATCAATGTATCCCAACCGGCGGGCCAACCGGACAAAGGCCAGTTCAGGAGAAGCGATGTACACCCCATCATCTATCTGATACACAGATTCCTGCGGCAAAGGCTGATTCCAGAAGTGTCCATGCCATGCCGAAGACCACGGACGCACTTCCCCGCCCGAAACAAGCAAATCTCCCGGACGGGCGATGCCGAAACGCTCGGGCTCTATCGCGCGCATCACATCGGCATCGACGCGAAAGCCTTCAAGATCATGAATGTCCGCAACGCGAGCGCGGGCTCCGATGCCATGGTCCCAAAGCGATAGTGCCGATATGTCGGAGATCAGGAGTTTCATGCCCCGATAGTAAGCAAGGCCAATCAAACAAGATTGGGAGGCAAATCAAATATGCCTCAAATGAAAATCAAATATTTCTCAAATACACGGTTTGGACTGGCCTTATTGTCTGCTTAAATTATTTCTGACCTCGCGTCAATCTCCTTCATTCGCTCACATATCTAACCGAGACTGCCTTGCAACGCGGCCACGAGGATCGCCGACCACCGTTGTTGGCAACAACGCATGACAGGCGAACACCGGGGCAATACGCCGACGACCGAAACATGACTGCTGTGTCTAATCCGACGATGGACTTCGTTAAAACAACGGCCAAATGCCGAGAAGGGCGAGTCGAATCCAGATACGATACCCCAGCAGAGCGCGGAATCGCCGCTCCGCTCCGAAGATAGCCAGCCGAGTTCAACGCTGTTCGGGAGCAGAGCGGCGAATCGTGCCATGTTGGAGGGGTTCCTGGCAGGATTCAGCGCCGTGCGGCCACAGAGCGGCGAATCGCACCAGTTCGTAGGGGCTTCTGGCTGGATTCGATGCTGTGCGGCCACACAACGGCGAATCGCGCCGCAGGTCCCGCATCTCTGGCCGAATTCAACGCTGTGCGGCCGCAGAGCATTGAATAGCGCCACGTCCCCCGTCTACATGGCTGGATTCAACGCCGTGCGGCCACAGAGCGGCGAATCGTACCAACTCGGAGGGGCTTCCGGCAGGATTCAACACCGTGCGGGAACACGCAACGGCGAATCGTGCCATGTTGGAGGGGTTCCTGGCAGGATTCAACGCTGTGTGGCGACAGAGCGGCAAATCGTGCCACGGCCCCCATCAGCTTGGCTCGATTCAACGCCGTGCGGCCACAGAGCGGCGAATCGCGCCAGTTCGGAGCAGTTTCTAGCAGGATTCAACGCCGTGCAGGAACACAACGGCGAATCGTGCCGCGGGGCCCGCGTCTCTGGCTGAATTCAACGCTGTGCGGGAGCACAACGGCGAATCGTGCCATGTTGGAGGGGTTCCTGGCAGGATTCAACGCTGTGTGGCGACAGAGCGGCGAATCGTGCCAGATCAGGAAGCTTTTTGGCAGGATTCGATGATGTGCGGCCGCACAGCGGCAAATCGTACCACGGCCCCCATCAGCTTGGCTCGATTCAACGCCGTGCGGCCGCACAGCGGCGAATCGCGCCAGTTCGGAGCGGCTTCTGGCAGGATTCAACGCCGTGCAGGAACACAACGGCGAATCGTGCCGCGGGGCCCACCAGGCTGGCTGAATTCAACGCCGTGCGGCCACACAACGGCGAATCGTGCCAACCTCAGGGTGTGACAGAGCGAGCGCGTCAAACGCGCTCGCGGCACTTCCGTTTTCAACGGCGGTAACTAGTTAAATTCCTGCTGGGTCTTCTGCAGGCCGTTGCGGATGAGGCTCTCGACCGCGAGGCTCGCGCGGTAGCAGCCTTGCGCGAAATCGTCCGCGTCATCCTTGCGGGGTCGCGTGAGCACGAAGTCCACGACCGGCATACGTCCCGGCGGGCGGCCGATGCCTACGCGCACGCGATACCAATCACGCACACCCAGCTTCGCCGCGATCGACTTCAAGCCGTTATGGCCAGCCAGGCCGCCGCCAAACTTCACGCGGATGCTCGCCGGCTCGATGTCCAGGTCATCGTGCACCACGATCAGATGCTCGGGGTCAATGCCATAGGAATCCATGAGCTTCTTCACCGGACCACCCGACGTGTTCATGAAGCTCTGGGGCTTCACCAGCAGCACGTCCTCGCCGGCAATCACAGCCTTGCCTGTAAGCGCGCCACCTTCGCTCTTCCAATAGTTCACGCGGGCCTCGCGCGCTATCTCGTCAATGGTGTCGAAACCGGCGTTATGACGGGTATGCTCGTATTCCTCGCCCGGATTTCCCAGGCCAGCTACCAGATACATCGTATGAAGCGCTTCCTACAGGTTCGCGTCGCCCAGCGCGCGCACGCTCTCGTTGTTAAACACGCGGCGAATGGCCTCGCCCAGCAGCGGCGCAACGGTGACAACCTTGATCTTGCCGTTCAGGCGCTCGGCCGGAACGGGATGCGTGTTCGTGACGACGATCTCCTCGACCGGGGCAGCCTCAAGGCGCTCATACGCCGGGCCGCTGAACACCGGGTGCGTCGCGGAAACGTACACCTTCTTGGCACCGCGATCCATGAGCGTGGCGGCAGCGGCGACGATGGAACCGCCGGTGTCGATCATGTCGTCGTTCAGGATGCAGACCTTGCCCGCGACATCGCCGAAGAACGCGGTGATCTCGGCCTGGTTGTGGCCGGGACGGCCCTTGTGCATGATCGCGAGGTCGGCATCCAGGTAATCGGCAAACTTCTTTGCGGCCTTCGCGCGGCCGACGTCGGGGCTCACGATGCAGAGCTGCTCGCCTTCTGCGATACCCTTCTGGCGGAAGTAATCGACGAGGATGGGCATGGCGGTGAGGTGGTTCACCGGCTTGTTGAAGAAGCCCTGGATCTGACCCTGATGCAGGTCGATCGCGATGGTGCGGTCAACGCCCGCGGTCTCCATGAGGTTGGCGACCAGGCGGCCGGTAATCGGTTCACGGGCAGAAGCCTTGCGGTCCTGACGTGCGTAGAAATAGGACGGAACAACGGCGGTGACGGTGCGCGCGCTTGCACGCTTGGCGGCATCGACCATGATGAGAAGCTCCATCAAGGCATCGTTGACTGCCGTGCCCTTCACCGTCTGGACGATGAACACGTCGGCGCCGCGGATGGATTCGCCATAGCATACGTAGTTCTCGCCGTTTGCGAATTGCTCGAGCTGCACCGAACCCAGCTCGATGCCCAGATAGGCCGCAATCTCTTCGGCGAGCGTCGAATCCTGAGAACCCGAGAACACTGCCAACGTCTTTTTCATCTCTGCCATGAACCCGCTCCTTGCGAATCGCCATACACCCAACCGACTTCACGATAGCATACGCGCGCGCCGCGACGCTACAACGCAATCCGCGCACCGCAAAACACCTACAAGCTTGGCGAACTGGATAGATAGATATAAGGAAAATGCGGTGAATAATCGTCGCGGGCTAATTACTTGCGACCCGCCTATCGCGGGGACCGGCCCCGTGATAGGTGCCGGTGATAGGTGCACCACGCAAAAGGAGCCGGAGATCGCTCTCCGGCTCCCGTGCGTTCATGGTGTGCAGCGCTTACTTCTGCGAATCGCGGAACTTCTGGGTCCAACCGGGCTTCTCGACCTGGCGGCCGCGGCCCAGGGCCAGCGCACCGTCGCTCACGTCGGCCGTGATGACGCTGCCGGCGCCGATGGTGACGTCATCGCCCACGTTCACCGGAGCCACGAGCATCGTGGAGCTGCCGACGAACGAGCGGTCGCCCACCGTGGTCTTCCACTTCTTGAAGCCGTCGTAGTTGCAGGTGATGGTGCCGGCGCCGATGTTCACGCCCGTGCCGAGCGTCGCATCGCCCACATACGACAGATGCGGCACCTTCGAGCCCTCGCCGATCGTGGACTTCTTGATCTCGACATGCGTGCCCGCCTTTGCGCCACGCAGCAGGTGGGCCGCCGGACGCAGGTACGCGCGCGGGCCGCAAGAGCAGTCATCCTCGACCACGGCTTCGATGGCAACGGTCTCGTCGATGGTGCAGTTCGCGCCGATGTAGGTATCGGTGAGACGGCTGTTGGGGCCGACGACGGTATCCTCGCCGATTTCTGTCGTGCCCAGCAGGAAGGTCTGCGGCAGCAGCTCGACGTCCTGCGCAATCTTCACCTTCGGCCCAATCCACACCTGGTCGGGGTCGGTCATCGTCACGCCCGCCAGCATGTGGCGCTCGTTGATGCGGCGCTGCAGGATCTTAGTCGCCTGCGCCAGCTGGACGCGCGTGTTCACGCCCAGACATTCATCGGCGTCATCGGCCACCATCGCCTCGACCACGCGGCCAGCATGGCGGGCGATCTCCACGACATCCGTGAGATAGTACTCGCCCTGCGCGTTATCGGTGGAAACCTCGCCCAAAGCCTGGAACAGGAACTCCGCATCGAAGCAATAGAAGCCCGAATTGCATTCGGTGATCGCCGCCTGCGCGGGCGTGCAGTCCTTCTGCTCGATGATGCGCTGGAACTCGCCTGCCGTCGTGCGGACGATGCGGCCATAGCCAAACGGGTCATCGGGGATCATCGAAAGCACCACTACCGCAGCACTCGTCTCCTCGCGACGCTCCACCAGCTTGCGAATGGTGTCGGCAGTGATGAGCGGGCAATCGCCCGAGAGCACCACGACAGAACCGGAAACGCCCGCGAACGCTTCGGCGCAGCTGTTCACCGCATCGGCCGTGCCGCGCTGCTCTTCCTGCACCACGACCTCGCAGGTGTCCTGCACCAGCGGGACCACATGCTCGCGCCCATGGCCCACCACGGCGACAAGCTTGTCAAGTTCCACCGCCTGGCCTGCCGCGTCGATAACGTAGCTCACCAGGGGCTCGCCCATGATCCTATGCGCGACCTTCGGGAGCTTCGACTTCATGCGGGTGCCAGCGCCCGCGGCCAGGATGATGGCGGATGCTTTCATGGTGTTTCCTTTCAATATCTATCGTCATGGTCAACCGGCGGGCAATGCCCAAAGATCGACCAGGGGTTACGGCAACAGCGAGACGCAAAGTGCGTCGAGCAATGTGATGGCGAAATGCTGGGCGGAACGACCTTCGCCCGCAGCCGCCCACTGGGTGCCGGGAAGCTCGATGGCGATACGCGGAGCCGATGCGCCAGCCGCCTCGATGGCGGAACGCAGGCGCAAAGCCAGACCCTCGCCGTCACCATACTGCACGACGGGGATGCCGGCGGAAGCCGCTCCTGGCAGCACGATGTGCACCAGAAGCATATCGTCGCCCGGCGCCACCAACAGGGAGTCGGCGCTCATGATCTTCGAGTGCGGGTTGGTAGCCAGCGCGAGGTTCGACATGCGGGAAGCCACGGAACGCGTGAACTCCTCGGTGCCGAACAGGCACAGCGTGTGGTTCTCGAGCACGTCCGCCGCACGCGAGAAGCCCAGATACAGCGAGCCGCGGGCCGGGCTCTTGCCCGCCCACGAGAACTTCAGGTTCTTGAGCGCCGCAAACGTCGCGGAACCCACGATGCCGTCGTTCACCAAGCCCAGGTTCATCTGGAACTTGCGCACCGCAGCCTCGGTGTGCGCGCCGAAGATGCCGTCGGCATACCCGCAGTCGAAGCCAAGCGAGCCGAGCGCCTGCTGCAGCTGCGCCACATCGTTGCCGTGGAAGAAGGGCATGCGCAGGTAGAGCGTGCGGTCGCCCAACTGGAACGACGCGTCAAGCAACGCCGACCACGTCTTCTCGTCGACCTCGTCGGCATCGGGAATGCCGCGTCCATGGCGGAACGCGCGGATGGCCTGAGCGGTAGCCTCATCGAACACGCCGGTGCACGCATCCTCGCCAAGCAGCCCCAATGCGGCAAGCTTGCCCTGGATGTCCAGAACCGCCGCGCCCGAATCGCCTTTCCTGATGGTATCCACGATGCACCTAGCTCAAACGGTTGACGAACCAGTCGGCCATCGAGGCGAGCATGTCGCGCGCCGGCGAGGCGGGCAGGACCATCATCAGGTGGTTCTTCGCGATGCTCGTGAGGTTTTCCGCATACGCGCGGGCAAAGGCGATGCTGCCGGATTCCTCCATGATGTCCACGGCTTCTTGCAGCGCATCGGGGTCACGCGTCTCGCTCGAGAGGATCTCGACGAGACGGTCGGCCTTCGCGGAATGCTCGAGCGCATGCACGACGCACAGCGTGCGCTTGCCCTCGGTGATGTCGTTGCGGAAGTCCTTCTTCGTGGACTCCTCGGCGCCCACGAGGTTCAGCAGGTCGTCCTGGATCTGGAACGCAAGGCCCGTGTCCAGGCCATAGTTGCGCAGCGCCTCGATCTCCACATCCGAACCGCCGCCCACGATGGCGCCGATAGCCAGCGGCACCGCGCCCGAATAATGCGCGGTCTTGAGCGTGGCCATGAGCAGGTAATCTTCCTGCTTGATGTCATAACGGGAATCGCGCGCCCAGCCGATATCGAGCGCCTGGCCCTCGATGGTGCGACGCGTCATGTCGATGAGCTCGGTAACCACGCGCACCTTGGTGGCGTCGTCAAGCAACGGGTCGCGGATGACCGTGCCATTCACCAGGGACAAGCCAAGGTCGCCAACGTTGATGGCCAGGCCCAGGCCTTCGGAATGATGCAGGCAGGGCTCGCCGCGGCGCAAGTCGGCCTTGTCGGCGATGTCGTCATGCACGAGCGCCGCCGAATGAAAATGCTCGATGGCTGCTGCAGACGACACGGCGCGCGCAATGTCCCCGCCCACCGCCGCGCAGGCGGCAAAGCAGATGAGCGGACGATGCCGCTTGCCGGCGTTCTGGGAAAAGCGCACCAGCGGATCGTAGAGATAGCGGTTGATGTCAGCGCTTTCGCTTGTGGGGATATAGGCATTCACCAACTCGCCCACTTCATCGGCGCACAACGCCAGGTAATCTTCGAAGTTGCTGGCCGTCGCATCGGTGCTGGAAAACGCATCGACGATTTTCGCCAAATGCAGTTCGGTCTCAGTCAAACCTTGTCCCTTCGCAAGTGGGCGCCCAGAGCACCCGTAACGTGCATAAACTCTTTAAAGCAACAGAGTATGATGCCAGATAACCCACCTGCAATCAACCACCGCACTCCATACGAACCCCATCTCCACTTTGCCCGAACTCCCCAATAGGCAGGCGAATGCAGCGAGGCGGAAACCGCAGAAAGAGACGCCCTCCCCGGGCGTCCCCCCAGCGTCAGGCCCCGATAATCAACCGCAATCGACGCCCGACAACGGTCTTCGTAGAGTTGGTTTATTATGGTTCGCACATGGGCGAAGAGGCGAGCGGAACGGGGTTTTCATGGATCGATACCTCAAGCCAATCGATGTATGGGCGATCGCCTTCGGCTGTGTCATCGGCTGGGGCGCATTCGTCATGCCCGGAACCACCTTCCTGAACATGGCGGGCGCGGACGGAACCGTGCTCGGATTCGCCATCTCCACCGCGGTCATCTTGGTCATCGGCAAGAATTACTCGTTCCTCATGGCCCATCGCGCGGGAACCGGCGGCGTCTACGCCTACACCAAGGAGGCGTTTGGCCGCGACCACGCATTCCTGTGCTCGTGGTTCCTCACCTTGTCCTACATCACCATCGTGTTCCTGAACGCCACCGCCGTTTTCCTCATCTCGCGCACCTTCTGCGGCGACCTCTTGCAAGTGGGCCTGCATTACCAAATCGCGGGATACGACGTGTACATGGGCGAAGTCGCCCTCACGGCGGCGATCCTCGTGGCAACGAGCATGCTGTTCATCCTGGACAAACCGCTGCTCCAGAAGATCCAGACCGTACTCGCGCTCATCCTCATCGGCGGCATCGTCATCATCGCCGTCACCACCCTGCCCCACCTGCAATGGGAAAGCGTCTTCGAGGCGCCGGTCCACAGCAATATCGGGCAAATCCCCGCCATCCTCACCATCGTGGTGCTCGCCCCCTGGGCGTTCGTGGGCTTCGACATCGCCTCGCTCGAAACGGCGCATTTCAAGTTCCCGCTCGGCAAATCGTGGAAAACCATCGCCGCCGCCATCCTCGCCGGCGGCCTCGCCTATATCGCGCTCAGCCTCATCAGCATCTCGTACGTGCCCGACGGGTTCGCCTCTTGGCAAGACTACCTGGCTCAGCTCAACAGCCTTGCCGGCACCACCGCCGTTCCCACCTTCTATGCCGCCGAACAGGCCATGGGGCCGGCAGGCACCTACATCGTCGCCATCACCGCGCTCGCCGCCATACTCACGGGCATCGTGGGCGCCTCGCGCGGCACCATCCGCATGCTGTCCACCATGGCCGAAGACCGCATCCTGTCCAAGGAATTCCTGGGCACCACGTTCTGCATCGTCTTCATCATGGTGTTCTCCATCGCCATCTCGCTCCTTGGCCGCAATGCGCTCGAATGGTTCATCGAGCTCACCTCGTTCGGTGCAACCGTCGCCTTCGGTTACGCATCGGCCGCCACCTACAAAATCGCCGGCGTCGAGGGAAGCCGCTCTGCGCGCGTGACCGGCGTCATCGGATTCGCGTTCTCGGCCGTCTTCATGCTCGTGCAGCTCATCTCGAACATCGGCCAAGTCGAAACCATGGGCGCGCCCTCGTTCCTGCTGCTCGCCATCTGGTGCCTGCTCGGCTTCATCTTCTATTGGCGCACGATGCGCCAGAGCAACCTGAAGGACTTCAACGGCGTCTCCACGTCGAGCACCGTGCTCTACTGCCTGCTGTTCTATTCCGCCCTGATGTGGTTCCTGAAGAGCCTGATGGAAGCGGAGCCGGTAACCTCCATGGACCAGCTCCTCCAGCAGAACGGCGTGATCCTCATGGCCTTCGTGCTCGTGGGCCTCGCGGTGATGCTCTACGTGCAGACCATGTTGCGCAAACGTCACAGCGAGCTGCGCGCCGACATGGTCCGCGCCGAGGAGAGCAGCAAGGCGAAGAGCCAGTTCCTGTTCAACATGTCCCACGACATCCGCACCCCGCTGAATGCAATCATCGGCTACACCTACCTCATCGAGCGCGAGGAAAACGTGCCCGGCAAGGTGCAAGACTATGTGGGGAAAATTGACGCTGCCGGAAAGAACCTGCTTTCGCTCATCAATGACATCCTTGAAATGAGCCGCATCGAGAGCGGCAGGATGGAGCTCGAGCCCACGCGCGTGGACCTGCGCGTGCTGCTCGACGACACGAAAAGCATGTTCCAAACCCAGATGGCCGAGAAGGGCATCGATTTCCGCGTGAACGACTCCCAGGTCACGGACCCCTTCGTGTGGTGCGATGGGGTGCGGCTGAACCGCGTGCTGAACAACCTGCTGAGCAACGCCTACAAGTTCACCCCCGAAGGCGGCACGGTCACCATGAGCCTGTGGCAAAGCGGCGCCGAAGACGAAGGGCGCGGCCACTACGAGCTGCGCGTGAAGGACACCGGCATCGGCATGAGCCCCGAATTCGCGGCGCGCGTGTTCGACGCCTTCGAGCGCGAGCGCACCTCCACGGTGAGCGGCATCCAGGGCACCGGCCTGGGAATGGCGATCACCAAGCGAATCGTCGACCAGATGGGCGGCGCCATCGAGGTCGCCACCGCCCCCGGACTCGGCACCGAGTTCATCGTGCGCCTCACCTTGGACCTGGCCCCCGAGGACCCCGCGGGTTCCGAAGAACACGCACTCGAGTCGGCCTCCGCCGACATCAGCGGGCTCAAGGTGCTCGTGGTGGAAGACAACGATATCAACCGGGAGATCCTGCTCATGTTGCTGGAAGGCTACGGCATCCAAGCCGATTCGGCTAACGACGGGCGCGAAGCCGTCGATGCGATGATTGCCGGCGGGCCGGGACGCTACGATGCCGTGCTCATGGACGTGCAGATGCCCGTGATGGACGGGTACGAGGCGACCCGTGCCATCCGCGCGCTCGAAGACGCGCGCATCGCGCAGGTGCCCATCTTCGCCGTCACGGCAAACGCCTTCGGCGAAGACGTGCGCAAGGCCGAAGAAGCCGGCATGAGCGGCCACATCGCCAAGCCCATCGACCCCGACGAACTCACCTCCGCTCTCGCCACGCTCATCCGCTAAACGCGTGGGACACCACCCCGGAGGTGCTGTCCCGCCTGCCTGCGCCTACCCATCGCATATAATGGTTGCACCTGTGGATGGTGGGATAAGGAGCGTGGATGCCTCAAGCGGAATCCAGACATAAGGACAAGGCAACCCTGTTGCCTTACCTTTCCCCCGCTGCGGCATGGGCGCTTGCCCTGGGCACGAGCGTCGGATGGGGATCGTTGGTGGTCACCACCAACACCTACCTCATAAAAGCCGGCCCGCTCGGCAGCGTCCTGGGCATCACGATCGGCGGCATCATCATGCTCGTCGTCGCGCGCAACTACCACTACATGACGAATTGCGTTCCCGAAGCAGGCGGCGCGTATGCCTACGCCCGCGAGACCTTCGGATACGACCACGGATTCCTCGCCGCTTGGTTCATCGCCCTCACGTACTTGGCCATGCTGTGGGCAAACGCCACGTCGTTGCCGCTGTTCGCACGCATCTTTTTCGGCTCGGGCCTCCAGGTAGGCCACCTGTACTCGCTGTTCGGGTATGACGTCTACCTCGGCGAAGTCCTGCTCGCCATCGCGGTGATCGCGATCGTCTCGCTTTTGTGCATGCGCTATAAAAAGGGCATTGCCGCCGCCTTGGTCGCACTCGTCGGGATATTCTGCGCGGGAATCACCCTGTGTTTCGCTGCGGCCCTGTTCGGCGTCGACATCCCGCTGGAACCCCTCTATGTTCCCAACGGCTCGGAGCTGTCGCAAATCATGCTCATCGCGTGCATCTCTCCTTGGGCGTTCATCGGCTTCGAGAGCATCTCGCATGCTTCCGAAGAATTCGCCTTTCCGCAGAAAAAGACGTTCTCGATACTTGCGCTCGCGGTCATCAGCGCGATGGTGCTCTACGTGTTCATCACGGCGCTTTCCATCACCGCCTTCCCCTCGGGGTATTCGAACTGGTTCGAATACGTCAGCGACCTCGGCAACCTTTCGGGCATCGAGGCCTTGCCGCCCTTCTATGCGGCCTACCAGTACCTGGGAGACGGCGGCGTCGGCGTCCTCATGGCATCGTTGCTCGCGCTCATCGCGACGAGCCTCATCGGGAACATCCTCGCACTCAGCAGGCTCGTGTATTCGCTCGGCCGTGACCAGGTCATCCCCCGCGTATTCGCCCAACTCAATGACAGGAACATCCCCGCGAGGGCGATCCTGCTCATCATGGGCATCTCGTGCATCATCCCCCTGTTCGGCCGCGTCGCCGTCGGCTGGGTCGTCGACGTCACCACCATCGGCGCAACCATCATCTACGGGTTCGTATCGGCCTGCGCCTGGAAAACCGCATCGTTCCGCGGCGACACGGCGGAAAAGCGCACGGGGCTTATCGGCCTCATCGTCGTCGTCGTATTCGGCCTCTATTTCCTCGTGCCCAACCTGTTCACCACGAGCTCCATCGAACCGGAGTCGTTCTTCCTGTTCGTCGTATGGGCGGTCTTGGGCTTCGTGGTATTCCGCCTGGTGCTGAGCAGGGATGCGGGGGAGCGCTTCGGCAACTCCATCATCGTTTGGGCCGGCCTGCTCTCGCTCGTCCTGTTCGTCTCGCTCGTATGGATGAGCCAATCCAACATGGATGCCACCAACACGGCGATGGAAAGCATCCAGCAGCACTATGCCGCTGCCGGCTTGGATGACGGGCAAGACGACTTCGCCATGGAGCAGCTTCAGTACATCCGGGAAGCCAACACGCGGGGCATCGTCGTGGTGGTCGGCCTGTTCGCCCTCTCAATCGGCGTCCTCGTGAGCAGTTACGCCGCGCTCAGCAGACGCGCGCGGAGAAGCGAAGAAGAACTCGGAACGGTGCGGCAACTCGCAAGCACCGATCCCCTTACCGGTGTGAAGAGCAAGCACGCATACGCAAGCCAGGAGATGGCGCTCGACGAGCAAATCGCCCGGGAGGAATCGGGCAACTTCGCCATCGCGGTGTGCGACGTGAATGGCCTGAAGCACGTCAATGACACCTTCGGCCACAAGGCGGGCGACGAGTACATCCGCCAGGCGAGCACGCTCATCTGCCAGGTGTTCCAGCACAGCCCGGTATTCCGCATCGGCGGTGACGAGTTCGTCGTTGTGTTGCGGGGCTCAGACTACGATAATCGTCTCATCCTGATGGATGAGCTCAACAAACAGGTATTGGAAAACATCGCCCGCGACAAAGTGTCCGTTGCAGCCGGCTTGGCCGAATTCACGCCCGGCCAAGACACCTCGCTGCAACCGGTTTTCGAGCGGGCGGACCAACGCATGTATCAGAGGAAGCAGGAACTGAAATCGATGGGGGCACGGACGCGGTAAAGCGGGGGCACGCTTCGTCCGGCGACGCAAGAGCGCAAGGAGTTACACGGATATGTTAAAGAGTCACGAGCGATTCCATTCGGCCAACGGAAAGCGTCTTATCCTGGTCGCCGATGACGAATTCATCAATCGCGAAATCATGAGGAGCATCCTGCAGGATGACTACGAGCTCATATTCGCCGAGAACGGCCAAGTCGCCCTTGAGAAGATCAAGGAGAACAAGGACACGCTCTCCCTTGTGCTACTCGACCTCATGATGCCCGTGTTAAGCGGCATGGACGTGCTGCGTCAGGCGAAATCGGATCCGGAAATCTCCCAGATTCCCATCATCGTCATCACCTCGGACCAAAGCGCCGAGGTGGAGAGCCTCAACCTGAAGGCGAGCGACTTCATCCCCAAGCCCTACCCGCAAGCGGGCGTCATCCTTGCGCGCATCCGCCGCACCATCGAGCTTTCCGAAGACCGCCAGATCATCGGCGCCACCGAGCGTGACCCCCTCACCGGCCTGTACAACCGTGAATACTTCTACAGCTACGCCAAGCAGTTCGACCAGCACCATAAGAACCTGGACATGGACGCCATCGTCATCGACGTCAACCATTTCCATATGATCAACGAGCGCTTCGGCCGGACCTACGGCGACACGGTGCTGCGCCGCATCGGCGAGACAGTCCGCAACATGGTGCTCGACACGGGCGGCATCGTATGCCGCCGCGAGGCCGACACCTTCATGGTGTACTGCCCCCACGGCAAGGACTACGAGGAGATTCTGGAAAGCGCTTCCATTGGCCTGGCAAATGATGGCGCCGAGGAGAACCGCGTGCGTCTGCGCATGGGCGTCTACGAGAACGTCGACAAGACGCTCGAAATCGAGCACCGCTTCGACCGCGCGAAGATGGCATGCGATTCAGTGCAGGGCAGCTTCACCAACCGCATCGGCATCTACGACAGCACCCTGCATGCGCAAGAGCTCTACGCGGAACAGCTGGTGGAGGACTTCCCCGCCGCCATCCGCGAGCGCCAATTCCAGGTGTTCTACCAGCCGAAATTCGATATCCAACCCGAGATTCCCGTACTCGCGAGCGCCGAGGCGCTCGTACGCTGGCAGCATCCGGAGCTCGGCATGATCTCGCCCGGCGTGTTCATCCCCTTGTTCGAGGACAACGGCCTCATCCAGGAGCTCGACAGCTATGTGTGGCGCGAGACCGCCGCGCACATCCGCTACTGGAAGGAACGGTTCGGCTTCACCGTCCCCGTGTCGGTGAACGTGTCGCGTATCGACATGTTCGATCCGCACCTCATCGACACCTTGCGTGAGATCCTCGATTCGCAAGGACTCACGACGCATGAGTTCCTGCTCGAGATCACCGAGTCTGCGTACACGCAGGACTCCGAGCAGATTATCGAGACCGTGAATTCGCTCCGCGCGCTGGGATTCCAGATCGAGATGGACGACTTCGGCACCGGCTATTCGTCGCTGAACATGATCTCGACCCTTCCCATCGACGCCCTGAAGCTCGACATGCAGTTCATCCGCAACGCATTCAGCCAGCGCAAGGACACGAAGATGCTCGAGGTGATTATCGACATCGCCGATTACCTCTCGGTGCCGGTCATCGCCGAGGGCGTGGAAACCGAAGAGCAGATGCTCGCGCTCAAGGCGATGGGCTGCGACTTCGTGCAGGGCTTCTACTTCTCGCGCCCCGTGCCGGCCAACGAATACGAGCAGTTCATGATCGAGCGCAAGGAGCAGCTCGAGCACACTCCGCTTGGCCACACGATCTCGCCCAAGTACATCACCGACCGCAAGGAGAACTCGTTCGGGAAGATTGCGAACGCCCTCTCAACCGGTTTTGAGGCCGTGTACTACGTTGATATCCAAACCGGCTACTACGTGCAGTTCAGCTCGCTTGGCAAGTACGAGGACCTGCAAATCGAGACGAGTGGCAACGATTTCTTCGACGAGACGCTGCGCAACATCCCCAAGGTGGTATACGCCGATGACCAGGAACGCGTCGCGCTTTCGCTGCAGAAGGATGCGCTGCTGGCCCAGCTCACCGGCGACATGCCCTTCGCGCTCACCTATCGCTTGGTCATCAACGGCGAGCCCGTCTTCTACAACCTCAAGGTCGTGCGGGCGTACACGCATGACAACCATCACATCGTCGTGGGTGTGAGCAACATCGACGCGCAGATCAAGCAGCTTGAATCCGGCGAGCATCAGAACGAACTCCACTTCGGAAGCCTCGCCCAGGCGCTCTCGCATGACGTCGAGAGCATCTACTATGTCGACATCGTCACCGACACGTACGTCCAGTTCAACACCGATGGCGTGTACAAGAAACTCGGGCTGGAGCTTTCCGGCAAGGACTTCTTCAACGAATGCCAGGACAACATCGATAAGGTCATCTATCCGGATGACCGGCAGAAGGTCCGCCAGGCGCTCGACAAGGAGCATCTGGTATCGACCCTTCGCGAGCGGTTCTATTTCTCGCATACGTATCGCCTGCTCATCGACGGCGAGCCGTACTACTACAACATGAAGGCATTCTGGGCGAACGGCTCCGAGAGCAACCACATCATCATCGGCATCGCAAACGTGGACGACCGCATCACCGAAGAAGAGAAGCGCGAGGTGCTCCGCCCCATGGAGTTCACGTATTCCGATATCGTGAACGCCCTCGCGACGGACTACATGTGCATCTACCACATTGATTCGTCAACCGGGCACTTCGTCGAGCACAGCGCGGACGAGCAGTATCGCAAGCTCGGGATCGAGCCCTCCGGCGATGACTTCTTCGAACTCACCCGCCGCAATGTCCTGCGCGTGGTGCATCCGGACGACGTCAACATGTTCCTCGAGGCCTTCACGCGCGACAACATCTTCTCCGCGCTCGACCATCATCGCGCTTTCACCATCACCTACCGCCTGATGCTCTCGGGCAAGCCCACGTACACGCACCTGAAGGTCGTGCGCATGGAGAACGCATTCGGGAAGCCGCTGATTGCGGGCGTGAGCAGCGTCGATGACCAGATTCGACGCGAGCAGGCCCATGCGCGGGCACTGCGCATGGCCAACCACGACGCCCTCACCGGCGTGAAGAGCCGCCATGCCTATGCCGAGGAAGAGCGTCGCGTGAACCAGGCGATCGAGATGCATGACGACGAACCCTTCGCGATCGCGCTCTGCGACATCAACGACCTGAAGCGCGTGAACGACACGCTCGGCCTGCATGCAGGCGACCAATACATCAAGGACGCGTGCATGGTGGTGTGCAACGTCTTCAAGCGCAGCCCCGTCTACCGCATGGGCAGCGACGAGTTCGTCGCCATCCTCCGCGGCAACGACTACACCACGCGCGAGTCGCTCATGACGCTGCTCGAAGACAGCAACCGCATCAACCGCCGCATCGGAGGCATCCTCATCGCAGGCGGTGTCGCCGAATACCGTCCGGGCGAGGATGCCACGATGGATTCGGTATACCGGCGCGCGGAAGCCTCGATGCGCGAGCACAAACGCAAGATGAAGGAAACGCAAAACGCATAACCGTCCACCGGGGTCTACGAAAGGAGACGCGATGACACTTGACGATCTGAGGGCCTACGGCGCAAACGTTGACGACGGACTCGCACGCTGCATGAATAACGAGGGGTTCTACCTGCGCCTCGTGGGCATGGTGGCAGACGAGAAGGGCTTCGGCGCCCTCGAGCAGGCGCTCGCTGCGGGCGACCTGAAGGCGGGCTTCGAGGCCGCCCATGCCTTGAAGGGCGTTCTGGGCAACCTGTCCCTCACGCCGCTCTTCGAGCCGGTAAACGAGATCACGGAGCTCCTGCGCGCCGAGACGCAGATGGACTACACCGAGCTCCTCGCCAAGATCAAGGCCGAAAAGGAACGCTTCGACGCCCTGTAAGGGCTCCGGGGCCGATTCCCATCGTTTCTCGCAGATGCGCTGCTTGCAGCGCTTCCATGAGGCATGCCAGTTCATGCGGGCGTACCCCCCCCATCGGGGTGCGTTCTGCATGAACTGGCATTCGTGGTTATATGGCCGCATCCCCCCCCACGCGCATGGCAAAACGTAAATACATGCATGACTCCAGCCAGCTTTCCCGCAAAGGCGACACATAGCCTCTCGCGTCATGCAACCATTTATCATTATCGGACGGAGAGGTGGGGCAACGATGGATTTCAAAGACATTCCTGACGACATCAAAAAGCGCGTCGAAGCATGCAAGAACCCAGAAGAGCTGCTTGAGCTGGCCAAAGAGCAGGGCTACAAGCTGTCCGAAGCGGAACTGGAAGCCATTAGCGGCGGCGTTTGGACCACGCCTGACAACTGCACCCTGCGCAGGGGCCTCTGCAATCAGCTCTACTAGACCGCGCCAGCGAAACACGCGGAACTCGTGACGCACGAGCGGAAGCGCCGCGAGTCGTTGAATCGTGCCAGATCCGGGCAGAGGCTGGCACGATTCAATGCTATGCGGCCACACTGCGACGAATCCTGCCAGATTCGG
>JAUNEQ010000142.1 GCA_030525445.1 Coriobacteriia bacterium | reverse complement strand
TTGCTTCGAATCTGTCACAGAATCAATAATGTTGAGATTTACCTCCACCAATCTGGCTGTTATGAGCCCATCGCACTCCACGAAACACCCCGATTGGCTCTTCCAAGCCCCTATTTCGGCTCAATCTTGTGTCGGAAATCTCAACATTATTGATTCTGTGACACTTTTCACGCGTTTCCCGAAAAGACAGCTTCGTTTAGCCCGCTACGCGAACATGGACGCGCCCAGCTCGTGGATGGCGCGGCGCTCCTGGGGGAACACGGTGTCGTGGCGCAGCTGCTTAGCGGCGGGGTCGAGCATCGTCCATTCCCAGTCCGTCTTGCTATAGTCCTTCAGCTGCAGCGTGTTGCCGGAAACGAACACCTGCGTCGGCCCCACGAAACGCGACAGCGCCTGCTGGTAGCCCTGCAGCAGGCCGTTGTACATGCCCTCGGGCGCGTTGCTCGTCATCACCAGCAGCACCGGGATGGAGCGCTCGTTGCAGCTGGGGCGCTCCAGGTTGTACGTGAGGCTCTGGAAGATGAGGCGCTCGTACAGCGCGCGGAACGACGCGGTGAGCTCGCTCAGGTAGTTGGGCGAGCCGATGATGAGCCCGTCGGATTCGCGGATCGCGTCGAGCACGGGCGTCAGCCCGTCGCGGCGGATGCAATGCCCCGCGAACTTCTCCTTCTTGCAGCCGAAACACGAGATGCAGCCCGTGTACTTCTCCAGCTTGAACAGGTTGAATTTCTGAATGGTCGCGCCCGCTTCCTGCGCGCCGGCCGCTGCCTCGTCCAGAAGCGTGTCGGTGTTCCAGCCCTTGCGCGGCCCCGCGTTCACGACAACGATGTTCTTGCCCATGGCCCCTCCTTGTTGTCTCTTGGCCCAAGGGTAGCAAACATCGGGCGCCCGCGGGCCATGCGGGGAACGAAAACGCGCCGCGCGCCGCAGCTAGCCGTGCGAAACCCGGTACGCCCCCGCACCGTCGCTGGCAACCACGACGGTGCCGCAATCGCTCGTGCAGTACACGTCGGAACCGGCCTTCTTCAGCTGCTTCAGCGTCTTCTTGTCCGCGGGGTCGTCGGCGGCATCGGTCACGATGGCCACCTTCGGGCGCACCGCCGCCAGCAGCTCGTCCATGTTTCCGGCCTTCTCGCCATGGTGCGGAACCTTCAGCACGTCGAATGCGCCCAAGCCGCGTGCGAGCAACGCATCGGTACCAGCCTCTTCCACATCGCCCGCGAACAGGTAGGAATCGCTCCCAAGCGTGAGCGTCGCGACGAGCGAAAGGTCGTTGTCGTTGCCCTCGTCGCCCGCGGCATGCGGGTCGTACTTCAGGTGCGAAGGCAGAACGGCGACCTGCGCGCCGCCCAGGGTGATCGCCAGTTCCTGGGTCACCCGCGTCGCCGGCGCCGCGAGCCGGCTTACCGCCTGCACGGCCGAACGATACTGCTTGTCGCCGCCTTCATAGCCGGGCAGGTAGATCGTGCCGATGGGAAACGCCTCGCCAATCGCGCGGATTCCCCCGATGTGGTCCTTGTCGTAGTGCGTGATGAGCATGAATTCCAGCCGCTCGACGCCCTGTTTGCGCAGGTAGCGGACAACGTCGCTTGCGGTGTCATCGTAGCCCGTGTCGATGAGCGCCGCGGCGCCACCCGCTTGCACGAGAATGCAGTCGCCCTTCCCCACGTCGATGACCGATACCTGAATGACATCCGCCGCAGATCCCATACCGCGCACGCTCCTTGTAATTCCCGCTCCATGGATGCCTCATCGTAACATGCCGCATTGGCACCAAGCACCCCAAGCGTTTACCATCCGGTGCGGCCGGACCCCGTTCCGCCCTAATGCAACAAGGAAAATTAACGGACAAAGTTTGGCCACGTACACCCATTTCCCCAGGTCGCATTTTCGGAATAAGGAAATTTGTACGTTAATGGCCGGCACATGCCCGAAGCATCTGCCGGCTCATTGGCATGGCGCGGGATTGTGTACACTGATTCGCGTGCCTTATCCATTCGCGCAAAGGGGAAGCATGCAGAGTCAGTTCGTGAAACGGGGAACGCCGAGGACGGCATCGTTGCTGGGAGAAGCAGCCGCGCTGCGCTGGCTGGGCGAGGCGACGGACGAAGGCGGCATGCCCGTGGCGACGGTGGTGAGCGTCACCCCGTTCGAGCTGGTGGAACAGCAGGTGGCCCCCGGTGCGGCGACGGCAGCGGCAGCGGAACGGGTGGGCGTGGCCCTGGCCCGCACGCATGCGGCGGGCGCGTCGTGGTGGGGCGCTCCCCCAACGGGCTGGCAGGGCGCGTACCTCATCGACCACTCCGAAACGCCCACGGTTCCCCAAGCGGAAGCTCCCACCACCTGGGGCGCGTTCTTCGCGGAATGGCGCGTGCGCGCATACCTGCGCCAGGCCGTCGACGCCGGCGCGATACGGCCCGACGAGACGGCGCTGGTGGAACGCGTGGCCGCGCGCCTGGAAGCCGGCGTGTACGACGCGCCGCAACCCGGGCTGCTGGCGGCCAGCGGCACGCCCGTCGCGCGCATCCACGGCGACCTGTGGTCGGGAAACCTGCTGTGGACATCGGATCCGGGCAACCCCGTGGGCGCGACGCTCATCGACCCCATGGCCCACGGCGGCCATGCGGAAACCGACCTCGCGATGCTCGCGCTCTTCGGATGCCCGCACCTTGACCGCATCATCGCGGCCTACAACGAGGCCTCCCCGCTCGCCCCAGGCTGGCGCGACCGCGTGCAGTTACACCAGCTCGCACCCCTTCTGCATCATTGCGCGCTCTTCGGAAGGTCCTACGTCCCCCAAACCCTCGCCGTCGCCCGCGCGTACGCATAACCCGAAACCTATCACGGGAACAGCCCCCCCCCGATAGATGGGTTGCTTTGTCATCCCGAGCGGAGGCGCGAAGCGCCGAAGTCGAGGGATCTCACGCGAGTACCGGTTGGCCCCAACCGCAACCCGCAGGAGGTTCCTCGACTCGCTTCGCTCGCTCGGAATGACAAGGGCGGGGTAGCGCTTCGCGCCTGCGCTCGGAATGGGGGTTAGCGCTCGAAGATCACGCAGCCGGCGTCGGTGGGATGGTCGTACAGGAGCACCTCACGGGCGTTCGTGTGGTAGCCCAGCGCCTTCACGACGATCATGACGTCACCGGCCGCCGCCACGGTCATCAGGATCGCGATGTCGAGCAGCGGCACCCATCCCGCGCAGAACGCGATCACCATGGGCACGAGCCCGAAAACGATGAGCGGCATCAGCGCGCCGATGATGTAGTGGTCGCGCGGCAACGGCATCTTGCACGTGCAGTACGGCGACAGCGAATCCAGCATCACGCCGAAGTCGACGTCCGCGAACCCATGCGGCGTGAACCGGCTCCACGTGAAGCCGTGCACCAGCTCGTGCGCAACCACCAGCACGAGGAACACGATGACGCCCATGACGATCTCCACGGGCGAAAGGACGAATTCGGCATCGGGGTGCACCAGGAAGAACAGCGGAAACACCACTGCCGAAATCACGATGAGCGCAACGACGGCCAGGACATTCGCCTTGAACATGCTCACGGTAAGGTCCACGCGCTTATATCCCTGCGCGGCCAGCTCATCGCACAGCTTGCCAAACTCTTCCAGCCGCAAGCGCTCGGCGCTCGACAGCTTGCGCTGCTTCTTCTCTCCCGACACGGGCGCCTCCCTCGTCTGCCGGAAATAGCCGAGTGGTTTTCTCGGGTAAATATTACCGTTGCCTATGCATGCAGACAATCGCTGCGGTCAATTGACGCGGCTCCTTTGGCCATGCGGGCGCATTAGTGTACATATTTCTGAATCCAAAAACCGCGACCTGGGCAAATGCATATGAGGGCGGAAAATATGTACACTAATTTCTCGCCCCAGCAGGTGGGACGCCCGGGAACGGAACGCCCCGCTAGGCCTTGCGCACCGGGTGGCGCACGACGGTCTTCAGCTTGGCGGGGTCGGCCTTGCGCGGGTCGGAAAGGTAGATCTCGTGATGCCGGCGCACTTCGGAAAAGTCCGGCACATACCCGTTGGCCTGGGCATACTCGTGCATGGCGGCCACCGTTGCGGGCTCGTCGTCGTAGGAGCCCACGTGCATGCACTGCACGCACAGGCCTTCGTCCACGCCCACCAGGCGCACCGGCGAGAAATCGAGCTTCTTCTTCGCGGTCGCCGTCTCGATCGCCCACGCGAAATCGTCCTCGCCCACGAATTCCGGCACGCGAATGGCAGACACCCAATGGAAACCGGCCTTGTTCGCGTAATCCACGCCCGCGACGCCCGGCTGCCACCAGAAACCCTCGAGCGGCGGCACCACATACTGAAAGAACCCGGGAATGGCGCGGTCGGTCTTGTAGCTCATCTTCAGCGTGTAGGCCACGCCGTACAACAGCTCGAGCGCGTGCTGGTACGCACCGCCCGCCTCGTTCGGATCGCCCGCACCCTCCACGGCCAGAAAGTGCATCGGCGGCACCTCCACAAGGGCGGGCTTCGCCTTGGGCTGATAGAGGTCCCGGTATTCCTTCTTGAAATCGAACGGCATGGGGGTTCCTTTCGCTCGGCGTATGCGATTACATGATACCCGGGCATGCGGTGTCGCACCATGGATGGCTCGAAAGAGACGGGGGGGGTGGCGCGCGGCAGATGAGCCACGTGGTACCATGGGCATGCGGCATCGTGCCGCGCTTTTATCCAGAGCCGGGTTAGAGAGTTGGCTCCACGACCCCGGCACCAACCTGCCACACGGCAAGGTGGTCC
>JAUNEQ010000141.1 GCA_030525445.1 Coriobacteriia bacterium | reverse complement strand
GCGGCGATGCTCCGCGCGACCCCTAGGCCGCGCTGCGCGCCGGAGTCGAGACAAACGCCCGGAGCATTTGTCATCCGATTTCTGGCTGGATTCAATGCTGTGCGGGCGCACAGCGTCGAATCGTGCCATGCGGAAAGGCTTCCTGGCTGGATTCGCCGATATGCGGCCACACAACGGCGAATCGTGCCAACTTGGGGCCCCAACGAAATTCGGCACGGCGCGCGAACGCCCCACGCAACCAGCCCTCTGCCGTTGCGCAAGAAGCCAAGCGCCCCGACCATTAGCGTGCGGCGGCGCGCTCTTGCAGCCACAAATACGAAAACAGGCCAGCCGAGAAGTGGCTGACCTGCGAATTTATGGAGCCAACGACCGGATTCGAACCGGTGACCTACGCATTACGAGTGCGTTGCTCTACCAGCTGAGCCACGTTGGCAACAACCTCGGTTTCCCGAAGCAAACGAGAGTATAGGGCATTTCCCCTGCTTGCGCAAACCACCCACTATGGTGAATTTGCGAATGTACCGAACATGCTCCCGGATGATCACGGGGGTCAGGCACTTCCGACCCTCACCTGAGGAGGTCCCTCGACTACGCCGCTCCGCGGCTTCGCTCGGGATGACAAAGTGGGAACTCCAAAGACTCGTGACGCCCCAGTTCGCCAACGTTCCAGGTCGCCCATGGTGCGTGAGCGAGGGTTCGCGAGGTGCCCGATTCGGCGTCGATAAGCGGGGTGTAGCGTACTTCGCTACGTAAGCCCCGCTCAGCGGCGGCGAAGCGGATGCCTCGCGAAGCCGCAGCGTCAACCCGGAAATTAGTTGTCCTTGTTAGCCTCGAAGCTCCAGTCTTGGTCGTTCGGGCGCGGCATCTTGTGGCCGCCGAGCATGTGGATGTGCAGATGGCGCACGCTCTGGCTCGCATCTTCACCGGTGTTCAGCAGCAAGCGGAAACCGCCTTCGTGCACCTCGGTAATATCCGAAACCTTCTGCACAACCTTGAACAGATGTCCCAGCAGCTCTTCGGGCACATCATCGGCAACGTCGGTGTAGTGGTCCTTCGGGATGATGAGGCAATGCACGGGCATCAGCGGCTCCATATCGGGAAACGCGATGCACTTGTCGTCCTCGTAGATAGCCTGCACGGGAATCTCGCCCGCGCCGATCTTGCAGAAGATGCAATTCTCGTCTTTCATGGGAAACCTCCTTCGTTTCAACGAAAGATAATACCAGCCCATCCCTCCAAAAAGCCGCAAGGACTTCCCTTGCGGGACAATTGGCATACTCTTCCCAGTTTTTGTAAAGGGAATAAAGGGGACCTCGTATGCGTACTTTTCGAATCACCCGTTTTGCTTCCATCTGTCTCGCCGCCGCCTTGGCACTGTGCCTGTGTTTCGCGTTCGCAGCGATGCCGAATACGGCATTCGCCAACGACAACGCACCCGCGCAGGTGTCGAAGCAGGTGAAAGGCAAGAACATCACCGGCAAGGCGAACACGAAGACGTTGTTCCGCTTTGGCTGGCACAACCAAAAGAACTACACCGCCACGAGCAAGACAATCAAGAAATACGACATCACCGGCGACAAGAAGGCCGACAAGATCAAGATCAAGGTTTCCGGGGCGAAGGACGACGGATACGGCACCTTCTTCACCAAAGCCTTGGTCGTTTACGTAAACGGCAAGAAGCTGAAGACCATCCCCTCCAAGAACGGCGAAGGCTTCACAGCATCTGTGCAGCTGCTTACGCTGAAGAACGGCAAGTCGTTCCTGTACGTTGAATACTACGGCAACAACGAGGATGGCACCTACGCCCTGTACCAATACCGCAGCGGCAAGATCAAGACCATCCTCACCGACTCCGACATCCCCGCCGCATGCTGCACCCACCATCACAAGATTGACAGCATCAAGCCCTTGAGCAACAAGATCGTGATGACCTACGCGCCGCAGACCTATTTCGCCGCGTTCACGTATATCAAGTACTCGTTCCCGTACAGTAGCAAGCTGAAGACGCTCAACCTGGGCAATGGCAAGAAGCTCGCCAAGGTGGGCACGGTCTACACCGGCAAGAATTACTCCACCGGCAAATACTTCCAGGAGGAACTCACGGCCTCAATCGAAATGCCGGCGTACACGACGAAGGGTCTCAGCACCAAGGCGTTCACCGTCAAGGAAGGACAGACCGTTACGTTCAAGAAGGCCTATGTGAACAAGAGCAAGAAGCTGCTCGCGTACTACGTCACGTGCGAAGGCAAATCGGGCTGGCTCAGGCCCTACACCGTCACTGGCCCAACCGGGGGCACGTGCTTCGAGGAAAAGCAGCTGGCGGGATAAACGTCCTGGACACGAGGATCGTTGAGGCGCTCGGCTCATACCGGGCGCCTTCTTGTTTGCTGGGACGCCCGGTGGTTTGCTGTCCCCGGCGTCTCCCGCTACTTGTTGCGGCGGTATTTCCGCTTGGCGCGTTCGGCGTAGAAGAGCTTCCACACCAGGTAGATGGCCATCACGAGAGCGCAGCCGAACCCGATGAAGCCGATGATGGGAATACCGAGCACCCGCGGTTCCATGTTGGTGAGGCACAGCAGGCTCGAGCCGATGAACAGGCCGGCCGTGATGATGCCCATTTCCAGGCGCTCGACGGAACGGCGGAGGGCGTTCACCGGGTCCTCGATGTTCTTGAGCTGCATGTTTATCTGCAGCTCGCCTTTCTTCATCTCGTTGAGCACATCGTAGGTGGCCTGGGGAATCTGCATGGCGTGCTCGGCGGCCCGGTAGCTGTCGGCCGCGAAGTTCTCGGCGCGCGTGAGGGGGTCGATGTTGTCGACCATCGTGCGCTTGAGGTAGCGCTCGAGCGTCACCGTCACCGAAATCTCGGGGTTCACGTGCTGCACCGTGCCCTGCAGGGTCATCAGGCCACGCGCGAGCGACAGGAACGAGCCCGGCATATCGATTTTCTGGCCGCGCAAGATGTTCAACAGGTCGTTGATGCCATTCGTGAGGTCGAGGTTCGCGATGTCACGCCCCGCATACCGCGCGAGCATGGAATCGATATCGCGCAGCAGGCGTGGATGGTCGATCTGCCCGCTCGCATGTCCCCAGATGAGCAGCGTGCGTTTCACTTCAGCGGCATCGCCGAACGCCACAGCCGTGAACAGCTGGCGCATGAGTTCGCGCTCCCCGCGTGTGAGGCGGCCCATCATGCCCAGGTCGATCCACACGACCTCGTCGCCGCGGATCATCATGTTCGCAGGATGCGGGTCGTCATGGAACAGGCCATCCTCGAGCATCTGGTCGAGGTAGTTCTGTACGATGCGCTTGCCAAAGTCGCGCATCTGGCGCTCGCCATGCTGTTTGCGCAGCTCGTCGAGATGTTCGAAGCTCAAACCGTCGATGTATTCCATCACGAGAACGGTCTCGTTGCTGTATTCCTCGTAAACGTGGGGGCTCGAGATGCCCTTGCGTCCCTCGTTGTTCTCGTAGAAGTCGCTCAAGTTCTGCGCTTCGATGCGGAAGTCGATCTCCTCGTTCACCGTGCGGTCGAGCTCGTCGATGAACTGGCTCACATCGAAGTCGATGCCGATCTGGTCGGACACCTCCAGGATCTCGCTCGCGCGGCGAAGCAGCTTGATATCCTCACGTAGCTTGGGCTTGATGCCCGGGCGCTGCACCTTCACGGCGACCTCTTCGCCGCTCACGAGCACGGCGTGGTGCACCTGCGCGATACTCGCGCTGCCCAAGGCGACCGGGTCCACCGATTCGAAGATCTCGTCATACCCATCGCCGAAGGAAGCGCGCAGAATCGCCTCGATCTCCTCGAATGGCAGCGGGTTCGTCTCGTTACGCAAGCTCGCAAAGGTCTCGCAGTATTCAGCCGGGAACACGTCGGAATGGCTCGACACCATCTGCCCCAGCTTGATGAACGTGGGGCCCAGGTCCTCGAGCACCGCCTTCGCGCTTTCCGGGGACGGGCGCCGCAGCAGCTGATGCTTGTTCAGGATGGAGACGATTTCCGTCAAGCGCTGCCGCGATTCGGCATCGAGCGTGATGCTCGCAACCGCGCGCGCCTTGCCAACTTTGCCCCGTGCATTGACGGCCATATCGCCTCCTTTCCGAACAGATTACCGTCCTCGATTGTAATACCCGAGATTAAGGGGTTGAGCGGGATGCTCTGGCTCGTTTCCTAGAGGAAACTAAACGGGTCGTAGGGGCCGCGCAGCGTGTTCACGATGGCCTGGCCGAAGGCGAATGCCGCCTGGGGGCCGTTGGCGGTGATGACGGGCGCGCCGTTCACCTCGGTCTCCACGACAGGCGACGTGCGCACCTTCACGCCATGTTTGCGCAGGTCATCCTGATCGTCGACGAAACTCGTCGCCTCGGCGCCGCGGATGAGCCCCGCATGCGCCAAAATCGTCGGCGCCTTACAGATGGCCGCCACCAGGTTTCCAGCCGCATTCGTGCGCAAGGCCAGCTCGTGCGCAATCGGGTCGTCCGTGTAGGTCGCGCTTCCCGCACCGCCCACGAACACCACGGCATCCCAGTCTTCCTTCACGGCGTCATCCAAAGCCATCCGCGCGTGCACGACGCTGCCGAGCGTGCCATAGCACTTGCCCACCGCTCGGCTCACCACCGTGATGTCGGCCTTCGCCAAATTCAGGCTCGCGTGCGGCTGCGCATATTCCTCATCGCGGAACTTGTCCGGCGCAATAACGATTGCAACCTTCTTGTCGCTGAGTTCCCGCATGGTTCTCCTCCTCGTGAGAGTGTTCTCGTTGGGCCAT
>JAUNEQ010000140.1 GCA_030525445.1 Coriobacteriia bacterium | reverse complement strand
TACGTGTCGAACATGCGCTGGATTTCGGCGCGGTCGTTCGTGCGGGTGAGGGCCAGTCGCAGCAGCACCGCGGCCTTCTGCGGGGGCAGGTCGGAGCCGTCGATGAGGTTGCCGCGATAGAAGTCGTCGTGCGTGATGAGGCCGGCGCCGATGCGGCTTGCGCGCACGACGGGGATGCCGGTTTCCTCGAGCTCCACGATCGTGTTGTTCCACGGCGTGCTGTAGCAACCCGCGCCGGCACCGGCGATAACCAGGCCTTGTGCGCCGCGGTCCACGTGGAAGCGCAGGACGGCGGGGTCGGCGTCCACCTCGAAGTAGGCCACCGCCACCGGCGGCAGCGCGCTCATACCCGCCACATCGAATTCCGTGGCCAGCGTGTGCGGCTTCACCGGGGCGTTGAAGATGTGAGGCACGCCGTCCACCATGTAGCCCATGCAGCCGAAGTCGTTCGCGCTGAAGGCGTCGGTCTGGATGGTGGAGATCTTGCGTACGTCGCGTCCGCCGAAGATGCCGTCGGAAAACACGACGAGCACGCCCTTGCCGCGTGCGATGGGGTTGCCGGCGAGCGCGATGGATTGGCGCAGGTTCATCGGGCCGTCGGCGCTCGTGGCCGTGGCCGGGCGCATCGCGCCGGTGATGATGACGGGCTTGTCGGTCTTCACCGTGAGGTTCAGGAAATACGCGGTTTCCTCCAGCGTGTCGGTGCCGTGCGTCACGACGAAGCCGTCGATTTCCGGGTCGGTGGAAAGCCGGTTGATGGCATGGGCGAGTTCCACCCAGTGCTCGCTCGTGATGTCGTCGGAATTCACGTTGCACACCTGCTCGCCGCGCAGGTTGGCAAGGTCCTGGTCGGGCGCCGCCAGCTGCAGCAGCGTGTTCACGTCAATCTGCCCGGGGCGGTAATTCGTGGCCTTGCCCGCGCTCCCTTGCCCGGCGATCGTGCCGCCCGTGGCAAGAGCGACGACGGTGGGCAAATTGTTGTTCCGCGCCATGCTCACCTCACTTTTCCATGCCTGCGATACGCCCATCATAATGCAACCGATGCAAGGCGGCTGTGACCGCACAGAAAACGAAGACGGCGAAGAGCCGCCGCAAACTCGATGGCCTTGCAGCTCCGCAATGGTTGTCGGGGCAAATACAAGCGGTTAAGGCGGTTACGCGGAAGCGGACCGCGAGGAAAGGAGAGATGGAGATGGCGAAGATGGGGAAGTTGGGTGCCGCCCGG
Organism: Coriobacteriia bacterium; assembly: GCA_030525445.1. Taxonomy (GTDB): domain Bacteria; phylum Actinomycetota; class Coriobacteriia; order Coriobacteriales; family Eggerthellaceae; genus UMGS1519. The sequence continues at coordinate 3,649 of JAUNEQ010000140.1, read as the reverse complement.
CGCTCACACCGGTGGTGTACGCCTGTCATTGTTTTTCCTGCATTCTCGCCTGCGATGGCGCGGAGGGCGCATACTACGCTAAGATGATGCCAATCCATCCGATTGCCGGATGTCGTTCTTCACGAAAGGAAACGAAATGAAGCAGGTGAAGACGAAGCTCATGGTATTTCTCGCGGCAGCGCTCATGACGTCTGCCGTGTTCCTCTGCGCATGTTCCGAGCCCCCCGCGTCGACAAGCGGCTCCTCGAGCGATTCGGATGCGCCCAAAGCGCAGAGCCTCCAGGTGTTCGGTTTCCAGGCGGCGGCGATGAAGGGCATCGTGATGACGAACAAGCTCGGCGTCGATGTCGATTCCATCGGCGTTGCGGTCGTGGATGCCAAGGACGAGCCCACCATGCTCGAGGGCAGCACCTGGGCGGAAGGCACCGATGCGCTCGTGTTCGTCCCGCAGGCCAACGAGATGGCGGTTTCCAATTTCATCGTGAACGCGGGCAAGAAGCAGTATGTGCTGCATGACATCGATTTCTCGAAGTTCGATTCGGCCGAGCTGTGCTTGGACGGCAAGATTGCGTACCTCACTTATGTGCAGGATGGCAAGACCCGCAGCACGCTCGAGCACGAGAACGACCTGATCAAGCGCGAGAAAGCCGTGAAGAAGGCGAAGCAGGAAGCCATCGAGGCGAAGAAGAAGGCCGAGGAAGAGGCGAAGGCCAAGGCCGAAGCCGAAGCCGCCGCGCAAGCCGCCGCCGAGGCCGAGGCCGCCGCTGCCGCGCAAGCCGCCCAAGAGCAGCAGACCTGGGTCGACCCGAACTACCAGGAGCCCGTCTACTACGAGGAGCCCGCGTACCAGGAGCCGACGTACGATCAGACGTACCAGGACCAGGGCTACTACGAGCAGCCGGCCGATAACCAGGGATACCAGGAGTACACCGAATAGCCACCCGTCCCGCCAAAGCCTTTGAGGCTTTGGCCCTATCTCGGGCGCCGCAAGGGCCCCGTCGCCTTAAGCCAAATCCAGCTTGTTCACGCGGCGGTCGTAGGTGAGGATGCCGTTCACTTCCTCTTCGATGTCGGTGAGCTGCGTGTAGACGTAGCCGGCTAGGCCCTTGGCCTCCAGGCCGTCGAGGCGTGCAAGCAGGGCGCGCAGGTCGGCTGCCCAGGCTTCGGCTTTTTCGTAGGCGGCGTATCCGTATGCCGCATCGAGCGCGCTGTGGCCTTCCACATGCAGCGTGAGGCCGCCGCATTCGGAAATGACGAACGGGCGCGTGCCGGCATCGGGCCACACCTTGAGCGTGCGGAAATAGTTGTGTACGCTCTTGAAGTCGCCCGCGCCCTGGTCGTACCAGCCGCTCACGGCGTCGATGGGGCGGGAGGGATCCCACTTCGCCGCCTGCTCGCAAGCCGCGGCGGAATCGAACTGCCCCCAACCTTCGTTGAAGAGCACCCAGGTGACGATGCAGGGATGCCCCTTCAGGCGCTCGATGGCCTCGGCGGCGGTGTGCATCCATTCGTTGCGATACGATGGCGCGCCGGCGCCGAGCTCCCGCTGGTTCTCGGGTGCGGTGTCGTCGTAGCGGTTCCAGCTGCGTTTCAGCAGCGTGGGCTTGTAGCTCCACTGCCACTGGTGCATCTCGCCGTCGCCGCCGTTCACCATGTCCTGCCATACGAGCATGCCCAGGCGGTCGCAATGGTAGTACCAGCGCGCGGCTTCCAGCTTGATGTGCTTGCGCATCATGTTGAAGCCCGCCGCCTTCGCCGCCTGAATGTCGAACACGAGCGCGTCGTCCGATGGCGCCGTCATCAGGCCGTCGGGCCAATAGCCCTGGTCGAGCACGCCTTTCAGGAACATCGGCTGGCCGTTTAGCAGGAAGCGGCCGCGCCCGCCCGCAATGCGCTCCACGCCCACGCTGCGCAGGCCGCAGTAGCTCGCCACCACGTCCTGCCCGTAGGTGAGCAGGATCGTGTAGAGGTGCGGGTCGTCCGGGCACCACAGGCGCGGGTTGCGCAGGCGGAACTTCACATCGCACGAATCGCCTTCGGCGGGCACTGCGCCGGTGGCCACGACCGTGCCGTCGGCATCGGAGATCTCCACGGAGAGCTCCGGCGTGTGCGCACGCGGTTCGCTGTCGCGGAAGAACGCATGCACGGTGATGCTGCCCTCGAAGGCGTCGGTGTCGATGTTGATGCGGTCGATGCGGTTTGCCGGCGCGAGCTCGAGCCACACGGTCTTCCAAATGCCGCTTTGCGCGGTGTACCAGATGTCGCCGCGGTCGAGGCGCTGCTTGCCGCGCACTTGCCCGGCTGCCTCGCTCGCGTCCGCCACGCAGAGCGCGATTTCGTTTTGGCCTTCCACCAGGTAATTCGTGATGTCGAAGGCGAAGGGGAGGTAGCCGCCGGCATGCCCGCCCACCGTCGTGCCGTTGATGCGCAGCGAGCACGTATGGTCGACAGCCTGGAAGTGCAGCAGCAGCCGGTCGCCGTTTGCGAGCGTGGGCGCCTCGAACGTGTGGCGGTACCACAGCAGCTCACCGGGCTTCAGCTGGCGGTTCACGCCGGAAAGCGGTGCTTCGGGCGAAAACGGCACGAGGATCTTCTGCGCGAACACCGCGCGGGGCGGGATGAGCGCGGAATCAACCGTGTGCGGCAGGGATGCGAGGTCGACCACCGGAGCTGCCGGAGTGGCCGGGGCCTCTTCCTTCTTGCGCTTGGCGCGCTTCGCCTTCCTCGACGGCGCGGCGTGCTTGCCGGCGTAGGCGTTTTCGGCCGGCACGTTCGATGCCTGCACGAAGGCGCACTCCCACCATCCGTTGAGGATCTGGTAGTGGGCCCGTGCGAATTGGGGTGTCGGATGTTCGGGCAGGATGTTCGCCGGGTCGATTTCCTGGCCCCACGGGGTGGTCAGCCGCTTCAGTTCCACGGCCTCGTGAGCCTTCGGCTTCGCCGCCAGCACGCGCTTGATGTCGAGCATGAAGCCCCCTCTCACCGCCCCTGTCTTTAGTGCAGATGTGGCTATTATTGCATGTAGAAGGCGGGATTTGAAGCGACGCCCTCCCATTGTCCCTATTGAGCGATACCGCCCCATCCCGAGAAGGCGACGCCGCCCCATTGTCATCCCGAGCGAAGCGGCGCAGCCGCGCAGCCGAGGGACCTCCCGCAACCCGCGTTTGCCCTCCAATGCGTCAAAGAGGCCCGTCCCTCCGGGCTCAAGATCCGAGCTCGACCCTGGATGCACGCAAGCTCGCGCCAGGCCTCGCCGACCGATGGCACAGAACCGGCAGCGTGCTGGGCACGGAGCCGGTTTCGTGCCAGGCGCCGGCGGCCGGTGGCAGAGAACCGGCAGCATGCTGGGCACGGAGCCGGTTTTGCGCCAGGGGGCGGCATTTCATGGCAGAGAACCGGCAGCGTGCTCAGCACGGAGCCGGTTTCGTGCCAGTTTCCGGCTGAGAACCGGCAGCGTGCTGGGCACGGAGCCGGTTTCGTGCCACGAAACCGGGGTCGCTGGCTGAGAACCGGCAGCGTGCTGGGCACGGAGCCGGTTTCACGCCACAGCCCGTGTTCACCTGGCAGAGAACCGGCTCCGTGCGGGGTGCGGGGATCTCTCGGGACGCCCCAAGCCCGATGGTTCGCGCCCGCATGCGCACCGGCTCCC
>JAUNEQ010000026.1 GCA_030525445.1 Coriobacteriia bacterium | reverse complement strand
GTGGCGCGGCCCCTTGTCATCCCGAGCGGAGCCGCGCAGCGGCGGAGTCGAGGGATCTCCTGTCCCCATCAGGGGGCAGTCCCCGTGATTGGTTCCCTACAACACATAGAACTGTCCCCTGTGTTGCGTTCGGCGAACCCTCAGTCGGGGCACCCGGCCTGATGGGTGCGTTTCTGTGGTGAATTCGGTACGCGGGGGTGAAGCGGTAGATTGCGTGCTATCTTTTTGCGCTAGGGGACGAAAGGAGCCAGCCATGCATGTTGAACTGCTTTACCATACGCCGGATCCCGAGCGCGCCATCGCGACGGCTGCACGTCTGTGCTATGCGCCGGTGGGGGCGTCCGAGCTCATGGAGACCATGTCCGAGGAGCGCCAGCACAGCGTTCTGAAGACCATCATGGCGAGCGGCCATTTCTCGACCCTCGAGCACGCGAGCTACACTTTCGCCATCGACGGCGTGTCGCGTGCGCTCACGCACCAGCTGGTCCGCCACCGCTTGGCGAGCTTCAACCAGCAGAGCCAGCGCTATGTGAAATACAAGGACGGCATCGATGCCGTGAAGCCGCATACCGTCGCCGCGAACCCCGAGGCCGAGGCCATCTTCGACGAGGCGCTCGACGCCGCGGTTGAGGCGTACAAGAAGCTCCTCGCCCTGGGCATCCCGGCTGAAGACGCGCGCTACCTGCTTCCGAATGCCTGCGAGAGCAAGATCGTCGTGACCATGAACGTCCGCGAGCTGCTGCATTTCTTCAGCCTGCGCTGCTGCAACCGCGCGCAGTGGGAGATCCGCGAGCTTGCGCACCAGATGCTGGAGCTCGCGCGCCCCACGGCGCCGTACATCTTCATGGATGCCGGCGCGCCTTGCGTGCGCGGTGCATGCCCCGAAGGCAAGATGACCTGCGGCAAACCGTATCCGAAGGTGGTTCGCGACTAGTGGGCTTCAACCTCCTGAAATCCGATTCCGACCTCAAGCGCGCCTTCGACGAAGACGGCGCGCTCAAGACGCACGTCGGCGGCCAGGCCCTCATCGAGGGCGTGATGATGCGCGGCAAGTACAACTGGGCGGTCGCCGTGCGCGAGCCCGACGGCAACGTCTACATGGAAGAGCACGACCTGGCCAGCGGCAAGAAGAAGAACGGCTGGCTCTACTGGCCGGTCATCCGCGGCTGCACCGCATTCGTCGAGTCGCTGTTCCTGGGCTTCAAGGCGCTTTCCATCGCGGCGGAGCACGCGTTCACGGAAGAGGCGAACGAGGAAACCGGCGAGGAGGGCTTCGAGTTCGGCGGAACGGCCATGGCGGTTTCGATGCTGCTGGGCATCGTGCTCGGCGTCGTGCTGTTCATCGTGGCGCCGGCCGCCGTCACGAACCTCATCGTGGGCGAGTACGACGACAAGACCCTGCTGTGGAACATCGTCGACGGCCTTCTGCGCATCGCGATCTTCATCTTCTACATCTGGCTCATCGGGCGCATGGAAGACATCTCGCGCATGTTCGAATACCACGGCGCGGAACACAAGACCATCCACTGCTTCGAGCACGGCCTGCCGCTCACGCCCGAAAACGCGCGCAAATTCCCGCGCCTGCACGTGCGCTGCGGCACCGCGTTCCTCATCATGGTGATGATTATCGCGATCTTCGTATACGCCATCACGCCCATCAACGCGCTCATCGACGCATGGGGCGTGCACGATTCCATCCCCAAGCTCATCCTGGTCATGTGCGTGCGCGTGCTGATGATGCCCATCATCGCCGGCCTCTCGTACGAGGTCACGGTGAAATGGGCGGGCAGCCACCCCGAGCACCCCGTGGTGAAGGTGGTGCTGTGGCCCGGCCTGCAGATGCAGCGCCTCACCACTCACGAGCCCGACGATACCCAGCTCGAATGCGCCATCCTGGCGATGAAGCAGGTCCTCGAACGCGAGGAACGCGAAGCCGCCAAGGCATAAGCCCGCCCATCCCCCGTTGTCATCCCGAGCGGAGGCGGCGCAGCCGCCGGAGTCGAGGGACCTCCTCCATGCCTGGTTGGCGCCAACCGACACCTGGATGAGATCCCTCGACTCGCTTCGCTCGCTCGGGATGACAAGGGGAGGGCTTCGCGCGCTCGAGATGGGGGCGCCCGCCAACCTGTTGCGTATGACGTATCGGGGTGTCCTTTCCCGTTCGACGAACCGCCATTTTAAGTTCACTTGGTGCTGCCGCTTGTTTTCGGGTAGTATTGCTACCCATATCCCCGCACACGTTAATAAAAGGAAGGGGCATCGTGTGAAACTCATAGTGACCGAGAAGAACAACGTCGCGCAAAACATCGCCAAACTCGTGGGAACGGGCAAGGGCAAAGCCGACAAAGTCTATTCAACCCCCGTGTACCGCTGCGAGATGGACGGCGAGGAAGCCGTCATCATCGGCCTGCGCGGACACATCCTCGAACCCGATTTCGCCACGCGCCTGGACTACAAGAAGAGCCGCGGTTGGAAGGGCATCGATTCCAACGGCAAGCAGATGGACGCGCACCTGCCGCGCACGCTCGCGAAGCCGCCGTACAAGACGAAGCGCAAGCCGTTCTTGCCCGATGGCATCGACTTGAAGGGCTGGAAGATGGACGCGCTGCCGTACCTCGTGTATGCGCCCATCGAGAAGCTCCCCAAGGAAAAGGAGATCATCCGCTCGCTCAAGAACCTCGCGAAGAAGGCCGACAGCGTCATCATCGCCACCGACTTCGACCGCGAGGGCGAGCTCATCGGCATGGACGCGCTGTCCATGATCCGCGAGGCGAACCCCGACGTCCCGGCGCTGCGTGCGCGCTATTCCGCCGTCACGAAGGCCGAGATCACCCACGCGTTCAACAACCTGGTGGAGCTCGACTTCGACCTGGCGAACGCCGGCGAGTCGCGCCAGGACATCGACCTCATCTGGGGCGCCGTGCTCACGCGCTACCTCACGCTCGTGAAGTTCGGCGGCTACGGCAACGTGCGTTCCGCCGGCCGCGTGCAGACGCCCACGCTGGCCCTCGTGGTGGCGAAAGAGCGCGAGCGCCTCGCGTTCGTGCCGGAAGACTACTGGGTGGTCCACGGCGCGTTCAACCAGGCGGGGGAGGACCTCGACATCATCCACCGCACCACCCGCTTCAAGAGCGAGGCCGAGGCCAACGCGGTGCTCGCCCACGTGGAGGGCGCGAGCCACGGCGTGGTCACCGAGGTCGAGAAGAAAAGCCGCAAGGTCCCCGCGCCCGCGCCGTTCAATACGACGAGCCTGATGGCGGCGGCGTCCGCGGAAGGCATCACGCCCGGCCGCGCGATGCGCTTGGCCGAAAGCCTCTACATGGACGGCTACATCTCGTATCCGCGCGTCGACAACACCGTGTATCCGGCGTCGCTCGACCTGCGCGACGTGGTGCAGCGCATTTCCGGAAACCCCGCGTACCGCCCGTACTGCGAGAACCTGCTGAAGCAGCCCAAGCTCACGGCCACGCGCGGCAAGAAGGAAGAGACCGACCATCCGCCCATCTATCCCACCGGCGTCGCGACACCCGACATGCTGCCGCCGGCGGAATACAAGCTCTACAACCTCGTGGCGCGGCGTTTCCTCGCCACGCTTTCGGATCCGGCCATCATCGAGGGCACGAAGGTGACCATCGAGGTGAACGGCGAGCCCTTCGTCGCGCGCGGCGACGTGCTCGTGAAGCCGGGCTTCCGCGCCATCTACCCGTATGGCAGCAAGAAGGACGAGGAACTGCCCGCGATGAACGAGGGCGAGCGCATCGCCTTCAACGGCGCGCGCGTGGAGGCGAAGCAGACCGAGCCGCCCGCCCGCTATTCGCAGGGCCGCCTGCTGCAGGAGATGGAAAAGCACGGCCTGGGCACGAAGTCCACGCGCCATTCCATCATCGAGCGCCTGTACCAGGTGAAGTACGTGCAGGGCAATCCCATCGAGCCGAGCGCGCTGGGCATGGCGGTGTGCGATGCCCTGGGCACCTTCGCGCCGCATGTGACGAGCCCCGACATGACCGCCGACCTCGAGGAGAAGATGAACGCCATCGCCGCGGGCGACATGTCCAAGAGCGAGGTCGTGGACGTGAGCCGCAACCTGCTGGCCGAACAGCTCGGCGAGCTCATGCCGCATTCCGAAGAGGTGAGCGCGGCGCTCTCCGACGCCGTGGCAGCCGACGCCTACGTGGGGAAGTGCCCGAAATGCGGCAAGGACCTGCAGCTGCGCGCGAGCCAGAAGACGCGCTCGATGTTCATCGGCTGCGCCGGGTGGCCCGAATGCGACGTGACCTACCCGCTGCCGTCCGGCCGCGTCGAGAGCCAGGAGCAGACGTGCCCCACCTGCGGCATGCCGCAGGTGAAGGTGACCGCCTTCCGCCAGAAGCCGCGCGTCATGTGCATCGACCCGAATTGCGCCACCAACCAAGAGCCCGACGTCGTCGTGGGCGCATGCCCCACGTGCGCCGAAGCCGGCCGCGACGCGAAGCTCATCGCGAAGCGCAACCCGCGCTCGCTCAAGCGCTTCATCCGGTGCGAGAACTACGAGGAATGCAACACGAGCTATCCGCTGCCGCAATACGGCACGCTCGAGGCGACGGACGAAATCTGCCCCGACTGCCAGGCGCCGATGGTAGTGGTGAACACCCAGCGCGGCCCGTGGAAGCTGTGCCCGAACTTCAACTGCCCGGGCAAGGAGAAGCGCGAGCAAGAGAAGAAGGCCAAGGCCGCGAGCCGCGGCAAGGGCACCCGCAAGGGAAAGAAATAGCATGTGAACCAAAGGGGGCTATCCTCTTTGGTCTATTACGAGGAGCGACTGCATGAGGACGATCACGAAGGAGATGGTGTCCGAGGCTTTGGGCGCCATGCTTCCGAATCTTGCATTCGATTTGCCTGCGGACATCGAGAACGGCCTGTGCGAGGCGGCGCGGCGCGAGGAGAGCCCGCGTGCCTCCGAGGTCCTGCGCCTGCTCACGGAAAATGCCCGTGTCGCGCATGAGGACCGCGTGGCCATCTGCCAGGACACAGGAAGCGTGTGGGTGTGCCTGGAGGCCGGCCCGGACGTTGCCATCGCAGGCGATGCGCTCGCCGGCGTGAACGACGCGGTCGCGAAGGCCTACATCGAAGGCAACCTGCGCAAGTCCATCGTGAAGGACGCGCTGTTCGACCGCGCGAACACGGGCGACAACACGCCGGCGTTCACCGAGGTGAAGCTCGTGGACGAGCCGGGCGCGCGCCTGCATGTGATGCTGAAGGGCGGCGGGTCCGACAACGCGAGCCGCGTGGTCATGCTCACGCCCGGCGCGGGCAAGCAGGGCATCATCGACGCGCTGCTCGCCTGCGTGCGCGAGAAGGCGGCCAACGCCTGCCCGCCGCTCATCATCGGCGTGGGCATCGGCGCCACGTTCGACAAGGTCGCCGGCCTCGCGAAGCACGCGCTCATGCGCCCCATCGACGAGCCGAATCCCGATCCGCAGGCAGCGGCGCTCGAGGAGGAGCTCCTCGCGCTCGTGAACGGCACCGGCATCGGCGCCGGCGCCCTCGGCGGGGCGACCACCGCGCTTGCGGTGCGCGTGGAAACGGCTCCTTGCCATATCGCCGCGCTGCCGCTTGCCATCAACATGGGCTGCTCGGCCATGCGCCGCGGCACCTGCGAGCTCTAGAGGAAGCCTCGGGGCGATTCCGGCGGCCATCGTGCCCGGCGTCACCCCTTCATCGAGAAAGGCATCAGACGATGCAAGAGACCATCAAGCTCACGCTCCCGTTGGACAAGGGCGAACTTGCGAAGCTGCACGCGGGCGATGCCTGCACGCTCACGGGCCCCATGTACACGCTTCGCGACGCGGGCCACATCCGCCTGCTGGCAGAGCTCGCTGCCCAGGGAACCGACGAGCTGCCCTATGGCCTCGCCGGTCAGGCGATCTTCTACGCCGGCCCGACGCCGGCCGCTGCCGGGCGCCCCTTCGGCGCCATCGGCCCCACCACGGCAAGCCGCATGGACTTCGCCGCGCCGCGCCTGCACCGCGCGGGCGTCGTGGCCACCATCGGCAAGGGCACGCGCAGCCAGCAGGTGAAAGACGCCTGCGTGGAAACCGGTTCGGTCTATTTCATCGCGGTGGGCGGCGCTGCTGCTTATCTTGCGAAGTGCGTGGAAAGTTCCACCACCGTGGCGTATGATGACTTGGGCACCGAGGCCCTGCGTCGCATCGACGTCGTGGATTTCCCGGTGTTCGTCGGCGTCGACACAACCGGCGCGGATGTATACGAAATGGCTGATGGCGACTAGCATCGGCTCCACCGGATAGGACGTACGCGCAATGGGCATAGGCGAGGGCAAGGGCGCAGGCCCCGGCATCTTCATCACCTTCGAAGGCGGCGATGGCGCCGGCAAGACCACGCATCTCAATTTCCTCGCGAAGGCGTTGCGCGCCACCGGCTGCGACGTCATCTGCCTGCGCGAGCCGGGCGGGACGCCCATCGGCGAGGACCTGCGCGCCGTCGTGCTCGACGAGAACAACTCGAACATGTCGGACGAGACCGAGCTGCTCATCTACGAGGCCGCGCGCGCCCAGCTCGTGCGCGAGGTCATCATCCCGGCGCTGCAGCAGGACAAGGTGGTCCTGTGCGACCGCTTCTACGATTCCACCATCGCGTACCAGTCGTATGGCCGCGGGCTTTCCCTGGAGGCCGTGAAGGCGGCGAACAACTTCGCCTGCCAGGGCGTCCACCCGTGCCGCACGATCCTGCTCACCACCGGCGACGAGCAAGACTCGGCGCTCGAGGGCCTGCAGCGCGCGACGAAGCACGGCGAGGCCGACCGCCTGGAGCAGGCGGGCATCGCCTTCCACCAGAACGTGAACCGCGCGTTCCGCGAGATCGCGGCCGCGAACCCCGAGCGCATCCGCGTGGTGCACACCGACGTGCCGAAACCCGATGCCGCCCGTGCGATCTTTAGCGAGGTGGCCGACATCTTCGAATGGGGCGACGTCGACGAGCGCTTCGGCGCCGGATTCTTCGACACGATCGCCGACGCGAACACCGAGCAGAAGGCGGTTGTCGACCAGAGCGGCAACGCGTTGGACGGACGTTAGGCGGGGTGCATGCCAGACGTCTTCGATAGCGTGTACGGCCAGCCGAAGGTGCGCGAATTCCTACGGCGGACCGTTTCGACCGGGCGCATCTCGCATGCGTACCTGTTCACGGGGCTCGCCGGCTCCAACAAGACGCAAGCGGCCTATGCCTTCGCGCAGGCCGTCATGTGCGAGCGCCATGGGTGCGGCACCTGCGACGACTGCGGGCGCATCCAGCGCCGCAAGCATCCCGACGTGCGCTATTTCGCGCCGGCCGGCGCTTCCGGCTACCTGGTGGAACAGGTGCGCGACATCGTGGCGGACGCCGAGCTCGCGCCCATCCGCGCGAAGCGCAAGGTCTACATCATCGACCGCGTCGACCTGCTGGGCGTGCATGCCGCGAACGCGTTCCTGAAGACGCTGGAGGAACCCAAGCCCGGCGTGCTGATGATCCTGCTCGGCCGCACACGCGATTCCGTGCTGCCCACGATCGTCTCGCGCTGCCAGGTCGTGCCGTTCCGCCAGATCCCCGCGCACGAAGCCGTGGGCATCCTCGTGCAGAACACTGGCGTCGCCACGGACAAGGCCGCGGCCGCCATCCAGGCCTGCGGCGGCTCGCTTTCGAAGGCGACCGAGTTCGTGCGCAGCCCCGAGCGCATGGCGTACCGCCGCCAGGTGCTCGAGGTGCTCGAAGGGCTCCGGGGCGCCGATGACCTCGACGTGCTGAAGGCGGCGGGCGACCTCGTCGTGGGCGCGAAGGCGCCGCTCGACGCGGTGCGCGCGCAGCAGGAGCGCGAGCTCGAGGAGAACGCCGATTTCCTCGCGGCATCGACGCTGCGACGCATCGAGGCGCGCAACAAGAGCGCCATCAGCATGCACACCGCCGACTACCTTGCCCAGCTCACGAGCATCATCCGCTCGTGGTTGCGCGACGTGCTCATGGTGTGCGACGGCATGTCCAACCTCGCCATCAACGCGGACGCGCTGGCGGGCATCGAGGCCGCCGCCGCGCTCACGAGTCCTGAACGCGTTTCCGTGGCGTTACGTGCTGTTGATGAGGCTGATGCCGCCATGGCCTATAATGTGTCACTTGAGACATGCATTGACGTATTGCTTTTTGATATCAGAGAGGCGTTGTATGAGACGCATAGCCCCCATAAGGCTTGAATATGACCCGAAGACCCTCTGGTTCGATCCCGGCGAGCTCGAGATCGCGAAGGACCAGGCGGTCGTCGTGAACACCGCCCGCGGCAACGAATTCGGCGTGGCCGCCTCGGGCATCGTGGAAGTGGAAGACGAGCGCGTCGAGGCGCTGAAGACGCCGCTGCAGCCGGTGCTGCGCGTGGCGACGGAAGAGGATTTCGCCCAGCGCGACGAGATGCGCCGGCTTTCGGCCGAGGCGCTTCCCGTGTTCCGCGAGCTCGCGGCCGAGACCAACGAGAACATGCGGCCGGTGATGGTGGAGTACCTGTTCGACGGCACGAAGGCGGTCTTCCTGTTCGAATCGGAGGAGCGGGCCGACTTCCGCGACCTCGTGCGCAAGCTCACGAACCGCCTGCACGTGCGCGTGGACATGCGCCAGATCGGCGTGCGCGACGAGGCGCGCATCGTCGGCGGCCTGGGCCATTGCGGCCAGGAGCTGTGCTGCCGCCGCCTGGGCGGGGAGTTCAACCCTGTATCCATCCGCATGGCGAAGGCGCAGGACCTCTCGCTCAATCCCGCCCAGATCTCGGGCGTGTGCGGGCGCCTGATGTGCTGCCTGCGCTACGAGTACGACACCTACAAGGACTTCAAGGCGCGCGCGCCGAAGCAGAACGCGACCATCCACACGCCCGAGGGCGATTTCAAGGTGTGCGAGCTCGACACGCCGCACGAGGAGGTCGTGCTGCGCGTGGATAAGAACAAGAAGGTCCGCATTCCGCTCGCGGCCTTCGACCCGGTGCCGGAAGATGCGGAAAGCCCGCGTCCGAAATCCATCGGCGAGGCGTACTACGAGTATGCGAATGCGAACGACTTCAGCGCGAAGCTCGCGTCGACGATGGCGTCGACCGAGCGGTTCACGCGCCAGGACAAGCTGGCCGAGCAGGGAATGGTCCGCCATAACCCGGTGCGTCAGAAGGAAGAGAAGCAGGAAACGGCCGAGCAGCCGCCGGCGCATCGCAAGCGCCGCAGCCGCGGCGGCCGTGGGTCGGGGCAGGGCCATGCCCAGGAAGCGCACGAGAACGCGCGCTCGCGGGCGCGGCATGCCGCCGAGGAGCAAGGCAAGGCCGCGGAGCAGGCGAGCGAGGCGCGCCGTCGCCGTCGTCGCCGCAGCGGGTCGAAGCCCGCTGCCGACACGCCGGCTCCCACGCGCGCGCAGTCGCCGAAGGCGGCCCCGGCGCAACAGGCGCGCAAGCGCAAGCAGGCGGATGCGGCCGCGAAGCCGGCTGCGAAGGACGGAGCGTCGACGGCGCATCGCCGCACGAGGCGGCGCAGCCATAGGACGGGAGGAGCGAGCACCGATGAGCAGTAACAACGAGGAGCTGTTGACCGACCTTTACCAGCTCACGATGGCCCAGGGCTATTGGGAGCAGGGCAAGCTCGAGGAGCAGGCATGCTTCTACATGCATTTCCGCAAGAACCCCTTCGACGGCGGTTACGTCGTCGCATGCGGCATGGACCAGGTGGCAGAGCTCATCGAGGACTTCTCGTTCTCGGATGACGACATCGCCTACCTGGCATCGCTTGACGCCCCCGGCGGCGGCAAGCTGTTCAAGCCCGGGTTCTTGGAATACCTGCGTACCATGGAGATGGAGGTGGACATCGACGCCGTGCACGAGGGCACGACCGTGTTCCCCTACGAGCCCATCCTGCGCGTGACCGGCCCGATCCTGCAGTGCCAGATCATCGAGACGCCGCTGCTCACGCATGTGGGCTTCCAGTCCCTCATCGCCACGAAGGCCGCGCGCATCTGCGATGTCGCGGAATCGCCCGTGGCCGAATTCGGCCTGCGCCGCGCGCAAGGCCCGGCCGGCGGCATCTTCGCGAGCCGCGCCGCCATGGTGGGTGGCTGTGCGTCCACGAGCAACGTGCTCGCGGGCAAGCGCTTCAAGGTGCCGGTGTCCGGCACGCATGCGCATTCCTGGGTGATGTCGTTCGACACCGAGCTCGAGGCGTTCCGCGCCTATGCGGAAGCCATGCCGAAGAACTGCGTGCTGTTGGTGGACACCTACGACGTGGAGCAGGGCATCGACAACGCCATCACCGTCGGCTTGGAGATGAAGGAGCGCGGCGAGCGCCTCATGGGCATCCGCATCGACTCCGGCGACCTCGCCTGGATGGCGAAGCTCGCGCGCCGTAAGCTCGACGCCGCCGGCCTCACCGACACGGGCATCGTGCTTTCCAACGACCTCGACGAGCAGACGATCCGCTCCATCAAGCGCCAGGGCGCGAAGGTGATGAGCTGGGGCGTCGGCACGAAGCTCGCGTCTTCGTACGACCAGCCCACGCTCGGGTGCGTCTACAAGCTCTCCGCCGTGAAGGCGAAGGGCGAGGAGAAGTGGAAGGACTGCCTGAAGGTGTCCGGCCAGACGAACAAGCTCACGACGCCGGGTGTCTTGGGCGTGCGCCGCTACTACCAGGAAAACGGCAAGGTCGCCGGCGACATGGTGTACGACGTGCACTCCGACGTGAACGCGCGCGAGGTCATCATCGACCCCGCCGACGAGCTGCGCCAGAAGCGCCTGGGCGGCCTGCGCCACGAGGACATTCTGTTCCCGCTCGCGCGCAAGGGCAAGGTCGTGCTCGAGCCCGAGTTCCGCGACGTCATGAGCGCGCAGGCTCGCGCGAAGGAGAGCCTGGAGGCGCTCGATGAATCCCAGAAGCGCATGCTCAACCCGCATAGCTATCCGGTCGGCCTCGAGGCGGACCTGTTCCACCGCCGCTCGGCCCTCGTGAAGAAGCTGCGCCACTACGAATAGGGACCGGTTGCCCGCAGCATGCGGCTGCGGGCGCTACCTGCTCAAAGGAGCGATATGACCACGAAATGCAATCTCATTTTGGATTCCTGCTGCGAGCTGCCTCCGGCGATGCTGCAGCGTGAAGGCGTGTTCCTGCTGAACTACGTGTATACCCTCGATGGCGAGACGCACATCGATGACATGTACCAGGAGCAGACGCCGCACGATTTCTTCGAGGCGATGCGCAACGGCGCTCAGCCCCAGACATCCCAGCTGCCCATGACGATGCTCGCCGAGACCTTCCAAAAGGCCATGGCCGCCGACAAACCGGCGGTGTTCCTGAGCTTCGCGAGCGCGCTCACGGGAACGCTCGACACGGCACGCACGGTGTACGAGGGCCTTCGCGCCGAGAATCCCGATGCCCAGCCGGTCTACATCTACGACACGAAGCTCGCCGCCACCGCGGAGGGCCTGCTCGTGCACGAGGCGCTGCGCCAGTGGGAGAAGGGACTCACCGCACAGGAGATGCTCGAATGGGCGGAAAACGCGGCACCCCACATCAACGAGATGTTCGTGGTGGACGACCTCGAGGCCTTGAAGCGCGGCGGCCGCATTCCCCCGGCGCTTGCGGTCATCGGCTCGAAGCTCGACGTGAAGCCGCTGCTCGACATCGAGATCGAGACCGGCAAGCTTCGCTCGTGCGGCATCGCGCGCGGCAAGAAGAAGGCTATCAAGCAGATGGTGGGGCTGTTCACCAAGCTCATCCCCGATGCGAATCGCAGCGGCCGCCTCGTCATGATCGGCAATGCCGACTGCCCCGAGGACGCGAAGCGCCTGGAGGAGATGCTGCGCAAGACCGCGCAAGACCTGCAGGTCATCCACTGCAGCATCGGCCCGGTCATCGGCAGCCACGTGGGCCCGGGCATGCTCTCCATGGTCTTCTGGGGCCCCGACAGCCGCAAGTAACCCTTCCCAACCAATTGCGGGACCTATCGCGGCAACGGCCAAGACGATAGGCCCCGCTTGTCATCCTGAGAACCTATCACGGGGACGGTCCCCGTGATAGGTTTCCTGCCAGAAAGGAAATCATGGCTACGACCTTCGCTTTCTCCGGCGACCAATACATCGGCGAGCTTGTCTCGCGCAAGTTGCAGGATGCCGGTTTCGTGCTGGCGGCCGGCCTCGCATCGGCCGACTACATCTTCACGTACTGCCTGTCGCAGACGCAGCTCGAAGATGCGTACCTGGGCACGGGCGGCGCGGTGGAATCCGCGAAGGAAGGCTGCTGCATGGTGGACCTGAGCCCTTCCACCTGCACGCTTGCGAAGGAAATCTACGCGGTGGCCCGCGTGAACGAGCTGCAGGCCATCGATGCGCCCCTGGTGCTGGTCGACCCCTGCGCGCACGATGCGTTCGGCGATGCCGAAAACGTGATGATGCTCGTGGGCGGCGAGGACGGCGCGGTCGCCGATGCGATGCCGCTGCTTTCCGTGCTCGCGCATGACGTGCGCCACCTGGGACTTGCCGGCTCTGGCCAGCTCGCGAAGGCCGTGTGCACCGCGCAGCAGGCTTCGGCGCTCATCGCGCTCGTGGAATCGCACGCCATCGCGAAGGCGCAGGGCGAAAGCGCCGGTGCCGCGCTCACGGCGGCGACGGCTGCTGGTTTCCTGGCGCCGCAGGCGCTTTCCATCTACCAGGCCATGGAGGAAGGCCACTTCCACGGCACCTATTCCTGCCGGGTCGTGCTCGCCGAGCTCACCGCCGTTATCAACGGCGCCGAGGAGATCGAACTCGTGCTCACCCAGGTGGAGGCCTGCCAGCATCTGGTGGAGCTGTTTGTCGTGGTGGGCGGCGGCGACCTGCCCGCACCGGCGCTCGCGCTCGCGTATGCCGCCGATGACGAGGGCGCGTCCTACGGTTTGGATTGGACCCGCGCCGACGGCATCTATGGGGGCGAGGGCGATCACGGCCACGACCATGACCACCATCATCACGACCACGATGAATACGACTACGACGAGTACGGCTACGATTACGGCTACGACGATGACGAGGATGGCTATGCCGGTGGATTCGGCGGTTTCTCTTCCAACTAATTGCCGGCTGTGCCCGCGCCGCTGTGGTGCGAACCGCGCGGCGGGAGAGCGCGGCGTGTGCGGTGCAGCCGATGAGCTGCGCGTGGCACGCGCGGCGCTGCATGAATGGGAGGAGCCGGTCATCAGCGTGGGCGCCGGCAGCGGCACCGTGTTCTTCTCGGGCTGCCCCCTACGGTGCGTCTATTGCCAGAATGCTGAAATCTCGATGGGCTTCCAAGGCATCGACATCTCGCTCGAGCGCCTGGTGCAGATCTTCCTGGAGCTTCAGGATGGGAAGCGCGCGGCGAACATCAACCTCGTGACGCCCACGCATTATGCCCCGTGGATCATCGCTGCGGTGAAGGCCGCGCGCGAACGCGGCTTGCATGTTCCCATCGTCTACAACACCTCGGGCTACGAGACGGCGGAATCCATCCGCGCGCTCGCGGGTACCGTCGACGTGTACCTCGCGGATTTCAAGTACGCGCCCGATTCGGTTTCCGACGCCGGCCGCACCTACTCGCATGCGCCCGACTACCACGATGAAGCCTTGGCGACGCTTGACGCCATGGTCGAGCAGGTGGGCGCGCCGGTCTTCGGCGAGCATCGCTGGGTCGACGAAGCGGGGGAGGAACAGGCAGATCCCGTCCTTGTGAAGGGCGTCGTCGTGCGCCATCTCGTGATGCCGGGGCGATTGGATGATTCGCAATACGTGATTCGCGAGCTCTGGGAGCGTTACGGCGACCGCGTGCTCTACAGCTTCATGAGCCAATACACGCCCATGCGGGAATTCCCGCGCCTGCCCGAGCTCAACCGTCCCACGAGTGCCGAAGAGTACGAGGCGCTGCTGGATTTCGCGGACGAGTTGGGCATCGAAGACTACTTCTGGCAAGACGGCGAAGCAGCCCTCGAGTCCTTCATCCCCACCTGGAACGGCGAAGGCGTCCGGCAAGACTAAGCCCAAGGACACCCGGGTCATCCCATATGCTGCGGATCCGGGTGTCCCTCGAACAATCACCCAAATTCGGGCAGGTTGTGCCATAGGCGCATGGGCATGAAGCTGCGCCGCAACTCGGGGTTGTAGCGCGATTCGACGCCGATGGCGCGGTAGAAGCGCTTCCACGCATCGCGCATCATGCGTTCATCTTCCATATGCGGCGGGGGAGTCACGGCATCGCCGCGAACGAGGTACCAGCGCTGCCCGTCGTAGACGCCCGACATCGCGTGGTTCTCATCGTAGATGACGAACTTCTGGTCGTTGAACCGTGGGATGAACCAATCCATGAGCAGCGGGACGACGTTCGCCTTGGGGTTGCAGCGGGCGAACCACACGTCGCCCTCGCAGTGCTCGAACCGCATGAACTGGAGCATCAGGTGGCGTTCGTTCACGACCGAACGGTACAGCGTCACCACGTCACGCACAACGGGGCGCGAGATATCGTCCAGGATGGAGCAGGAATCGGGGACAGAGCAGGCGCGCGTGCAGGTTGCCTTCTTCGGGCAAGAACTGCACCCCGTGCGCCCCGATTCGCGAAACGCATAGCGCAGGAAGCGGTAAATGGCGGTTCCGCGGGCGGGGTCTTCCACTGATGCCGCAGTGCGGATGGTGCGAAACGCCTGCGCCCCCAGGCTGTATTCCACGAGCCGGCGAACTTTCAGGGCGGAATCCATGTTTGTGTGCGCGGCTGTCACCTCTTGTCCCAGCCGTGGTTGGAGGTGCGCCTCCTCGATGATGTCGGCTTCGGCATCGTGTGCGACGAACGCGGCATGGATAGCGGTGAACATGCCCTCGAGCGTGCCATCATAGACGAACGCCGCTCCTTGGGTCTGGCGCGGCGATTGCGGCTCTTGGCCATGGGCGACACCCTGCCCGTGCGTGGGCGCGATGGCCGATGCTGTCCTCACGCCCGGCAATGCATCTGCATCTTCAACCATCACGCACGTGGCAAGCAGCGTTTCCTGGGCGCCGGGTTCGTATTCGTACAGCTGGCCGGCATGCCCGTCGTGGAAATCCCAGATGATGCCCGTGTCGGACCGCACGCTCGCCTCGGCGATGTCGATGAGCGATTGCGTACCCATCATGCCGCACCGCCCCAGAGGCGCTCGAGCTCGGGCTTTCCCTGCGTCTTGCTCGCCGCAACGGGCCTCGAAGCGGGCAACGACGCTTTCGCCGCCGGGGCGACTTCGAGGGGCAGCTCGTCGAATAGCGACATCTGCCCTTCGGGAACCCGCACCGCGCGCCTGCCATGTTTGCCGCCGTCGATGGCGGAGGTGAGGTATGGGCGCAGGTCTTCCTTGTAGAAGCGCACGCCCGCTCCCAGGTATTTGCCGTTGCACGTGATGAAGAACCGCGCGCGGTTGAGCGCGATGCCCAGCTTGCGCAGCGCGTCCTCGTCGAGCGTGCTGCGCTTGCGGGCGCGCATGATGAGCTGCGCTCCCTTCACCCCGATGCCGGGCACGCGCAGCAATTCGGCTTTCCGTGCGCGGTTGACCTCCACGGGGAAGCACTCCAGGTGGTTCAGGGCCCAGTTGGCCTTGGGGTCGATTCCCGTGTCCAGGAAAGGGCTCGATGGCTCGATGATTTCGTCCACGTGAAAGCCGTAGAAGCGCATGAGCCAATCGGCTTGGTACAGCCGATGCTCGCGGTCGAGCTCGATCGCCCCCGAAGAGGGGAGCCGCGCATCCTGGTTCACGGGGATGTAGGCGCTGAAGAACACGCGCTTCAGGCCGAGGTTCGCATACAGCGCGTGCGAAAGGTTGAGGATGTGGTAATCGCTTTCCGGCGTGGCGCCGATGATCATCTGCGTCGATTGCCCGGCTGGTGCGAATGCCTGCTCGCGTTTGGGCGCATGCACCTGCCGAAGGTAGTGATTGCGCCGGCGCACGAGCCCGCGGGTGTCCTTGTCCTCGGCGATGCTGTCATGTATTTGCCGCATGGGCGCGAGCACGTTTTCGCGCGTCTTTCCCGGAGCCAAGAGCTTCAAGCTCTCCTGGCTTGGCAGCTCCAGGTTCACGCTCAAGCGGTCGCACAGGCGCCCGAGCTCGTCGACGAGCGCCGGGGAAGTCCCGGGAATCGCCTTTGCATGGATGTATCCGCGAAACCCATATTCGTGGCGCAGGATGCGCAGGCATTCGATGATGCGCTCGGTCGTGGCATCGGCGCTGCCGGCCACGCCCGATGAGAGGAACAGCCCTTCGATGTAATTGCGCCGGTAGAACCCGATCACGAGGTCGGCGAGCTCGCGCGGCCGAAACGATGCGCGGGGCACGTCGTTCGAAACCCGGTTCACGCAGTAGGCGCAGTCGTGCGTGCACACGTTCGTGAACAGCACCTTCAGCAGGGAAATGCAGCGGCCATCTGCGGCGAAGCTATGGCAGAGGCCCGCCGCGATGGTGTTGCCGAGCTGGCCGGCCTGCGCCTGCCTGTCCGAGCCCGACGACGTGCACGCGACGTCGTACTTAGCCGCATCCGCGAGTATCGATAGTTTTTCCGCCGTGTTCACCTGTTCTCCTATACGAATATATGTTCGTATCAGTATATCGAACAGGCGTACGATGTCAATCGGATATGACGAGAAACTCCGAGGTTATTCGCCCAGGTAGCTCTCCACGGTGGGGTTGCTTTTGATGATCTCCTGCAGGTTCTGAATATAGTCGAGCAGCAGCTTGCTCGGTTTGCGCTCGCGGTGGATGAGGTACCCGACACGCATATGCGCCTCGGCGTTCAGCGGGATGGAGACGATTCCCTGGAGCATTTCGGGGGAGAGCACGCCGGTGGAAATCGTGTAGCCGTTGAAGCTCGTGAGCAGATTGGTGAGGGTACCGCGGTCCGAGATGCGGATCACGCGCTTGTGCGGCAAATACGACAGCGGCTCCTCCGAGAAGTAGAACGAGTTCTCGGTGCCCTGTTCGAAGGAATAGCGCGGCCATTCTTCCAAGTCGGCCGGATTGATGATGTCCTTGCCGGCCAAAGGATGATTCTCGCCAACGAACACGTGCACATCGGCCTCGAATAGCGGGTGGAACTCGAGGTTCGCATCGTCGAAGGCCTTCGTGAGCACACGTTGGTTGAAACTATCTATATAGAGGATGCCGATCTCGCTGCGGAACGTCGCGACGTCCGAGATAATCTCGCCCGTGGCGGCCTCGCGCAGGATGAAGTCATATTCGGCCTGGCTGCTGCAGTCCTCGGCTGTCTTGATGAACGCCTCGACGCTGAATGCGTAATGCTGGGTCGAGACGGCCAGTCGCAGCTGTGGGCTCGCGTTCTTCGCATAGCGGTTCTCGAGCATGTCGGCCTGCTCGAGCACCTGGCGCGCATAACCCAGCAGCTCCGTGCCCTCGTTCGTGGGGGTGACGCCGCGGTTGCTGCGCGTGAAGATGGTCACGCCGAATTCCTTCTCGAGGTCGCGAACGGCCGTGGAGAGGTTCGACTGGGACGCGAACAGGTTCGTGGCGGCGGCATTGATCGAGCCGTATTCGGCGATCGCCACGAGATACCGCAGTTGTTGAAGGGTCATGATGTCTCCTTTCGGATACCTTTTATAACACAGTAAAGTGATAGGAAATCACGAATACATTAAATAGGGTTATAGATGTATCAGATAGGTCAGTGCTTGTCACCAGAACGAGCTCATGCAGTGCTGGCACGAACCCTCATATATAAGGGAACAACGGGGGTCCGTGCCGTGTGCGTTTGGGTGGGTTTGTGTGCGCGGCGCCGCACAGCGAGAGTTGTGGCATAATAGGCACCGCTTTGCTGGTGTGGCGCAACGGTAGCGCAACTGTCTTGTAAACAGTAGGTTGCAGGTTCGATTCCTGTCACCAGCACCACGATCTAGAGCCGGCGGCGCGTTGCGTCGCCGGTTTTTCGTAGGGGCCACTTTTGTAAATTTGCCCTATCTCACAAAAATCGCTCTACCTTTCAAAATTTGACGAAAATGGTGGCGTTTCACGCGTGAAAATATGCGACCTGGGCTTATGAAGGAGATGTAGAGGAGGGCGTGAAAACGGCCAAATTGGCTTCAAATTAAGAAACGGCCCCTGAACAGGCAATATCGCGAAATTGACCATAAAAGGCGAAAAAGTTGAAAATTGTTCTTGACGCACCCTAGGGGGGAGCGTATATTACTTGCTTGTCGCCGCGAGAGCGAACGACAAACAGGACAGAGAAAACAACCTCTGACCTGCGGAACCTTGAAAACCGGATACTGT
>JAUNEQ010000139.1:2816-4915 GCA_030525445.1 Coriobacteriia bacterium | reverse complement strand
AGGGGCCCTTCCGTCATCGGATATTACGGGAAAATCCCATTAGAATCCCGAGCGACCGGAGGCCCCCATTGTCATCCCGAGCGAAGCGGCGCAGCCGCGTAGCCGAGGGACCCCCCGCAAGCCGTGGTTGGCGCCAACTCCGACCAGCATGGGGTCCCTCGACTCCGGCGCTTCGCGCCTCCGCTCGGGATGACAAGCACGGAAGCAACCGCGCCGAATGCACGGTGATTCTGCTTGTAATTTTAATGCGACCTGGGGATACGCTTCTGAGAGGCCCGCACGCTGCCGGTTCTCTGCCACCGGCCGGCCCCGCACCACGCTTTGTCCCGAGTGGCTGAAGGCCTCCATTGTCATCCCGAGCGAAGCGGCGCAGCCGCGTAGCCGAGGGACCTCACGCAGGTTTCGGTTGGAACCAACCACAGCCCGCATGAGGTCCCTCGACTCCGGCGCTCTGCGCCTCCGCTCGGGATGACAAGCACGGAAGCAACCGCGCCGAATGTACGGTGGTTTGCGCTTGCGCGAGCGTGCATCCAGGGTCGAACTCGGATCTTGAGACCGGAGGGACGGGCCCCTTTGACGCAATAGAGGGCAAACGCGAGTTGCGGGAGGTCCCTCGACTCGCTTCGCTCGCTCGGGATAACGTGGGGGCAATATTGTTAGCCGCATCTAAAAGTGGTTACTAAAGTAACCACTTTTTGGACCCCGCCAAAAAGGAGAAGGCCGGCTCGCGGGAGCGAGTCGGCCTTCGGGGGGTTATACCCTACGCGCTAGGCGGTGGCGGGAGCGGTGGTTGGTCCCTGGGGCTCCACCTTCTTGTCGCGCGAAAGCACGGCGTCCACCACTTGGACCGCGGCCAGGCCGCCGAAGAGCAGCGACCACTGGTCGAAGATGGTCATCTGGGCGCTGAAGTCCTGCGTGAGGATGAGCGCGACCACCGCACCCACGGCGGGCACGAGGCTCGCGAGGCGCAGCATGCGGCGACGCTTCGCCAGTTCATCCTCGTCCTTGGGCTCGTCGCCAGCGCTGGCCATGGCCCTCGTGGAATCGGGGTCGTCGTCTTCCTTGTCGTCGCGACGCAGCAGGCCAGCCAGCAGGGCGGCGCAGATAATCGCGGTGCCCAGGGTGGCGAGCAGGTCGAACAGTAATGTGGCTGGCCAAAACTGGACACGGAATTGACGGCCGAAGGTGAACCCTCATACGATGCGCCGAAAGGCACGGGAAGCGAGGTTCACATGCCAACAGGGAGACCGCACCCGCCTGAGTTCAAGGCCAAGGTCGTCATGCAAGTCATTTCGGGCGAGAAGACGCTCAACGACATCGCGGCCGAATACGACCTGAACCCCAACCTGGTCAGGAAGTGGAAGAGCAAGTTCGAGCAGGAGGCCTACCGGGCGTTCTCGGCGACCGAGGACGACAGGGCGCGCGAGCGGGAGCTCGCCGAGCACCGTGAGGAGGTCGATGACCTATATCGCATGATCGGCCAGCTCACGGCCGAGCGCGATTACCTTCAACGCAGCGTTATATGTAGTGATTTATGCACTTATCTATCTTACATTAAGCAGCTATTTGTTTGGAAACTGCCGCTCTGACGTGGGCTTCTGTGTCCTCTCTTACATATGCTCTCATCAATAACAGCCTTGGCAGATGGAAGTACGGTTGATATAAGAGGGGCTCACCCGGGGCAGATTCTCTCTATTGGCTGATATCGAGACATTGGCGCGCTTGATGAATTGCGTTATCGCATAATTCGCGAGGGGAGGGCAGGTCGCTGACCGCCGCTGCCGCGCCAATGGTTTTGATCTGCCAGCGGCATTCCAGGAGTATGCAGTTTTAAGCCCATAGAGCGCATATTATGCATGCGCCCCAGCCCAGCGTCTCTTCCGTGTAATGGGAATCGCGAAATCTTGCAAAAACACGAGCTTATAGGAAGATTTCGGGTGCAAAATCGTCACCCGTGTGAGAGCAGCCTGTTATTTTGCCTGGTGAATCGCTACGTGTTTCCCATGCATATCCAACGGCCTCGTAAAATCTTCCTAAAAGCTCGCGTTTTTGCAAGAATTCGCGATTCTCATTACACAGGCGGCGCTCTACGACTTAAA
>JAUNEQ010000139.1:0-2716 GCA_030525445.1 Coriobacteriia bacterium | reverse complement strand
CCCACGTCGGCCTTGAAATCGGATTCCGCCTGCGCCTGGGCTAGGAATTGGTTCATCTGCTCGCCCGGGTTCGTGATGATGTCGTACCAGCTGGAATGCGCGCTCACGTGATGCCCGCTGAACAGCACGATCTTGTAGTCCTGCGTGGGCGTGAGCAGCCAAATCACCGGATGCTCATCGTAGAACTTCTGGTCGGCCCACTTTTCCAGACACGCAAACATGGCGCCCGAGTTCATATGGTGGCCATAGATGATGGTGTTGCTGTCGATGAAGCCATCGGTGTTGTCCGCGTCCACGAAGATGGAGCCATCAATGTTGTAGTTGCCCGTATAGTCGTTGTGCAGGTAGGTGTCGTTCGTATCGCCCTTGAGCACCGGGTAGTTGATGGGCGTGCCCTCGCAGTAGATCCAACCCACCACGTCGGGGTTCTTCTTCTGGAGCGCCGCAAAGTCCACGCTCTTGGGCGCCACGCGGCCGCCTTCGCCGGTGAACTGGTCAGACGCATCGCTGTACAGCGCATCGCTCACGTTGTATTGGTAGAGCGCGTACCCCACGACCGCGCCCGATCCCACGAACACCACGGCCAGCACCGCCATCACGGCATGGCGGATGCGCGTGCCGATGCTGCGCGTCTTGCGCGGAGCGGGGGCGGGGGCCTGACCCGGGTAGCTGGCAGCCACAGGGGCGCCACCAGGCGAAACGGCACCGGTCGCGGCGATTGCCGCCTCCAGCTCGCGCCGACGCATGTTCGCGCGTTCGCGCATGCGGCCTGCAAGGACGTTCAGCATCACGCCGCACGCAGCGATGAGCAGCAGATACACTTTGCCCGCCGTACTCGCATAGATGGCCATGAACGCGCCGATGCCGGGAATGCTCATCTCCACGCGCCCCAGCACCGCGTCATAGGGGATGGGATGCAGGTCTTCCACGTCGTTGGCGTCGCCCTTGGTGACGAATTCGCCGAGCGACGTGCGGTTTACCGTGACGCGATGGGAGACGACGCCCTTTTCGTCTTGGTACGCGATGACGTCGCCCACCTCGATGGTCACCGGGTCGGTGGCTTTCACGTACACGGCGCTGCCGACGGGGATCTCGGGCTCCATCGAGCCGCTCACCACGTCATACACCTGGTAGCCGGCAATCATGGGGATCGTCAGCGGCGCACACAGCCCGATAACCGCCACCAGCAACAACACGCCAAAGACGTTGCATAGCGTGGCGAGCGCATTATGGCCGCCTGTTCTCTTGTTCCCCGGGTTATTTGCCATGATTCCTCCAGGTCGTTTGCCTAGTTGCTCTATCATACCAGCCCACCGCCACCCGCGGGGTGAACCTTCGGCTATGCCCTCATTGTCCCGAGCAAGCGGCGCCCATTTGTTACCGCGCGCGAGCGAAGTTCCCCCATTGTCATCCTGAACGAGCGAAGCGAGCCGAGGGACCTCATCCAGGTCTGCAAGAGGTCCCTCGGCTCCGGCGGCTTCGCCTCCTCCGCTCGGGATGACAAGCAGGGGCAACGAGGAAGAGCCCTTTGTCATCCCGAGCGGAGCCGCGCAGCGGCGGAGCCGAGGGACCTCCTACAAGTGGTTATGGGCTTCCTGTGTCGCCGGCAATCTTTCTCGCCGCGCGGCCCCACTCGGCTTCACCTGGGCATTCGAGAGAAATTTGAGGCTTTCTTGAGAGCTATTTGAACTCCCTCCCAACGGTTTTTGATTCCACCCCGCTAGGGTGGGCGCAAAAGGACCACCCGAAGGAGGCAACCATGGCGCAACAGCCCACCAGCAACCAACCCGACCAGATCCGCGTATCCCCGCTGTTCAACAACATGTTCTTGTACCTGTTCGGCAAAAACGGGTCGGAAAGCCTCACGCGCAGCCTGCTGAATGCCGTGCTGAAGCAGGCTGGGCTCCCGGTAATCGACAGCATCGACGAGATTGACGAGATCACCGCCGACGCGACGATTCCCGGCGGCGTGCAATTCCGCACGGCCCGCTGCGACATCGTGGTGGTGACGCGCGATGGCGTCTACGACATCGAAGCGCAGGGCCGGCACACGAACGTCGCGAATAAGTCGCTGTTCTACAGCGCAAGGCTCTTTGGCGAGCATATGCCTGCAGGTGCGGAGGGCGACAACTACGACAACGCACCGCAAGTCGTGGTCATAACGCTGTTACACGGGCGCAAGCTCTTCCCGCGCGACAAACGCTTCCTGACCAGGGGCTCCATTCACTGGGAACTCGAAAGCGGTTGCCAGCCGGCAACGGATCGGATGCTGTTCATCGTGGTGGAAATGGACAAGGTTTCCGAGCGGTATAATTCTGATTCGGGGGAGATTTCGGACGATGAGTCGCTTGCATGGCTCTATCTCCTCGCAAAAGGGTATGCCAGCACCAAGGAGGTCGAGACCATGTCTAAACAGTTCCCCTCCATCGAGGAGTTCGCAGAGCTATACGGTATGGCCGTTGGCGACAAGCACCTAAAGAACCAATACGAGGCATACATCCGAGACGTCCTGGACTACAACACCACAATCAACGAAGCCCGCCGCACAGGCCATGCCGAAGGCAGAGCCGAGGGCATTGCCGAAGGCTGGGAAAACGGCGTGCATGATGTCGCCGAAGCCCTCCGAGCATTTGGCGTAGACGAAGCCGCCATCCAGAAAGCCCTCGAATCCCTGAAGAAGGCCTAGCCATTGCCTCCCGATCGGGCAACGCCCCCG
>JAUNEQ010000138.1 GCA_030525445.1 Coriobacteriia bacterium | reverse complement strand
ATGCAGACAATTCGAGCAATACTGTGTAGATAGCCCACCCGGCGCCGCTCCCGCCGCATCGCGCGCATACAATGGGACATTCGGAAGGAGGAGGACCGCATGCGCAGCGTATTCCGCGTGTTCTGGCGCGATGTCAAACGCCTGGCGAAAACGCCGGCGGCATGGACCGTCGCCCTCTTCCTCATCGTGCTGCCCTCGCTCTATGCCTGGATAAACGTCTACGGGTTTTGGAACCCGTACGACAACACCGAAAACCTCACCGTGTACGTCGTGAACGAAGACCGCGGTGCCGACGACGACCTTGTGGGACACCTGGATGTGGGCGCCACGATCGTCGACGACCTGCACGAAAACACGCAGATGGGATGGATGTTCTCCGACCGCGATGAAGCCATGCGGGCTGTCGAGTCGGGCCGGGCCTACGCCGCATTCGTCATCCCCGAGGACTTCAGCGCCGACATCGCCGACATCGCCCAAGGCGACCTCAAGAAGGCGCAGATCGAATACTACGTGAACGAGAAAGCGGGGCCGGTTGCCCCGAAGATCATGGACAAGGGCGCGACCACGCTCGACACGAGCGTGAACAGCGCGTTCGTGTCGCAGGTGAGCTCGACGGTGGTCTCGATGCTCAACGCGGGAGCCGACGAGGCGAAGCAGCAGGTCAAGGACACGACTGCCGCCGCTTTCAAGCGCGTCGACGCGGCCATCGGCACGCTCGATGCGATGCGCGCATCGCTCAAGGACCTGGAGGGCTCGGCAAGCGAAGCGCAGGGCAAGGCGAAAGACGCGCGCTCCTCGCTTGCCGACGAGAAGAAGTCCCTCACCGCGCTCGCAGGCGACATCGACCGGGTCGCCACGCTCGCCGGATCGGCGAACGAATCGTCCGCGCGGCTCTCCCAAAGCGTCGGCGATGCCCTCGACAGCGGCGGGGCGGCTCTTTCCCTCGCCGCATCGCAGGCGAACCTCTCCATCGCGCGCACCGCGGCGAAGGTCACGGCGGCCAAGGGCGATGTGGACGGCGCCGTGAAGCGCATGGACGCTGTCGTGCAAGAGCAGACGCAGATCATCAAGGCCATGCGCGAGATAGAAGACGCGCTTCCCGACGGCGACGCGAAGAAGGCGATTGACGAGGCCATCAACCCCCTGCAGAAGGCAAACGATGAAGCCGCGGACATCCTGTCGGGCCTTTCCGCCCTCAGCGCGGACATCGAGACGACTTCCACCACGATCGCCGGTGCGACCGGCACGGTGAACACGGCGACGCAGCAAGCCATCTCCACCGGTAACGACTATCGCGGCACCGTCAACGACAAGACGCTCCCCGCGGTGAGCAGCGGCATCGCCTCGCTTTCGGCGGCGAGCACCGAGCTCGCCTCCACCGTCGCCGCGCAGACCGCGCTCATCGACGAGGCCACCGGCGCGCTCAAGCAGCTCGAGACGGCGCTCGGGCAATCGGCGAAAGCCTTCGGGCAAACCGCCGGGCTGCTCGCAGACGCCCAAGATGACCTCGCCGCCATCAAGGCCGACCTCGTGGCGCTCAGCTCTTCCGAATCGCTGCACGAAATGCTCGGCGACGACATCGACGCCAACAAGGTCGCCGACTTCATGCTGTCGCCCACGAAGGTGAAGGAAGAGTCGCTCTACCCGCTCAACGCATACGGCTCGGCCATGGCGCCGCTCTTCATCAACCTCACGCTGTGGATCGGCGTGTTCATGCTCATGGTGATCATGCGCATGGAGGTCGACGCGGAAGGCGTCGAGGACACGAGCGTCCCCCAACGCTATCTGGGCCGCACGCTCCTGCTCTCATGCATGGCGGCACTCCAGGCCGTGGTGTGCACCGCCGGATGCCTGGCCATCGGCGTGCAGGTTGCAAGCGCACCGCTCTTCGTGCTCACGGCGGTCGTCGCATCGCTTGCGTACCTGGGCATCCAATACGCGCTTTCATCCACCTTCCAGCATCTGGGCAAGGCCATCTGCGTCATCCTCGTATTCGTGCAGATCCCCGGCGCCACCGGCCTCTACCCCATCGAGATGACCACCGATTTCTTCCGCACGGTGTATCCGCTGTTCCCCTTCACCTATGGCATCAACGCCATCCGCGAGACGGTGTTCGGGTTCTACGGCAGCCTCTGGGCGAACAACATCTCGGTGCTCGCGGCATTCGGCATCGCGTTCACCCTCATCGGCGCGCTCGCCCGCCCCCTCACCGCCAACCTCAACCGCCTCTTCGAGCGTCAGATCGAGCAAACCGACCTCATCAACCTCGAGCCCGTGCAGCTGCCCGACCGCCGCTACAAGGTGTCCCAGCTCATCGACGTCATCACGAGCCGCGACGAGTATCGCGTCGAGGCCGAGAACCGCACCCGCCAGTTCATGCGCAACTATCCGCGGTTCAAGCGGGCGGCCGTGGTGGCCGGCATCATCGTGCCGGTCGTCGCCACGCCCATCTTCGTCGCCACCAACCTCGACAAGGTCATCATCCTCACCGCGTGGCTTCTCTGGCTCATCGCGATCGTCGCCTTCCTCATCGTCGTGGAATTCGTCAAGGACAGCATGGAACACCAGCTTTCGCTGAGCGATATGAGCGCCGGCGAAATCAGCAAGCTCTATTTCCACGGAAGCGGAAGCAAGCTGCGCGTGCGCATGAAGCGGCGGCGCGAACAGGCACACGCCGACTCTGCCGCCGATAATTCAGCGGCGGGTGACGAGGAGGTGACGCCCGATGCGTAACATCTGGCAACTCTTCGTATCCGACGTGAAGCGCATGGGTGGCAACACGATCACCGTGCTTGTGGTTCTGGGCCTGGTGCTGCTCCCCTCGCTGTTCTCGTGGTACAACCTCATCGCCTGCTGGGATGTGTTCGACCACACCGGGCGCCTCACCGTGGCCGTCGCGAACTCCGACGAGGGATACGAAAGCGACCTCATGCCGCTCGACTTGAACATCGGCGAGAAGCTCACTTCTGCGCTACGCGAGAATAACCAGCTCAACTGGGTGTTCACCAACGAAGACGACGCCATCGAGGGCACGCAGTCGGGCCGCTACTACGCCGCAGTGGTCATCCCGAAGGATTTCAGCCGCGACATGATGTCGTTCTTCGAATCGGATGCCGAATCGGCGACGCTCATCTATTATTCGAATGACAAGAAGAGCGCCATCGCCCCGAAGGTGACCGACCAGGGTGCCGACCAGATCTCGAGCCAGGTGAACCGCGTATTCACGGAAACGCTTTCGGAGGTCGCTCTGGCGCTGACCTCGTCGCTGTATGACTATGCAGATGAAGCGGATGTCGATGGGAGCATCGGCAAGCTCGCCGCCCACCTTGCCCAGGTGTCCTCGCAGCTCGACCGCACCGCGCAGACCGTGGACATGTACGCGCAGGTCGTGGAAACCGCTCAGGCGCTCGTCGACGATTCATCGGCGCTGCTCTCACAGGCGAAAGACGCGGCGAACAACGTGCAGAAGACGGCCAAGGGCGCGAAGAAGGCGAGCAAGGAAACATCCTCGTCCCTGAAGGACGCGTTGGCATCGCTGTCCACCGCCCTCGATCAGAGCAGCGAGGGATTCGCCGCCGTGCCCGATTCCGTGAACGCTTCGTTCGATTCCGCGGACAGCCTCGCCAGCGATGCTGCCGGGCAGTTGCGCAACCGCGCGTCGGCGGTGGACGCCGTCGCCTCGCGATTCCACGAGCTGGCGAACGACCTCGCAAAACTCGCTGCGGTCATGCCCGAAGACACCGTCCTCGCCCAGCAGGTCACCGACCTGCAACGGCGCATGGAGAACGCCGCGACGCTGCAGGACAATGTGCGCGATTCCCTGAGCAACGCCGCAACGGACATCGAGGCGGATAGCTCTGCGTCGCAGGAAACGCGTGCGCAGGTGCAGCAACTCGCAGACGAAGCCTCCGCGAGCATCTCCGCCGCGAAAGAAGAATATGAATCGAACCTGAAGCCGACCCTCTCGAAGCTCACCGGCACCATCGACGATGCCGTGTCGATCATCAAGGGCACCGGCGAAAAGCTCGATTCCGTCGGCAGCGACATGACCGGGGTCGCCTCGACGCTTCAAAACGACATGGGGGACGCGCACACCGATCTCGCACAGGCGTCGAAGCAGCTCAGGAAAGCCGCCGATGACGTCGATGGCCTGGGCAAGGACATTTCCACGGCGCTCACGAACGGTGACAGCGCCAAGCTCCGCGAGATCATCGGGTCGAACCCCGCTGCCATCGCCTCGGCATTGTCGGCCCCGGTGGAGATCGAGCGCACCGCAATCTACCCGGTGGAGACCTTCGGGTCGGCCATGGCGCCGCTCTACACCACGCTCGGCCTGTGGATTGGCAACCTGCTCATGATGGTCGCCTTGCGCGTGTTCCCCTCGGAGCGTACCGTGCGCGAGCTCGACAACCCCACGTCCGCCCAGCTGTTCTGCGGACGCTTCGGCGTGGTCGCCCTCATCTCGTTCCTGCAGAGCACCGTCATGTGCCTGGGCAACCTCCTGTTCGTGGGCGTTCAGGCGGAAAACCCGCTGCTCTACCTGCTGTGCTTCTGGATTGCCGGCCTCGTGTTCGCGTTCATCATCTACACGCTCGTCGCCACGTTCGGCAACCTGGGCAAGGCGCTTTCGGTCATCCTGCTCATCTTGCAGGTGTCCGGCGGCGGCGGAAGTTTCCCCATGCAACTGCTGCCTGAGCCCATCCAGATGATTAGCCCCTACCTGCCCATCACCCACGTGGTGAACGCGATGCACGCTGCGATGTTCGGCGTGTACAACGGCGATTTCTGGATGGAAATGGGCATCCTGCTGCTGTTCTTGGTGCCCTTCATCCTGCTCGGCCTCGTGTTCCGCGCACCCATCGTGAAGGTCGTGACCCACTTCGTTCAGAAGGTGGAAAGCTCCAAGGTGATGTAACGGCCCCGGTGGGACAGGAGGGCCCGCAGCAGATGAGACGGCGTT
>JAUNEQ010000137.1 GCA_030525445.1 Coriobacteriia bacterium | reverse complement strand
CGGAAGATTCTGCGCATCGGATTCGCGAAATTTGGCGAAATCAAACATTACCGCAAATAATTATCATCAACACAGGTTGCGATTTGGGCTTGTCGGTTACGTCGGGCGTGCGCATTCGCAATCGTCCCGAGGACGGCGCCTGCCGCCGCCTTTGGTTTTTCGCATTTTAGGTGGCGGTATGGATGTGCATGGCGTCCGTGCGGCAAGGCGGGTCTATAGTGTCGTGACGGAGAAAAGAGAGAAGAGCCAGGGAGAATTCCATGCAGATAAAACCATTTGCCGCGTTGCGTCCGGTTGAAGAGCGCGCGCAGGCAATCGCCGCGTTGCCCTACGATGTCCAAAGCACCGAGGAAGCCCGGCAAATCGTTGCGGACAATCCGCTTTCGTTCCTGATCATCGACGAGCCCGTCGTGAACTTCCCCGAAGGATCCGACCCGTATGCGTTCCGCGTGTACCAGAAGGCGGGCGACCTGCTGGGCGCGCTCGAGTCGTTTGGCCTGATGCGCCAGGACGAGCAGGAGCAGTATTACGTCTACGAGCTCACGATGAACGGCCGCGTGCAGACGGGCCTCGTGGGTTGCGTGGCCATCGATGACTACCTGAATGGCGTCGTGAAGGAGCATGAGTCCACGCGCGTGGACAAGGAAATCGACCGCATCAACCACATCCGCGGTTGCAAGGCGCAGACGGGCCCCATCTTCTTGGCCTACCACCACGACGATGAGCTCGCGGCGGTGTATGCCCGCGCGAAACAGGGCGAGCCGCTCTTCGATTTCGTGGCCGATGATGGCGTGCGCCATCGCGGTTTCTCGATTGCCCTGGAGGATTCCGCGATTGTGGAAGCGCGTTGCTCGGGCATGGAGCGCGTCTACATCGCCGATGGCCACCATCGCGTGGCGGCGGCTTCCGAGATCTGCAAGGCGATGCGCAAGGCGACGAACTCCGAGCCTGGCTCGCGCGAGCGCGATTGGTTCCTGGCTGTGCTGTTCTCCGATTCCGAGCTCGAGATCCTGCCGTATGACCGCGTGGTGCGCGACCTGAACGGCCTTTCCGAGGAGGAATTCCTCGACGAGTTGCGCACGCGGTTCGAGGTGGAGCCGGTGCCCGACCTGCCGGACGGCACGCCGTTCAGCGTTTTGAACGCTGAAGACCCCGAAGAGGCGGATCGGTTCCTGCGTCCCACCGAGGTCGGCGTGTTCGCCACGTTCGTGGGCGGCCGCTGGTATCGCTGCCGGGTGCGCATGAGCGATATGCCCGACTACTCGCATGTGACCGGCCGCTTGGAAGTCTCGCTGCTGCAGCGCATGCTCTTCCAGCCGGTCTTGGGCATCGCTGACCCGCGCCGTTCGCCGCGCATCGATTTCGTGGGCGGCATCCGCGGCATCGCCGAACTCGAGCGCCGCTGCCAGAAGGATTGCGTGGCTGCGTTCGCACTGTCTCCCACGCGCATCGTCGAGCTGTTCGCCGTGGCCGATGCCGGCCGTCTCATGCCGCCGAAATCCACCTGGTTCGAGCCCAAGCTGCGCTCGGGCCTGTTCATCCACAAGATTTAAGGCAATGTGCCTCACAGGCTGCAAAACCTGTAGCTCAGAGCGCCCGTTGGCGATTATGCCAGCGGGCGCCTCGCTGTATTGAAGGCGGGCAAGCCGCGTTCTTCCAGCAAATCGTCCAATATCTGTCACAAAAGTTCGTTTGCGGACATTGATGGGCTTCGATTAGCCCTGTGTTCCTCTTATCGGCGAAGAATCTGTTCAGATCGTACGGATACTTTGCGATAATCAGCAAGAAATGCAATCATATGATTGCAAAATGCGAGTCATTTGAGGTCAACAATGTCCGCAAACGCACTTTTGTGGCAGGTTTTGATGAAAATCGCGAAAGCTTCTGCATTGAAGCGAGTTATATAGGCTTCCTTTCGCGATTCAGCGTCTTGCGGTTGGTTTTTTCAAGGGGGCGATTCCTATGGCGGATTCGAAACTGTGCGTGAGCCATGGATCTGCGCTGCATTATTGGCGAACCAATCCACCCTGGTACGTTCTGGAGGGAGCCGATCGGGATATTCGCTCAATTCGAAACACGCCTGCCGGGAAGGCGGCGTTCGAGGAGTATCCCCTGTCTGAAGCCGAGTTTGGGGCTGATCCCATCGATATACTCGTTCCTGAAAATGCTCCACGTTGCCCCGAACGGTTTCGCCGTCATGCGGTGAGGGCTCTACTTCCACGGCATGCGCTTTATCCACTGCACGATGGCATCCATGTCGTATCGCCAGAGCTCTGTTTGGTCCAGTATTGTCAAACTCATGGGTTCCTTGCCTCGCTCGAAATGGGGATGGAGTTTTGCGGCACCTATGCGCTTCGCGGGGAAGATGGCGAAGGCGGATGCCAAAGGGATTACAGCCTCATGGATGCAGCGAGCTGCCGGAGGCATTATGAGAGCTGGCGGGGCCTGAAAGGGCTCAAGCGCGCACGTCGGGTGGCAAGATACCTGGTCAACGGCGCGGCTTCACCTATGGAGACGAAGCTTTACCTCTTGCTTTGTCTGCCGCAGCAGTACGGGGGATACCATCTACCTGTTCCCGAGCTGAATCCCGAGGTCGCATTGGATGACGAGAGCTCACTGATATTGCGGAAATCGAAGGTGAGTCCGGATATGCGGTGGGAGAAGGCTGCGCTTCTGGTCGAGTACGATGGCAGGTATCATGAAAGCGAGTGGAAGACTGCCCAGGATTCGTTGCGGAAGACAGTGCTCGAATCGATGGACTATACCGTGCTCCAGGTAAAGCGCTGGCAGGTTTACGATCCGCTTGCGTTTGATAAGGTGGCATGCACAATCGCGAGACGATTGGGCGTGCGTATTCGGCCGCTGACGCTTTCGCAATCATTGGCGCGCGAAGATTTGCGCAGGAAACTCCTTGGGGCCTGAGGTGACAGGGGCTTTCTCTGGAGGCGTCGGGTTTACCGGCTCTGGCCGTCGGGGTGCCGTCAGGCCCCGGCCAGGTCCTTCACGACCTCGCCGGCGATGATGAAACCGGCGACGGGCGGGACGAACGACACCGAGCCCGGCGTGCTGCGCCGTCCGGTGGGGCGTTCGGGGTCGTTGTCGTCTTGTGCCGGCGTGAGCGCCTCCTCACGTGAATACACCACCTTGAAGCCGTTAAGGCCGCGCTTGCGGCATTCCTTGCGCACGATCTTCGCGAGGGGACATATGGACGTCTCGAATATGTCGGCCACCTCGAAGCGGGTGGGGTCGAGCTTGTTCGCGGTCCCCATGCTGCTGATGACCGGCGTTCCCGCGGCTTGCGCCTCGGCGATGATCAGGAGCTTTGCCGTCACGGTGTCCACGGCATCGACGATGTAGTCATATGATGCGAGGTCGAAGGCATCCTTCGTGTCGGGCAGGTAGAGCACCTGGTGGGCGGTCACGTTGCATGCCGGATTGATTTCGGCGATGCGCTCGGCCATCACCTGCGCTTTCGGACGGTCGATCGTGGAGGTGAGCGCGGCGATTTGCCGGTTGAGGTTCGTGACGGAGATCGTGTCGTGGTCCACGAGGTCGATCGTTCCCACGCCAGCGCGCGCGAGGCCTTCCGCCACCGCGCCGCCGACGCCGCCGATGCCGAAGACGATGACGCGCGACCGTGCAAGCTTGTCCATGGCATCGGTCCCCAAAAGCATTTCCGTGCGGGTGAAGGGATTGGGCATGCGTGCCTCCTGGAGCGCTACCGTTGCAGCTGGTCGATGTGGGATAGGCGCTCGAGCGCCGCCTCAAGCGTCTCGACCCGGCGCGAGAAATGCAGGCGGATGAGGTGGTTCACCGGCTCGCGGAAGAAGGATGACCCCGGAACGGCGCCCACGCCCACAACCCGGGCGAGATCCTCGCAGAACTCGAGATCGGATTCGTAGCCGAATTTCCCGATGTCCACCATCACGTAGTACGCGCCTTGCGGCACATTGTGGCCAAGGCCTAGGTCATCCAGGCCCTTGCATAGCAAGTCGCGCTTGCCGGTGTAGAGCGCCAGCAGCTCGTCGTAGTAGTCCTGGCCGAATTCCAGGGCGGTCACGACAGCCTCCTGCAGCGGCGCCGCGGCGCCCACGGTGAGGAAGTCGTGCACCTGCTTGATGCGTTCGGTCACCTCGGGCGCGGCGATGGTGTAGCCCAGGCGCCATCCAGTGATGGAATAGGTCTTCGAAAGCGAGCTGCACGAGATCGTGCGCTCCCACATGCCGGGCAGGGTCGCGAAATACACATGCTCGTGCGGGGCGTAGACGAGGTGCTCGTAGACCTCGTCGGTGATGACGTAGGCATCGTATTTCTGCGCAAGTTCTGCGATGAACAGGAGCTCTTCGCGCGTAAAGACCTTGCCGCACGGGTTCGAGGGGTTGCACAGCACGAGCGCCTTCGCGCCCTGGGCGAAGGCCGCCTCGAGCGTCGCGCGGTCGAAGTCGTAGGTGGGAGGGACGAGCGGCACGTAAATGGGCTCGGCACCCGAGAGGACCGTGTCGGCGCCGTAGTTCTCGTAGAACGGCGAGAAGATGACCACCTTGTCGCCCGGGTCCACCACGGTCATCATCGCGGCCATCATGGCCTCGGTGCTACCGCAGGTCACAACGATGTTGCGCTCGGGGTCGATGTCGCGGTCCATGAAATGGGACTGCTTGCGCGCGAGCGCCTGGCGCATGCTTTGCGCGCCCCAGGTGATGGAATACTGATGCACCGGCTCATTCGCCATGGCGGCGAGCCGGTCGAGCAGCGGGCGCGGCGGGTCCCAGTCGGGGAACCCTTGCGAGAGGTTGATGGCGCCATATTGGTTCGAGATGCGCGTCATGCGGCGGATGACGGAATCGGTGAAGAACGTGGTGCGTTGGGACAAGGGCTTCACGTGTGCCTCCCTGGTTTTGCTACCTGAATGCTGGGGATTATATACCGGGTGGGACGCCCAGGCTCCGGAGGATTTCCGTACCGGATGGGACAAGCCGGCCCGCAGCATATGGGACAAGCGTGGGTGACCCATGTCACCCACGCTTGTCCCA
>JAUNEQ010000136.1 GCA_030525445.1 Coriobacteriia bacterium | reverse complement strand
ACCTTGGTTTTGCCTCAAATCCGGCTCTTTCAGGGTCGAGGTTTGGATCTCAGGCAAGAACGTGCTGCGACATCCCGGAAACACGATGCGCCACAAACAACAAACCGGCCAAAGAGGGTGGTCCCCTTTGGCCGGTTTTGGTTCGCGGGCGTCTATTCGGCGGGCTTCACCGGCGGCATGGAATCGTTCTTGTCGGCCACCTGCGCGGTGAGCATGTGGTCGAACATGCTGCGCACCTCGTTGAAGTCGGAGGGGAGCACCACGGTGGATGCCTTGCCCGACTTCGCGAATTCGGCGAGCGCGTCGATGTACTGGGTGTACATGAACAGCATGTTGGCCTCATCGGGGGAAACGCCGGTTTCCTGCAGGGTCTCGAGCGATTCCTTCGTGCCGTTCGCGATGGCGATGCGCAGCGCCGCGATGCCCTGGCCGCGCTTCTCGGCGGCTTCGGCATCGGCCTGGGCGGCGATGGTCACGCGCTTGCGGGCGGCTTCGGCCTCGTTTTCGGCAGACTCGCGGTCGTTGCGCGTGGCAACGATACGGTTCATGGATTCGCGCACGTTTTCCGGCAGGTTGATGGACGTGATGAGCGTGCGCACGATGATGTAGCCGTAGTCGTACATCTTCGCGGCAACGGTCTCGTAGATGGCCTCGGCGATGGAGTCCTTTTCCGAGAACACCTGGTCAAGCGTGTATTTGGGGATTTGGCTGCGCAGCGCGTCGGCGAAGTAGTCCTTCATCTGGCCCACCGGGTCGGCCAGCGTGTACAGCGACTTGTAGATGCCCGACTCCTGCGCGGCGGGGCGCACGTCCCAGTCCACGTGGTACTGCACCGAGACCTCGACGCCGATGGTCACGTTGTCGGCGGTCTTGGCGTCCATGCGCATCATCTCGTCCTGCGTGAGCAGGCTCACGCGGCGGATGACCTCGATGAACGGGATGCGCAGGTGGATGCCGGCCGTCGTGATGCGGTTGTATTTGCCGAAGCGCTCGATGACCGCGCAATGCTGCTGTTCCACGATGTAGACCGAGAACACGAGGCAGACGACGGCGAAGATGATGAGCAGGACGAGGAATCCCAGGAATGCACCCATGTTTCTTCCTTTCCGAATGGGGCATGCGCCCCGATGGTTTATGCACCGATGATAGCAGGTGCGCGTGGGATGCGCCCGGGTTCTGAGACGATTGCTGGGGTCGGGCGTTTTCGGCCACCTGCCCCACAGACCGAAGACCGATGTTTCGGGCATGATAACGAATTATATACATTGTCTTGCCTTGGGGTTCCATTACAGTACAATCCTGTTACAATTACAGTCCAATGACTGTAATTGCGTTCTCAGAGCGCAAGCTCTAAAAAGGAGAGGAGTATCAGTGAAGAAGATCTCGTTGAAGAAGCTCGGTCTGGTTTTCACCACCGCATGCGTCGCTGGCGTGATGGCGTTCGCCCTCGCCGGTTGCGGCGGCGGCTCGAGCGACTCCGGCAGCGCCGACGCCGGCAGCAGCGACCAGCTGCGCTTCGTCACCGGCGGCGAGTCGGGCACCTACTATGCGTTCGGTTCCGTCATCGCCCAGCATGCCACCAACGAGGCTGGCGTGGCCGTCACCGCCCTCGCGGGCAACGGCTCCCAGGCCAACGTGATGGAGATGCAGGACGGCAACGCCGAGCTCGCATTCTGCCAGTCCGACGTCATGGCGTACGCCTATGAGGGCACCAACCTGTTCGAGGAGACCGGCAAGGTCGACTGCTTCAGCACCGTCGCCGCCCTCTATGACGAGCAGGTCCAGATCGTCACCTGCGATCCCGACATCAAGACCGTCGCCGACCTCAAGGGCAAGAACGTGTCCGTGGGCGCTGCGGGTTCCGGCGTGTACTTCAATGCCATCGATGTCCTGGGTGCCTATGGCCTGACCATCGACGACATCAACCCCACCTATGAGAGCTTCGGCGACACCGCCAACTCCATCAAGGACGGCAAGATCGACGCCGGCTTCGTGGTTGCCGGCGCCCCCACCACCGCCATCACCGAGCTTTCCACCAGCAAGACCGCCTATCTGGTCTCCCTGGACGAGGAGCATGTGAACGCCCTGCTGAAGACCTCCCCGTACTACAGCAAGGCCGTCATCCCCGCCGGCACCTACACCGGTCAGGATGCTGACGTGACCACCGTTGCCGTGGGTGCCGTCATCCTCGCGCGCGACGACGTGTCCGCCGATGCCGTGTACGCGTTCACGAAGGACATCTTCGACAACGCCGCCGACCTCACCGAGAACCATGCGAAGTACGCGGAAGTGAGCCTGGACAAGGGCGCTTCCATCACCACCGTCCCGTACCATGCGGGCGCTGCGAAGTACTTCGCCGAGCAGGGCAAGACCGTCCCCACCAAGTAAACGGTTGAAAGGCGCGGGTGGCCTTCCACCCGCGCATGTGCCAAAGGCACGGATGGCCTCCCATCCGCGCATGTGCCGAAGGCGCGGGTGACTTCCATGTCATCCTGAGCGGAGCGCCGAAGGCGCGAAGTCGAAGGATCTCCTCCGTACCAAAGCGGGGGAGGTCCTTCGGCCGCATTTACCGGATTTCATGAAAGGGCGCAGTTTCACGCGGGAAAGACCGCTTCCCTTCATGAAATCAGAAGCAAGACTGGAGTTTTTCACATGGGCATTTTCAAGAAGAGAGAGCCGCAGCAGAAGACCATCGTGCGCGGCGAGCATACCCCCGACACGCCCGAATACGACCCGCTGGTGGAGCAGCCGGGCCACGAGGCGGACGTCGACGAGGTCATGCGCAAGTACGACCGCGAGTCGCGCACCCGCGCCTGGGAAGGCATGCCGCGCAAGATCATCGCGGCCATGCTCGCGGTGTTCTCGGTGTACTGCATCATCATGACGCTGTTCGTGACGACGCTTCCGGAAACGCGCCTGTCGCTGTTCATCGGCTTCGTTATCATCATCGGCTACATCCTGTATCCGGCCCACAAGGGCGAGCAACGCGTGAACTTCATGCCGTGGTACGACATCGCGCTCATGGTCATCGGCGCGGGATGCTTCTTCTACTTCGCGTTCAACGCGGAAGCCATCATCAAGCTCGCCACGCGCATCCAACCGCATCACGTGGTCATCGCCATCGCCGGCACGCTCGTGCTCATGGAGCTTTGCCGCCGCTGCGTGGGCATCCCCATCCTCGTGGTGGTGGCGTGCCTGCTGCTGTACGCGGTGTACTGGCAGTTCAACCACGGCACCGACCTCTACATGACGCTGCGCAACATCACGGGCAAGCTGTTCTATTCCACATCGGGCGTCATAGGCACGCCAATCAACGTCTGTTACACGTACATCGTGCTGTTCATCATCTTCGGCGCGTTCCTCGAGCGCACCGGCATCGCGGAATTCTTCATCGCCTGCGCGAACCGCATCGCCGGCTGGTCGAGCGGCGGCGCGGCGAAGGTCGCCGTCATCTCGTCGGCGCTGTGCGGCATGGTGTCCGGCTCGTCGGTTGGCAACACCGTCACCACGGGTTCGGTCACCATCCCCATGATGAAGAAGACCGGCTACCGCCCCGAGTTCGCCGCCGCCGTCGAAGCCGCGTCGTCCACGGGCGGGCAGATCATGCCGCCCATCATGGGCGCCGCCGCCTTCCTGATGGCCGAGTACATGGGCATTCCCTACATCGAGGTCGCGGCCAAGGCCATCATCCCGGCGCTGCTGTACTTCGCCGGCATCTTCCTCACCGTGCACCTGGAGGCCAAGAAGCTCGGCCTGAAGGGCATGCCGGTGGAGTCGCTGCCGAAGATCTCCTACCTCATCAAGAACAGCTTCCTCATCCTGCCGCTCGTGCTGCTGGTGTGGCTCGTGGCTTCCGGCACGCGCACGATGGCCTATTCCGCGGCCATCTCCATCCTGGGCGCGTTCCTGGTGGGCCTGCTCAACTTCATCCTCACCGAGCTGCGTGAGCGCGAAGAGGGCGTCACCGCAGGTCAGGCGATCGTTCAGGCGCTGCACGTGGCCGTCTACGCCGCCTACGAGGCGCTGCAGGCCGGTGCGAAGAACTGCATCGCCGTCGCCGCCGCGTGCGCCATGGCCGGCCTCATCGCCGGTTGCATCACGGTCACCGGCCTCGCCTCCACGCTCATCAACGTCATCGTGAACTTCGCGGGCGACGCCACCATCATCGGCCTCGTCCTGACGATGCTCACCTGCATCGTGCTGGGCATGGGTGTTCCCACCACCGCGAACTACTGCATCATGGCCGCCACCACGGCGCCCATCCTCATCGCGCTGGGCATCCCGCAGATCGCGGCCCACTTCTTCGTGTTCTACTTCGGCATCGTGGCCGACATCACGCCGCCTGTGGCCTTGGCTGCCTATGCGGGTTCCGCCATTGCGAAGTCGAACCCCATGCGCACCGGCGTCAACGCCGCGCGCCTGGCCATCGCCGCGTTCATCGTGCCGTACATTTTGGCCTTCAACCCGGTGATGCTGCTCGAGGGCACCTTCACGGCGCTCGACGTGATCCAGGTCGTGGGCACCTCGCTCGTGGGCCTGTTCGGCATCGCGGTCGCGCTCAACGGACATGTGTTCACGAAGGTGAACCCCATCTTCCGCATCCTGTTCGCCGCCGCTGGCATCTGCATGATGGTTCCCGATACGCTC
Organism: Coriobacteriia bacterium; assembly: GCA_030525445.1. Classification (GTDB taxonomy): domain Bacteria; phylum Actinomycetota; class Coriobacteriia; order Coriobacteriales; family Eggerthellaceae; genus UMGS1519. The sequence goes on along the minus strand of JAUNEQ010000136.1, from coordinate 403 downwards.
ACCGACGTCATCGGCGTCGCCGTCATCATCGGCTTCACCGCTTTCCAGGCCGCCCTTGGTCGCAAGGCCCGCGCCGCCGCTGCGTAAGCGCCGCTGCGACATTCGCGTTGCGTGCGGAACCCCGGGCGACCGGGGTTCCGTTTTTTTTGGGTGGTGGTTTTGAATGGATGGCGTGTTGCCGGCCCGCCGCCGCGAGGGCTGCCAACCCCGCACGCAGCCGGTTCTCAGCCAGCCGCGCCGATACCGTGGCACAGAACCGGCCCCGTGCCCAGCACGCAGCCGGTTCTCAGCCAGCCTCCCGACTTTCGTGGCGCAGAACCGGCCCCGTGCCCAGCACGCAGCCGGTTCTCAGCCAGAAACCGGCACAAAACCGGCTCCATGCTGAGCACGCAGCCGGTTCTCA
>JAUNEQ010000135.1 GCA_030525445.1 Coriobacteriia bacterium | reverse complement strand
CCTGTCACCTGGGACAGCAAACCGCCGAGCGTCCCGCAATCATCCATCGGGGCCGAACGGCGCCGTTATTCGGCCATGAGCACGTGAAACGCTTTGCGGTGCATGCGAATGTCGTACGAATCGGCGATGTGCTCCTCGCCGTCCATCTGGACGGGCGGGCGGGAATCAAACTCCAGGTGAATCGTCGATGCGCGCTCGAAATGCACTTCGGGGGCATTCACGTGGTGCGCGTTCTTTGCGCGCAGGAACAGCCAGGGCGCACGCGGGATCTTCACCGGATCGGTGTAGCAGATATCGAACACGCCGTCATCGAGCACGGCATCGGGGCAGACGCGGAACCCGCCGCCGTACGTGGGCCCCTGTTGCACCGCCATCATCACCATGTCGCCGGAAAGCTCGCGTTCGTCGTCGAGCAGCGCATGGAAGCGGTACGTGTCCAGGTGGAAGAGCATCTGCTCCACGCCACTTGCCAGATACAGCGGCGCTCCCGAGATATGCAGGCGCGAACGCCAGGCAACCGTGCCCAGGGCCACGCCGGCATCGAGGCCGAACGAGAGCGTCTCGTCGAAGTATTCCCCGTTGCAGCTGCCCACATCCACCATATGCGCGTGTGCATTCAGCAGCGCATCCAGCGCGGCGTCGAGCGCGAGCGGCATGCCCAGCGTGCGGGCGTAATCGTTGCCCGACCCCACGGGGATCACGCCCAGGGTGGGCCGTTCCTCGGCCGGCAGGCGCATCAGGCCGTTCACCGCCTCGTGCACCACGCCATCGCCGCCCAGGGCGAGCACATTCTGGTACCCGCGCGCCTCTTCCACCACGCGCGCGGCATGCTGGGGCTCATACGTGTTCACCACATCGACGTTGAACACACCCAGCTCGGCACGGAACACCTGGAGCGCACGGCGCCCCGCCTCGGCCCCATGGCCGCGCTTGGCGGCCGGGTTCACGATGAGCAGCGTCTTTCCCTCGCGAAGCGACATGAGTCCGAACCCCTGCGCCTACACGAACTTCACGGCGGTGCCGTAGGCGAGCATCTCGACGGTGCCCTCCATCACGGATCCGCCGGCGAAACGCATGCAGATGATGGCGTCGGCGCCCAGGCGCTCGGCTTCCGCGATCATGCGCTCCTCGGCCACGTTGCGGCCTTCGGAAATCATCTGCGTGTAGCTCTTGATCTCGCCGCCGGCGATGTTCTTGAGGCCCGCCATGAGGTCGCGGCCGATGTTCTTCGAGGTCACGATGTTGCCGCGCACCAGTCCCAGAACCTGCACCTGCTGGCCGGGCACCACATCACACGTCGTAACGATCATCTTCATATCCTTCCTGTGAAACACGCGGCGCGTCGCCTGCGCTGCATCCACTATACCCCAGAACCCATCACACGAACCGTCCCCGTGATGGGTTCGATGCGACCAGCATACCGGGGTGTCGCATAATTGCATCGCGCTCTATTCTTTGTTGCAAGATTGTAAACGGCGCTATATATCGTCCGACACAGTCTTCTTCGAACAGTACGATTCGCAAAACGCTCAAAGAGAGAGGGACGGCAACGCCATATGTCTGCAACGGCGCAGGAACAATCGGAACGGGATATCGTCCTCGACCGGCTTTTGGCCTCCCACGGAACGTGGTTCGACGTGTACCGCGACTACGAGTTTCAGGGGCGCACCTTCCCCGGCTATGCGGAATTTCACTCGCATGGCGAGCAGTACGTGCTCGTCAAGCGCGCGAAACTCTGGGAAGTCGACGCGCACGAGTACCTGTTCTTCCACGCCGCCGAGCACCTGGATTGCGCGCAGCTCGCCGACCTCGTGTCGTTCATGACCGAGCAAGCCATCCAGAAGGTGGACCCCCAACCCAACCACATGACCAGCTACCTGTCGCTCGTCATCGTCGCCAACGAGGTGGACGACGAGGCGAAGCGCCAGGTGAAGAAGACGAAGTTCCGCAGGAATTTCGCGCTGGGCATCCGCGGTTGGGCCGACCTCCGCCTGGCGGCGATCGACCTTTCCAATAAGAGCGTGACCACCAATTCCCAGGGGAAGGAGATGCTCGCGACCCTGCGGGCGAATCTCGAGCCTCCCCGGGACCAACGGGCATAGTAACTGGATAGGAGGAGTCAAATCGCATGAACGCTATGCTTATTCTTCTCGTTGCGATTGCTTGCCTCGTCGTGGGTTACCTCACCTACGGCCGATGGCTCGCAAAGCAATGGGGCGTCGATCCCAACCGCCCCACCCCCGCGCACGAAATGGAGGACGGCGTCGACTACGTCCCCGCGCCTCCCTACGTCGTGCTCGGCCACCACTTCAGCTCCATCGCGGGCGCCGGCCCCATCAACGGCCCCATCCAGGCCGCGGTCTTCGGCTGGGTGCCGGTGCTGTTGTGGGTCATCATCGGCGGCATCTTCATGGGCGCCATGCACGACTTCGGCGCGCTGTTCGCGTCGCTGCGCCATAAGGGCCAGACGCTCGCGTCGGTCGTGGCGAAGAACATCGACGACACCGCCAAGCGCCTGTTCTGCATCTTCGCGTACCTCACGCTCGTGCTGGTCGTGGCCGCGTTCGCATCCATCGTCGCCAACACCTTCGCGGTCGTGCCCACCACGGGCTTGGAAGGCGAGGCACTCGCGAAGGCCGAGGCATCCAACCTCGCCAACATGCGCACGGCCATGATCTCGCTGCTATTCATCGCGGTCGCCGTGGTGTGGGGCATCGCCACCCGCGGCAAGAAGCTGCCCGCCGCCGCCATGGTGGGCGGCGCCATCGCGGTCATCATCGTCATCATCGCGATCGGCTACAACCTGCCCCTCATCGCGCTCGACTACACCACGTGGATGGTGCTCCTGGGCATCTACATCCTGGTGGCCTCCGTCGCCCCGGTGTGGATCCTGCTGCAGCCGCGCGACTACCTGTCCAGCTACCTGCTGTACGGCATGATCATCCTCGCGGTCATCTCCATCATCGGCGCCTCGCTCGCCGGTGCTGCGACCAGCCTGGACATCCCGGCGTTCACCGGCATCTTCGCCACGAATGCCGCCGTCGACGCAACCGGCGCCGCCATCATGGACCCGAACACCGGGCTCGCCGTGGTGAACAAGGCCGCGGCTTCCGGCTGGCTGTTCCCCGCGCTGTTCATCACCATCGCGTGCGGCGCCATCTCGGGCTTCCACTCGCTGGTCGCCTCGGGCACCACGTCCAAGCAGCTCGACAAGGAGGGCCAGGCCCTTCCCATCGGCTACGGCGCGATGCTCATCGAGTGCTTGCTCGCGGTGATCTCGCTCATCGCGGTCGGATTCGTGTGGACGTCCTACCAGGCCGGCGACTTCGCCGCCCCCACGGCCGTCTTCGCAACCGGCCTCTCGCAGATGCTCGCCTGCATCCCGGGCATGCAAGACGCCCAAGGCATGGCATATGCCCTGCTCATCCTTGCGGTTTCCGCATTCTGCCTCACCTCGCTCGACACGGCGACCCGCCTGGCGCGCTATATGTTCCAAGAGATGTTCATGCCGTCCGAAAAAGGCCTCGTCGACACTGACGGCTTGGGCCAGATGCCCGGTTGGCAGAAGACCCTCACGAACCCGTACGTCGCCACCGTCATCACGGTCGTCGCGGGCGTGGGCCTCGGCCTCACCGGCTACACGATCATCTGGCCGTTGTTCGGCGCCGCCAACCAGCTGCTCGCCGCGTTGGCCCTGCTCACCGTGTGCGCATGGCTGGGCAATGCCGGGCGTAACAACAAGATGTTCTACATCCCGATGGTGTTCATGCTCGCCGTCACGCTCACCTCGCTCGTGCAGACGATGATGGCGAAGGTCACGCTGCTCGGCGGCGACGCCGCCGTGCTCGCCGCGCAGGCTGGCGGCGCGGTCGGCGTGGGCGCGCAGCTCGTCATCGCGATCCTGCTGTTCGCGCTCGCCATCGTGCTTGCCGTCAAGGGCGCCAAGGTCATCTTCGGAAAGAAGGCCGCCGCGTAAACCGCACTGGCTTTCCGCCGGGAAACCAACAAGGCCCGCAGCTCACCAAGCTGCGGGCCTTTTTCTGCGCCTTTGAACCAATGGTGCTGTCCCCTTGGTTCGAGCCTACAGGCTCCAGGCACGCACACCTTTCACCGTGATGTCCTTCGCGCCCAGGAAGCTCTTCAAGCCGAAGTGGATGTGGTCGTCGAATTCCAGGCCGCGCTCGGTGACGAGGATGTCGCCCACCTCGCCGGGGATGCGACGCACGATCTTGCCCTTCAAGCTCTCGGCGCCCTTTTCGGTGAGAAACCCGGTGTAGACGTCCGCGAAACCGGAGCAGCAGGTATTCGCCTGCACCATGCCCAGCTCGATGTGCGCGTAGCCCTTCTTGGCCATGTAGTCCTTGAGCTTCTGGTCGTACGTCACCTGCATGCGTTGCTCCTCTTCTGCAATGTTCGGCCTGATAGTACCACGATGACCGGCATTTGAATCGCGCGCTATCGGTTCACCGGCCAAAGCGTGACCTGCTTTGGCCCCCAACCGCCAAAAAGCCCCCGCGCGAGCCGATTGCGCGGGGGCTTTGGCGTTGATGTCCTTCGACGGAATTACTTGATGCCGGAGACCTCGCGGACCTCGGCGGCCTGGACGGCAGCCGCGGACTTCGCCGCGATGATGTTGGCCTCGATCTCGAGCTGTTCGGGCGTCTTGCGCTTGCCGTCATGCGCCTTGGCGGTCTTGGCGACGAAGCCCGAGAGCGCGATGAGCGCGATGGCGTTCGGAAGCACCATGAGCTGGTTGAACATGTCGGCGAGCTCCCACACCAGGTCGTTGGAGAGGACGGAGCCCAGGAAGATGAACACGAGCGCCACGATGGTGAAGGCGAGCACGCCCTTCTTGCCGAACAGGTACTCGACGTTCAGGCGGGCGAAGAGGTTCCACGAGATGATGGTGGAGAACGCGAACATGAGCAGGCAGATGGCCACGAAGATGTTGCCGCCGGCCTCGCCGAAGAGGCTGCCGAACGCGATCTGCGCCATGTTGGTCTTGTCGATGCCGCTCTCGACGGCCGCCGCGTAGTTCTGCGCGAGCGCGCCATCGCCCACGAACAGCACGGAGACGACGACGAGCGCGGTGATGGTGACGACCACGAT
>JAUNEQ010000025.1 GCA_030525445.1 Coriobacteriia bacterium | reverse complement strand
CGCCACCTTCACCGGTGCCGCCCTGGTCGCCACCTTCTTCGGTGCCCTCGTTGTCCTGGGTGCCTTCATCGGAGCCGTTATCGGAGTCGCCCTCAACAACCTTGTCGGAAACATCGTTTGCGTCGGGCTCTTCGTTTGCTTCTTCGGACTCAACCTGTGCGAGCGCATCTTTTTCAGCAGCGGCATTGAAGCCGGCGATGAAATGCGCGATTTCCTCGTCGCTCTTTCCCTGGCTCTTCAGGTCCGCCTTGATATGCGAGACGCTCGTCGAAGTGTCATATCCATGATAGGTGCCGGCAAGTGCCGACAGCGGCACGCCCATCGTGCCAAATGCCAGCGTGCCCGAAAGCACCAGCGGCATAATCTTGTCCCTAAAGCCCATGGCAATCGTCCTTCCAGACCATCGTATAAATGGTAGGTCGAAGCAGTTTTCGTGCGGAGTACGGTGTGGTGTTGCAATTGCACGGCTTTACCCCTCGTTGATGTCATTATCAACGAGCTTCATTGAATATTAACACGTTGTCGAATGCGTTGCCGAATTGGCGGAAATCGTCACATCGGCACGTGTGCGTACACCCAAGGCGGTACAATCGGGCACGATCAATCCGAACGTGAAACCAAGGAGCCGCATGCCGTACGAAACCCGTGAATCCATCCCCACCCAATACACGTGGGACCTCTCGTCCATGTACGAAAACGACGATGCCTTCCTGCAAGCCCTCGAGGCGACGAAGGCGTATCCGGAACAATTCCTGGCCTTCCGGGGAACCATCGCGCAGGACCCCGCGCAGCTGCTCGCATTCCTGCAACTCGACGACGCCGTGGGCATCGAGCTTGGCAAGCTCGTGAACTACGCCAACCGCAAGAGCGACGAGGACACGCGCGATTCCACCTATCAGGACTACTCCGCGCAGGTGATCACGCTCTACACCCAGATCGCCGGGAGCCAATCGTGGTTCTCATCCGAGCTGCTCACGCTCAAAGACGAGCAGATGGAGGCTTTCTACGCCCAGGAGCCGCAACTCGAAGGATACCGGAGGGCGCTTGACCGCGTGTTCGCTCACCGCGAGCACACGCTCTCCCCCGCCGAGGAGAAGCTGCTCGCGAGCGCGGCCGACATGGCAAGCCAGCCCGAGAACATCTTCAGCCTGCTCAACGATGCCGACCTCACGTTCGCCGATGCAGCCGATGCGCGGGGCGAGATGCATCCCGTGACCCACGGCAGCTACATCCCGCTCATGATGTCGCCCGACCGGACCCTGCGCCACAACGCATACCAAAACCTGTACGCGACGTACCGGCAATTCCGCAACACCTGCGCCGCCACGCTCGGCGCACAGATGAAGCAGCAGAAATTCTATGCCGATGCCCGCAAATACGAAAGCACGCTCGAAGCTGCGCTCAATGGCACCGAAGTGCCGGTGGAGGTGTACACGAACCTCATCGAGGCCGTCCGCCGCAATCTTCCCGCCATGTACAAATACATCGACGTGCGCCGACGCCTGCTCGGCCTTGACGAGCTGCATTTTTGGGACCTGTACGTTCCCGTGGTGGAAGATGTCGAGATGGAGTTCACCTACGAAGAGGCCTGCGACCTCATCCTGCGCGCCCTTGCGCCCATGGGCGAGGAGTACCTCTCGCTCGTGAAGATGGGGCTCGAGAGCCGCTGGGTGGACGTGTACGAGACGCCGGGAAAACGCAGCGGCGCCTATTCGGCCGGTAGCTACGGAACGCACCCGGTGATGCTGCTGAACTTCCAGGGAAAACTCGACGACGTGTTCACGCTCATCCACGAGATGGGGCATTCCATCCACACCTACCTGAGCTGCAAGAACCAGCCGCCCGTCTATTCCGACTACGTCATCTTCGTCGCAGAGGTCGCGAGCACCTGCAACGAGGCGCTGCTCACCCGCTATCTGCTGGACACCACAACGGACGAGCGCGAGCGCGCCTACATCCTCAACCATTTCCTCGAGCAGTTCCGCGGCACCATCTACCGCCAATGCATGTTCGCGGAATTCGAGCTGCGCGTGAACGAGATGGTGGCCGAAGGGCGTGGCGTGACGGCCGACGCCCTGTGCGAGCTCTACCATCAGCTGAACGAGGACTATTACGGACCAGGCATCGTGATGGATGACGACATCGCCGTGGAGTGGGCGCGCATACCCCATTTTTACTACCAGTACTATGTTTTCCAATATGCAACAGGCTTTGCGGCCGCCATCGCGCTTTCGCAGCGTATACTGACAGAAGGCGAAAACGCAGTGCACGATTACCTGGGGTTCCTCTCGGGCGGATGCTCGAAAACCCCCATCGAGCTCCTGCGCGGCGCCGGCGTCGACATGGCCACCACGCAGCCTATCGACGACGCGCTTGCATGGTTCGACGAGCTCGTCGACCAGATGGCGCAGCTGGCGTAAACGATGGTAATGCCGGGGCAAGGCGCCCCGCCAAAACGATAAAGGAGGAAGCATGGCCGACATCAACACCGACGATCTGAAGGCGAAGGCACAAGAAGCCCTCGACGGAGCCGGAAAGGCGGCACAGGGTGCCGTCGATGCCGCCAAGCCCGTCATCGACGCCGCAGTGAAGGGCGTCCAGGACGCGGCCAAGGCAGCCGAACCTACCATCACCGCCGCCGCTGGCGCGGTCCAGGACGCATTCGGCCAGGCCGCTGCCGCCGCCAAGCCGGTCATCGACCAGGCTACCGCCGCTGCAAAGCCCGTGATCGACCAGGCTGCCGCCGCCGTGGCGCCGGTCGTCGACACCGTGGGCGCCAAGGCCGGGGAATTCGCGAAGCAGACCGGCCTCGATAAGACCATCGACACCGTGGCCCACGACGCAGGCGTTGTCGCCGGTGCCGCGAAGAACAAGGTCGAGGAACTCACCGGCCGCGACCTCGATGGCGACGGCGTCGTCGGCGCTCCCGAGCCCAAGGAAGGCGAAGAAGCCGCTCCCGATATCCTGGGCGAAGCCACGAAGGCCGCTGCCGATATCGCGACGGGCGCCAAGAACAAGGTCGAGACCCTGCTGAACAAGGACCTCGACGGCGACGGCAAGATCGGCTAACGCCACATCACCGGTTTGATCGACAAAGCGCCACCTTCGGGTGGCGCTTTCCATTCACCAGCAAAAACGCCGCCTGCGGGCGGCGTTGTCGTTTTCGGCGAGAACTATTCTGCGATGTAGCGATGGAGTGAAGCTGCCGAACGGCGCTGGAAATGGGGATAGCAAAATGAATTTACGGGACTCCTGCAGGGACATGCAGGGGGCGCCGCCCGGCAACTCCAAGAACAATATATAATTCCTGATACTATTTGCAGCCATCAGTTCTGCTAGTTTGCCGGTTCGACGCGAAATGAACTCAATTTCGCCAAAACTTTTCCCGCAAAAACCGCTCGCCACCGGTAAACGGTTGCCAAACCCAACGAAAAAGGTCTGTTCCATTTCACCTCATGGAACAGACCTTTTATCCCAACCAGGGGACATTCCCCTTTTGCCGACGTGAATCTACGCCAGCGCTTCCTCGATGGCGGCAAGCAAGTCGTCGAACTCCTCGAAGGCGGGAACATCGGGATTCGCCGCCTTGATGGCCTCGGTGCTCTTGAACAGGAAACCGTGCTTGCCATAGCGGATCATCTTCAGGTCGTTGAAGCTATCGCCCGCCGCGATGGTCTCGTAGCCGACGGAATGAAGCGCCTTCACCGTGGAGAGCTTGGAATCGGCGACGCGCATGTGGTAGCCCGCGATGTGGCCGTCATCGGCGATCTCGAGGGTGTTGCACATCAGCGTCGGCCAGCCGAGCTTCTTCATGAGCGGCATCGCGAACTGCTCGAAGGTGTCGGAAAGGATGACCACCTGCGTCTGGGCACGCAGGGCGTCGAGGAACTCGCGCGCGCCGGGCAGCGGGTCGATGGTGGCGATGACCTCCTGGATTTCCTTCAAGCCGAGGCCGCGCTCATTCAGGATGTCCATGCGGTAGTGCATGAGCTTGTCGTAATCGGGCTCATCGCGAGTCGTGCGCTTCAGTTCGGGAATGCCCGTGGCTTCCGCGAACGCAATCCAAATCTCCGGAACCAGCACGCCTTCCATGTCCAGGCAAACGATGTTCATGGGTAACCCTTTCTCGCGATAACGCACCGCATTATACGCAGAATCTCCCCTCACAGCCGCAAGCGCATGCTGTGCGGTCGAAAAAAGCACGCGGCGAAACACAGCCCCGATGTCCGGGTTTGCCGTCGCCTCTAGAGGAATTCGACCTCTCCCGAATGCGTGTGATAGATGGCGGTGCGCACGCTCAGGCCGCCCTCGTGCACCAGGTGCGCGATGTCGGGATCGGCCAGCAAGGCCGCGGCGGCGGCTTGCGCATTCAGCACGGCGGCACGGTACGGGTCGCGCTCATCGCCTATCGCAGCCATCACGCGTTCCGCGAGCGGGCGGATGGCGTTGGCGAGATCGGGCGCGCCATCAGGGGAATCCGCGAGTTCCATGCCCGCTTCCACGGCTCCGCAATGCGTGTGCCCCAACACCAAGACCAGCTTGGTGCCCAGGTGTTCGGCCGCATAGAGGACGCTTGCCAGGCCCATCGAGCCCACCACGTTGCCCGCGCAGCGGCAGCAGAAGAGCTCCCCGAGCCCCGTCATGAAGATATGCTCGGGCACCACGCGCGAATCGGCGCAGGAAAGGATGCAGGCGAACGGCGCCTGCCCTTCCTCGAAGAGCCGGTTCACGGTCTCGAGGGAAATATCGCCCGTGTTATTGTGCGATACGAGATACGCCTCGTTGCCACGACGTAGGCGCTCAATCGCCTCTTCGGCGGAGATATCGGTGAGCAATGCGGGATGCGCACCCTCATTCGGCAGGTCGGGCTCGTGCGCCTCGTCCATGCCGCAGCCGACATTCAAGTGCTCCCTCATCGCGCGCCCCTTTCTTCTTGCTCCGGCCCCGTTGGGCCGCCCACCACGCCGCGCTTCGTTCACGAGACGGCGATCGGTTGGAACGACTCGTCCCCCACCAGGATATCCGCCGCGCCATTCGTGAGGTTCACGAGCGCAGACTCCAGCGCTTCCGCTTCCTCTGTCCGCGCGCGCAATTCGAGCGTCACATCGGCGGCGAAGTCGCTGGTGAGCACTTGCACGCCCTGCTCGGACAGGAAATGGGAAACCTGGTCGTACAGCGGGTACCCGATGCACACGACCAGGTCACGGCAGGGCGCATAGGTCACCAGCCTCGCTGCCGCCACCGCCTCCTGCGTCGCCTTCGTGTATGCCCGCACGAGCCCGCCCGTGCCCAGCAACGTTCCCCCGAAGTAGCGCGTCACCACGCAGATGACATCCTTCAAGCCTGCATGCTCCAGCACGGAAAGCACCGGGATACCCGCGGTCTTCTGCGGTTCGCCGTCATCCGAATAGCGCACGCGGTTGTCTTCGCGCAGGATATAGGCGTAGACATTATGCCGCGCCATCGGGTTTTCCTCGCGGATGCGCGCGAGGAACGCGAGCGCCTCCGCTTCGGTGTCCGCATGATGCAACGCGGCAATGAACCGGCTCTTCTTTTCCTCGTACTCGCCGGTCGCGCCGCCCTCTATGGTGTTGAATGGATCCATGCCCCTATCATAGCTTTCCTGACGCCGCCGGGATGCCCGGGCCCCGGGAGATTTTCGACCCGGGCGAGGCGTGAGGCTAAGACCGCGCCCTATAACGTGCGCAGGGGAAGCCGGTAGAAACGACGGTAGAGTTCGATCTGCCCGGGGTCGGTATTGCTCGAGCGGAATTCCACGCTCCCCTCTTGGGATGTGGGCGCAAGCGAATCCCGTTCCTCCAGCAAACGGCGGGTTTGCCGTGCGGTGCCGGCTCCGCCGTCATACAGGGGAACGTCGCCCATGACGGCGCGGATCTGCCGCGCGACGAAGGGATAATGCGTGCACCCGAGCACGATGCCATCGACCTGCCCCCGGTACTGCCCCAGGCGATCCTCGAGCAAGTCGCGGATGCGCGTGCTCTCGAGGTCGCCGAGCTCGATGAGATCGGCGAGACCCGGGCACGGCACGGCAACGATATCGGAGCGCGAACCCCAATCGCGCGCAAGGCGATGGAACTTGTCAAGACGGATCGTGGTCTCGGTCGCCATCACGAGGATGCGGTCATGGCGGTCCGCTTCGGCTGCGGGCTTCAAGGCGGGCTCGATGCCGATGATGGGAACCTCGTCATGCTCTTCGCGCAAGGTGGCCGCGGCGACGCTCGTCGCGGTGTTGCATGCGATCACGATGGCCTTTGCGCCCATGTCGAGCATCCCCTGGGTGATGAGACGCGAACGCTCGAGCACCCATTCGGCGGGCTTGCCGCCATACGGCGCATTAGCCGAATCGCCGTAAAAGACGAAGCGCTCATGCGGCATAAGTTTGACCAGGTGTTTCAGGACGCTGATGCCGCCAACGCCCGAATCGAACACCCCTATGATTCCGTCTTGTCCCATGGGGCCATGATACATCTTCGCACTGGTGCACCGCCATCTTCCTCAGCCCATCCATAAGAGAGCGGCGATCACCGGCTTGCCCTGTCGCGTGCTTGGCGTTTCCCGCCGCGCTGCGTTACCATGGGCGCGACGAAAGGGGCGGTAGATGGCCATACGTGGCATACTCTTCGACAACGACGGCACGCTCGTGGACACCCACGACCTCATCCTCGCGAGCATGCGCTTCGGCACGCGCGAGGTGCTCGGGCGCGTGATTCCCGACGAGAAGCTCATGGCGAAGGTGGGCATCCCCCTCGCAGACCAGATGCTCGATTTCACGGACTCGATCGAGCAGCGCGATGAGCTGCTGCGCGTCTACCGCGAGTTCAACCATGCGCACCACGATGATGCCGTGAAGCTCTTTCCCGGCGTGCTCGAGGGGCTTGCGGCCTTGCATGAAGCGGGCTTCAAGCTGGGCGTCGTCACCTCGAAAATGCATTGGCTCGCCCAACGCGGGCTGGAGATAACCGGGGCATGGGAGCACCTCGAAGGCCTCATCGGTCCCGATGATTGCCCGGAGAGCAAACCGGACCCCGGCCCCATCCTCGCAGGCGCGCGCATGCTCGGGCTTTCCCCCGAAGAATGCATCTACCTGGGCGATGCGCCGTTCGACATCCACGCGGGCAACGCCGCCGGCTGCACGAGCGCCGCCGCCCTTTGGGGCATGTTCGACCGCACCGACCTGGAGCCCGAGCAGCCCGATTGGTGGTGTGACTCCTTTGCCGACTTCGTCGCCCAGGTGAGGCAGCAGGCCCGGTAAGGCAATGGGAAACCCGCTGTCTCAGCGTTGAGCCACCGTTGAAGCGGGGTGCGCGACCCCCGATGTCATCCTGAGCGGAGCGCCGTAGGCGCGCAATCGAAGGATCCCCCTCGGCGCTTGCCGCAGATGGGGTTGTTGCCGTTCCGCATCGTCGGGAGGCCCCTCGACTCCGCGTGCTACGCCCGCTCCGCTCGGGATGACACCGACGGCGGACACCAGCCCTGAGAGCCTATCGCAGGTGAGACAATTTCCCCTGAGGTCTTTGTCTCACAAAACAGGTGCCTCGATGTTAAACCGCCGTTGGCATAGAGCCCTCGCTTCCATTAGGTGTACCATGAGGGAAATCCCTGATTGGAGGATGCCATGCTGCAGCAGATCGCCGATTTCGCCCCCACGGCCGCCGAGCGCGAACGCGCTTTGAAATGGCTCGCGTTCATCGAGACGCATAGCGAGGGATGGCCTTTCGGAGGGGAAAACCACCTGAAACCGCACTGGTGCCGTGTGCTGATGCTCGCACTGAACATCGCCGATGGCGAGGGCTTCAACGAGGCCGACCGCGAGGCGCTCGCGGCAGCGGCCGCATTCCATGACACGCGCCGGCGCAATGCCTGGCCCGACCAAGGGCACGGTGCGCGAGCCGCGGCCTACTACGAGGAGTTCTGTGAAACGCGCAGCATGGCCTTCGACCCACGCGTCGCCCTCATCATGACCTGGCACGACCGTGATGACGAAGAAGGCATCGCCGCCATCGAGGCGTGGGACGCCGAACATCCCGAAGCGCGTCAGGAAGGATGCGTTCCCACAACGGTGCTCTACCAAGCGTTCAAGGACGCCGACGGCCTCGACCGCGTGCGCCTCACCTTGAACGTCGACTTGCCTGACAACGACAGCATCCCGCACATCAGCCTCGACCCGAAATACCTGCGCCTCGAGACCTCGAAGCGCCTCGTCCCCCTCGCCAACGAGCTGCTGGCCGCAAGCCAGGGGCCGGGCGCCGCGCGCGAAGACGAGAACGACGAGCCGCCGGTCCCCTACCTCATCGTGGTGGACGTGCAGAACGACTTCGTCACCGACGCCCTGGGAACCGCCGAAGCCCAGGCGGCGCTGCCCGCCATGGTGGAAAAGGTCCGCGGGTACGAAGGGCAAATCGTCTTCACCAAGGACACCCACGACGACCGGTACCTGGAAACACAGGAAGGCAAATACCTGCCGGTCCCGCATTGCCTGGTGGGCACCCGCGGATGGGAGCTCGTGGACGAGCTTGACGCCATCCAGCGCGAGCGCAATCTGCCCGTCTACCTGAAGGGCACGTTCGGCTCCACCGACCTCATGCACGACCTCGAGGCCGCCTACGCGCGCGGCAATGTCGCGTCGGTGGAATTCATCGGCCTGTGCACGGACATCTGCGTCGTGAGCAACGCCATGCTCGTGAAAGCCGCGCTGCCCCAGCTGCCAGTGCTCGTGGATGCCGCCTGCTGCGCCGGCGTGACGCCCGCCGCGCATGAGGCCGCCCTCACGACCATGCGCAGCTGCCAGATCCAGGTGCATTAGCGCTTTCGAGCGCAACCGCACGCCGGGTCCCATCGCAAGAGGAGCCTGAGCCCGCTGCGCGCCTACTCGAGCGCACTGGAGTGGATTCGAATCCGCAGGTACGCTAGGATATGCGGGTTTGCATGAACCAACCCGAAAGCGAGCTTCCTCATGGCCGACTCCACACTCGCGGAACGCGAACGCTTCCGCTCACGTCTGGGATTCATCCTCATCTCGGCAGGCTGTGCCATCGGCCTCGGCAACATCTGGCGCTTCCCCTACATCGTGGGCGAATACGGCGGCGCCGCGTTCGTGGTGATGTACCTCGTGTTCCTGGTCATCTTGGGTCTGCCGGTGCTCGTGATGGAATTCTCCATCGGCCGCGCAAGCCAGCGCTCGATGGCGCTCGCGTTCGACACGCTGCAGCCCAACCGGAAGTGGCATTGGTACGCGCCCATCGCATATGCGGGCAACCTGCTGCTCATGATGTTCTACACCACGGTATGCGGCTGGTTCCTCAACTACATCGTGAAGATGGCCTCCGGCGAATTCAACGGACTCGACGCCTCGCAGGTGGGCGGCCTGTTCGACACGATGCTCGCGAACCCATCCGAACTGGTGAGCTGGATGCTGCTCACCTGCTTCATCGGCTTCTTCGTCTGCGCGCTCGGATTGCAAAAAGGCGTCGAACGCGTGACCAAGTTCATGATGATCGCGCTGCTCGCCATCCTCATGGTGCTCGTGGTGCGCGCCGTCACGCTGCCCGGAGCGCAAGCCGGCCTGGAGTTCTACCTGCTGCCCGACTTCGGGGCGCTCTTCCAAGGCGCCACGCCCGGCGAACAGATGGGCCACTTCGGCGAAGCCGTGTATGCGGCCCTCGGCCAGGCATTCTTCACGCTCTCCATCGGCATGGGCGGCATGGAGATCTTCGGCAGCTACATCGGCCGCGAGCGCTCGCTCACCGGCGAAGCCGTGCGCGTGTGCGCCCTCGACACCTTCGTCGCCATCATGGGCGGCCTCATCATCTTCCCTGCCTGCCTCGCCTTCGGCGTGAATCCCGATGCCGGCCCCTCGCTCGTGTTCGTCACGCTGCCGAACGTGTTCAACATGATGCCCTTGGGCCAGCTCTGGGGCAGCCTGTTCTTCCTGTTCATGGGCTTCGCGGCGCTTTCCACGGTCATCGCCGTGTTTGAGAACATCATCAGCTTCGGCATGGACATGTGGCAGCTGCCGCGCAAGCAGGTGGTGTGGCGCACGGCCATCATGCTCACGCTGCTGTCGCTTCCCTGTGCGCTCGGCTTCAACATCCTCTCCGGTTGCGTGGTGCCGGGCATCGGCGACATCCAATCGGTGGAGGACTTCATCGTATCCAACAACATCCTGCCGTTGGGCGGCCTCGTGATCGCGCTCTTCTGCACGCGGAAGGTCGGCTGGGGTTGGGACAACTTCATCGCGGAGGCGGACGCCGGCACCGGCATGAAGTTCCCCAAGTGGCTGCGCGGCTGGGTGACCTGGGGCATCCCGGCAGTCATGATCCTCATCTTCATCATGGGCTACGCGCCGAAGTTCGCCTTCTGGCTGGGACTCGCGTAAAACCTGCAAGCATCGGCTGGAGAAGGCAACCATGGACTTCCTGTACGCCCTCGAGGGCATCCGCACGCAACCCGTCACAGACCTCATGTCGGTCCTCACCTACCTGGGCACGCAATACGTGTTCATGATCATCGCCGTCATCATGCTCTGGTGCATCGACAAGCGCAAGGCGTATTTCATCTTCGCCGTGAGCCTGTTGGGCACGGTTGCCAACCAATGGCTGAAGCTCGTCTTCCGCATCCCGCGGCCGTGGGTGCTCGACCCCGATTTCACGATCGTGGAATCCGCGCGCGAGGCGGCCGGCGGCTATTCCTTCCCCTCGGGACACACGCAGTTCGCCGTGGGCGCGTTCGGCGCCATCGCCGTTGCCACCAAAAAACGATGGGTGTGCGTCATCTGCATCGCCATCATCCTCATCGTGCCGTTTTCCCGCATGTATCTGGGTGTCCACACCCCGTTAGACGTGGGCGTGGCCTTCACCTGCGCCCTTGCGCTCGTGGCGCTGCTCTGGCCCTGCTTCAAAAACGAGGATCGCTTCCATGCGAGCTTCCCCTTCCTGCTCGGCGGCATGCTCGTCGCGGCCATCGCTTTCGCCGTATGGGTGAACACGACCCCCTTCCCCGCCGACATCGACGCCGAAAACCTCGCCGAGGGCCTGAAGAATGCCTGGCTGCTGCTGGGATGCACGGTGGGGCTCATCATCTCGTACCTGTTTGACCGCAAATACCTGCACTACGAGGTCAAGGCGCCTCTTCCGGGGCAGATCCTCAAGGTCGTGCTGGGGCTCGTTCTGATGCTGGGCATCATCGCCAGGCTCAAGCCGGTGCTCGCCGCGCTGTTCGGCGCCGCTGCATGGACAAGCGCCATCCGCTACGGCCTCACCGTCATCTTCGCCGGATGCATTTGGCCCCTCACCTTCACGCGGTTCGCGCGCATCGGGGCATAGCCGGGGCGCGTTTGCGGCCACGGGCGCCACAGTTGGGGGGTCCGCTTTAGGCTGAAGCACCTTCGAAGCGCCACACGGTGTAGTGCTGCGGCGATTCGTAGACCTTCACGGGATATCCCCTTTCGTTTGTAAAGTGCTGGAACTCGCCGGAGGCGACCTCGGTCCACCCCGCGCGGTTCATGTACCACCAGCTATCGCCGTTATCCGACATGTGCACGACCGTGCAGGGACGCCGCACCTGCGTCTCCACCTGGGCGATGAACTCCTGCAGGACGGTCCAGTCAAACGGGTTGAACAGGTAGAAATCGGTGAAGGCCTCCAAGTCCAAATCGAGGACGCTCCCCTCTTTCACGCTCAGGTTAGCATGGGAGGAAGCCCAGAATCGCGCCGTCGCGGCCAAGAGGGGATCGAGCTCGACGCCCGTCGCCTTGCCCGGAAAGCCCGCTTTCAGGAAATACGCCAGCACGCGGCCGGTGCCGCACCCCACATCCAGCAGGCGCGTGCGCTTGTCGAACGAATAGTGCTTGAAGAGCTCCTCCAGCACGAAGTACGGCGTGGGCGTGGGGTCATGGGCCCTGAGCGCCTTCAGACGCGTCTCTCCGGGGTCGAGCAGGCGAATTCCGCACACCGCCTCGTCAATCGCCTCATCGGCGGCGAACAGCTCGGCCGCCGTCCGTATCGTGCCTTGCCCGCCAGCCACGAGACGCTACTCCTCCACGATGTAGCTGGCGACGATCTCGCCGTAATACGCGATGTGGATGTTTCGCCCGAAATCGGCCTCGTATCCGCTTTCCGCAACGGGATAGAAGCGCTCGAGGAACCGCTCGGGAATCGCGGCCTCGTCGAGGAACTGCTTGTAGGCAACCTTGCATTCCAGGGTGATCGGGCATTCCGCGATGGCAGGCGCGGCAACGACCTCGGGTTCAACGAGGGTCAGCCCAAGTTTCTCGATCTTGTTCACATCGCGTCCCGACTCGCTGCCGGCCACCTTGAAGACCTGCGGGTCGATCGCGCCATCGGGCACGTTCACGGTGAACTCGCCCGTCTCCTCTGCCAGCGCGAAGCTATGCCGTGACGGGCGTACATAGGCCACGAACATGGGCGTGCCCCAGATGTTTCCCACGAAACCCCAGCCGATGATCATCGTGTCAACCTCATCGCCGCGCTTCGTGGTGAACAGGATTCCCTTCGGGTTGGCTTGTGCGATGGCGCTTGCATACTCGAGCGGGTCAATCGTGCGCTTATTCATGGCGAGTCCTCTCCTAGAAATGATCCCGGCCATTGTAGCATCCCCCGCTCACCACCCCGGAACTGACACGCATGCGCCCCATCACGTATACTGAAAGCATACGAGGGAGGTCGCATGAACCGGGATAACCTGCACATCAACGAATCGGGCTTCAAGGAATTGCCGGAGGAAGAAGAGCGCCACGTCGTCGCCCGCGTCATCGGCTGGACGCGTGTGATCGCGAGCATTCCGGCAGCAGGCCTGTTCATCGCCTCGGTCGCGCTGTCCATCGAAACCTTCGTGAACCTCGTGCTCACCACCTTCGAGCTTGCGACCAGGCACCTCAGCGTCTCCCAAGCCGCCATCGAGTACGTGGAATACACCGACCTCTTCCTGTTGGGCGTCGCGCTGTTCGTGCTGTCGCTCGGGCTGATCCGCCTGTTCGTCACCGAGAAAGTGCCCCTTCCCTCGTGGCTTGACTTCTGCGACTTCGACGACCTGAAGGAACGCCTCGCGAGCGTCATCAGCATCATGCTCGCCGTGTACTTCCTAGGATTCGTGCTGAAGGGCGGCGCCGCCACCGACATCCTGCTGTTGGGCGCCGGATGCGGCTGCGTCATCGTCGCGCTCGCCGTGTTCGTGAAGAACGTGTTCAAGTTGCACTGAGCGCGCTGAGATCGGGTTCGCGCCCCAACGCGCACCCCATGCCGTATCATGAGGCAAGCAAAACTCCGAGATGAGGAGGCGCATATGGCCGCATGCAAGACCGTCCTGGTTCCCCTTCCCCTCACGCAACCGCAACGCTCTACGCTCGAGAAGGCGGCAGAAGTCACGGGTGCGGCGTGCACCTTCGTCTATGCGCCGGAACCCACGGATGACCAGCTGGCGGCGGCGAACGTCATCATCGGCATGGTGCCGCCCGAGCGCCTGCCGCTTGCCGCGAACCTGGAATGGCTGCAGCTGAGCTGGGCGGGGGCCGGGCCGTATTGCGCGCCGGGGATTGTCCCCGACGACGTCACGCTCACCTGCGCATCGGGCGCCTACGGGCTCACGTGCTCCGAGCACATGCTCGCCTTCACCTTCGACCTCGTCCGCCGATTCCCGGAATACCACCGCAACCGCGAACAGCGCATCTGGCAAGCTGCGGGCGCCATCACCTCCGTCGAAGGCTCCACGGTCGTGGTGCTGGGTCTGGGAGACATCGGCGGCGATTACGCGCGCAAGATGCATGCCCTGGGTGCGCGGGTCATCGGCGTGCGCCGCACCGTGAAGGCGGTGCCGGACTACGCCGAGCGCGTGGTGACGATTGACGAGCTCGACGAGGTCCTGCCCGAGGCCGATATCGTGGCCATGGCGCTTCCGGGGAACGCGGGCACCGCGCACGTGCTGGATGAGCGTCGCCTGCGCCTGATGAAACCCACCGCCTACCTGCTGAATGTCGGCCGCGGCAACGCCATCGACCCGGCAGGGCTAAAAGCCGTTCTGGCTGACGGCTTGCTCGCCGGCGTGGCCCTGGACGTGACGGAGCCCGAACCGCTGCCGCCCGATGACGAGCTGTGGTCTTACGACCGCGTGTTCATCACACCGCATGTCTCCGGCCAGCTGTTCCTGCCCGAGACGCTCAACCGCATCGTGGGCATCGCGGCGAACAACCTGCGCGCTTGGCTATCGGGCGAACCACTCGCCCACGTCGTGAACCGAGACCTGGGGTATTAGCGCCGCTGCGATGCGGCGATCAGCGGGCATCGGCCTTCTGCTGGAAACGGCCCGCATCCACGATGAAGCGGTCGTGACGGGCGGTGGCGATCTCGCCGGCTTCGTCAAACGCGCGCACCTCGAACGTGAGTGCGCGGCGGTCGATGGCGACGAGTTCGCTTTCGCAACGAACCCGCATGCCCACGGGCGTGGGAGCGTTATGCCGCAGGTCGAGGCGCGTGCCAACCGTCACCTGGCCCTCGTCCAAGGCGGCCGCGACGCTCTCCCAACAGCATCGCTCGATGAGCTCGGCGAGGGCTGGCGTCGCCAACACGTCGAGCGTACCGCTCTTCCGCGAACGGGCGGTGTCCTCCAAGGTCACATGCATTTCCGCAGCGCCCTTCAAACCTAATGCCAGCATCTCGCACCTCCTGGTCCATGGCGCATGCCGCGCCGTGATCGGATCATGATACCGTTTCATCCCGCTTGCTCGCCCGACGCTTTTCCGCTGCGTGCAAGATTTCGCCCGGATCTGCGTTAAACCACCGTTGACACGGGATATGAGACAAAGACCTCAGGGGGAATTGTCTCGCGTTTGCGCTTTGGAATGCCCCGGGTGAGCCGCTATCTCATCCGGGGCATCTCCATGCGCTTTGCGGGAAATTCGGGAAAAACCGCCAGAATAATTCCTTCGTGCTGAGCTTCCCGCGCATCCCATCGGGCCGATATGCCCTCCAACAGCGGGAAAGCGCCACTATTTCGCCTTCGTGCTGAGGATTGGGGCGCTATCTCGATCCTTTCGGGCATCCTTGGCGGAAAACGCCTCAGCACGAAGGAATAATCCTGGCGTTTTCCCGCGAGGATCCCGCAAGGCCCATGCCGGCTCCTCATGAGACGAAGACCCCAGGGGAAGCCGCCTCACCCGCGATAGGTTCTCGCAGCCGGCGTTCGCCGCCGGCGTCCCGAGCGGAGCGGGCTCAGCCCGCGGAGCCGGGGGGCTCCCGCAAGCGCCGGCTGGTTCCAGCCTCGACCTGCGGGAGGCCCCTCGACTCGCTCCGCTCGCCCGGGATGACGCTGGGGGCGTCGCGCATCCCGTGTCAGCGGTGGTTTAACATAAAGATGCTTCTTTTGCGGATTTGCCTTGCACCAATGCATAATGCGAGGTCAGCAGACTGATAGACTCAACACAAGTATTATTGAGAATAGCGTACTATCGCGCTATTCCAGTTTGCGAAGGAGGTTTCAGTCATGGGTGAAACCAGGAAGCTGCAAATCGTCCTCGGCGGTACGTCGGGCATGGGCTTGGCCACGGCCATCGCGCTGGGCAAGCAGGGTCCGGTCTTGGTGGGCGGACGCAATCTCGAGCGCCTGAACAATGCGGTTGAGGCCATGAAGGCTGCCGGCGTCGAAGGGTACGGAAAGCAGTGCGACATCTCGGATAGGGCCTCGCTCGACGAATTCGTGGCTTACGCGGTCTCCATTGCCGAAATCGGGAACGTCGTGAATGCGGCCGGCGTCGATTCCGGTTCCAGCGAGATGATCTGGAAGGTCAACGTCCAGGGCACCATCAACGTCGTGGAAGCGTTCTACCCGTACGTCGGCGGTTCCTGCATCGTGAACTATTCCTCCATCACCGGCTATTACTATCAGCCCACGCCGGAGGAGATCGAGGCGTGGGGCGACCCGACCGCCGACGATTTCTTCGAGAAGTCCTTCAAGCTCACCACCACGAAGGAAATCGACCCGCGCATGGCGTTCATGGGGCCGGAGTTCCTCACCTACATCGCGTCCAAGCGGTTCGTGCAGTACTACACCGCTGCGAACGCGCTGCGTTTCGGCAAGAAGAACAGCCAGATCTTCTCGGTGGCGCCGGGTTCCTTCGACACGCCCATGCTGCGCCAGAACTCCGAGGAGGCCATCGCCGGCATCGAGCGCGGCACCGCGTTCGGTCGCCTCGGCCGGCCCGAGGAAATGGCGGACTTCATCGTGAAGCTGCTCGAGCCGGGGCATGAATACCTCACGGGAGTCGACCTCATCCTCGACGGCGGCAAGCACGCGATGGGAACCGTGAAGCAGTACGAGTAGCCGTTGGAGGTTTTCGGCGTCGTTCGCTCAGATGGATGGGCTCCATGGGAACGCGCCGTCTTTGCCCGCGCGTCGCGGGCGGTGAAGTCGAGACGTCCGGTTTCCAAGGCCGGGCGTCTTGCTGTACATGGCCGCAATTGCCCCAAATTTGATGCAGTCGGGGGTGCCCGGAGCGGCCTGCTTACGGTAGACTAGTGCATTAGCGTATAGACATTAGCGATACATGGGGGACGCCCTGGCGCCTCCCGGAAAGATGGTGACTTATGGCTGCACCCGAGACCGAGCATGTAAGGAATATCGCCCTTGTGGGCCAAGACGGTGCCGGCAAGACCTCGCTCGCCGAGGCTATGCTGCACATTTCCGGCCGCACCGACCGCCTGGGCACCACGCATGACGGCAAGTCCAACCTGGACTACGACCCCGAGGAAATCCGCCGCGGCTTTACCGTCAGCGCTTCCATTGCTCCCATCCAGTACGGCACGTACAAGATCAACCTGGTCGACACGTCCGGCCAGCCCGACTTCGCTGGCGACACCCTCGCTGCCATGCAGGCCTGCGAGACCGCGATGTTCGTCATCGACGCCGCTTCCGGCCCCGAAGTGAACACCGACCGCCTGTGGCGTGAGGCCGAGTTCCTGCGCCTGTGCCGCACGATCTTCATCAACCACATCGACCGCGAAGATGCCGATTTCGATCTGGCCATGGCCACGCTGCATGCGCGCTATGGCTCCCGCCTGGGCGCTGTCACCATCCCCATCGGCGTGGGCAACGACTTCAAGGGCATCATCGACGTCCTGCGCATGAAGGCCCGTTACTATGAGAACGGCAAGGAGCGCGTCGAGGAGATTCCCGCCGAGTACGCCGAGGCTGCCGAGCTTTCCCGCGACCAGCTGTGCGACATCGTCGTCGAGGCCGATGACGAGCTCATGATGAAGTACCTGGACGGCGAGCCGCTCACCCAGGAAGAACTCGAGTCCGCGCTTGGCGCCGCCATCGCGTCCGAGGTCTTCATCCCCGTGTTCGTGGGCTCCACGCTCGTCGAGCAGGGCATCCAGAACATCATGGACGACATCGTCTCCTACTTCCCGAGCCCGTCCGGCCATGGCACCTTCACCACCGCCGACGGCGAAGAGCATGCCGTCGCCAAGGAGGGTAGCCCCATCGCCTTCGCGTTCAAGACCATGTCCGACCCGTTCGTCGGCCGCCTGAGCTTCCTGAAGGTTTCCACCGGCACCCTCGAGCCCGGCATGGAACTCGTGAACTCCCGCACCGGCAAGAAGGAGCGCCTGGGCAAGCTCTACGTCATGATGGGCAAGGAGACCCAGGAAGTGAAGAAGGCCCTCGCCGGCGACATCATCGTCGTCCCGAAGCTTTCCGAGACCCGCACCGGCGACACGCTGTCCGCTTCCGGCGACGTCGAGATCATCCAGCGCTTCCAGCTGAAGCCGCAGTACCCGGTGGTCATCGTGGCCGATAACCGCAACGACGAGGACAAGCTCGGCGAGTTCCTGGCCCGCCAGGCCGACGCCGATCCGACCATCCGCATCACGCGCAACGAGGACACGCACCAGACCGTCACCACCACCATGGGCGACATGCAGGTCGACCTGCTGCTCCGTCGCCTGAAGGAGCAGGCGGGCATCGACGCGCACACCATCCCCGTGCGCATCCCGTATCGCGAGACCATCCGCAAGACCGCCGAGGCCCAGGGCCGTCATAAGAAGCAGACCGGTGGCGCTGGCCAGTTCGGCGACTGCTTCCTGCGCCTCGAGCCCAACCCGGGCAACGGCTACGAGTTCGTCGACGAGATCGTCGGCGGCAAGATTCCGCGCAACTACATCCCGGCTGTCGACAAGGGCGTCCAGGATGCCATGGCCGAGGGCTTCCTCGCCGGTTACCCGATGGTCGACGTGAAGTGCGCCGTGTACGACGGCTCCTACCATCCGGTCGACTCCAACGAAATGGCGTTCAAGACGGCTGCTCGCATCGGCTTCCGCGCTTGCTGCGAGAAGGCCAACCCGGTCCTGCTCGAGCCCATCGTGAACGCTGCCATCACCGCCCCCGAGCAGTACGCTGGCGCCGTGATGGGCGACATCTCCACGCGTCGCGGCCGCATCGTCGGCACCGACTCCAACGACCAGGGCGCGACCGTCATTCTGGTTCGCGTGCCGTATTCCGAGGTCGTCACCTACACGAAGGACCTGCGCGCCCTCACCCGCGGCAGCGGCTCCTA
Organism: Coriobacteriia bacterium; assembly: GCA_030525445.1. Classification (GTDB taxonomy): domain Bacteria; phylum Actinomycetota; class Coriobacteriia; order Coriobacteriales; family Eggerthellaceae; genus UMGS1519. Next base: position 585 of record JAUNEQ010000025.1, on the reverse strand, counting down.
CACCTTCGAGTTCGCCGGTTACGAAGACGCCCCGATGGACGTCACCAAGAAGCTGGTTGCCGAGTACGAGGCTTCCAAGAACGAGAAGTAAAGACGATCTGATAGCCTAAGGGTCCCAGAACCGTCTGTTCAAAGCCGCCGGTCGTTTTCGACCGGCGGCTTTGCTATGTGCGATGGTGCTCTTGAGGCAGATTGTGAAAAAAGTGTCACAGAATCAATAAAGATGAGACGGCTTGAATAGTATGAGCCGGAATCGGCGGCTCAATCTCTGTGATTGACGTAAAAGACCCAGACATATGCGCCATTAAGTCGCAGAAATCTTTTACCACGAGACCCGGATATGAGATTGAAGTCTCAACTATATTGAGTTTGTGACATTTATTTGCCAAATCTGCGTTAGGCCATCGTTGACACGGGATACGCGACCTCCCGATGTCATCCTGAGCGCAAGCGCGAAGCGCTGGAGCCGAAGGATTCCCCTCGGCGCTTGCCGCAGGTGGGGTTGCGACTGCTCCACGCCAGCGGGAGGCCCCTCGGTTCCGCGGGCTGCGCCCGCTCCGCTCGGGATGACGCTGGTGGCGAGCA
>JAUNEQ010000024.1:3857-19361 GCA_030525445.1 Coriobacteriia bacterium | reverse complement strand
TCAAAATGTTCGAGTAAATCGTGCACATCTCGATGGCCTGGCGAATCTCGATGAAGACGTCCTCGAGCAGGTCTTTGTCGTCCTCGTAGAGCTTGAGGCTGCGGCCCGAGTTGATGCGCACGAGCGTCGCCTCGTCGGCCTTCAGCGAGGTGCTGAAGTACACGAGCGATTTCTCCAAGCCGAGCATCTTGATGAGGTCCTCGTTGGCGAGCGATTTCTGGAGCGCCTTCTCGTTCTTGATGAACTGGCGGTTGATGTTGCGCAGATACAGCAGGTAGCGCTGCGCGACGCGCAGGAAGATGCCCAGCAGCAAGCGCATGCGCTGATGCGTGTTCATGTGGTAGATGTAGCGCTGCGTGAAGTCGGTGACCGTGGGATTCTCGCGCAACGACAGCGTGACGATGATGTCCTGCTCGGGCAACACGAGCACCGCAAGCGGGTGCGTGTCGTACTGCGTCATCGTGGGGTCTTCCGCCTCGCGCTCGTCCTCGACGAACGGACAGTCGATGATCACGAGGGTCTGGCGCGTATCGTCGTCGAAGTCGACGTGCGAGCTCTCCTCGTCGTCAAGCGCGCTGCGCAGGAATTCGGGCACGATGCCCAGCTGCTCATGCAGCAGGTTCTGTTCTTCGACGGTAGGGGCGACGACGTTCACCCAACAACCCGGTTGCGGTTCGGGTATCTGGTGGGTCGTTCCTTCTGCATCGGTGAGGAAGCACTCAATCATGACACCACCCTTTCGCCCGTACGTCACCTTGCGGTTGTTGTCTAACATTTGCCCATAGTAGGTGAAGTTTACCAGTTCCCGCGCAACAGGACAAAGGTATGGACGGTTTTCCCATTTGCCACGCCCGGCCAGAAATCTGGACAAACCATGCCCGACGATGCTCGGAACATCATCCTATTCATCCTCTTTCCGTGGCATAAAAATTACGAATACGTGACGCTATAAAAATTACTGGTAACCAGGTGGGGCTTCGGTATCATGGATTACCTACGGTATTTGCGTTTTTGCGCCCATGCGCGGAAGGGAAACCATGATTACGTCGCTCATATTGATACGGCATGCGAAGACCGAACCTCGTTCGCCGGAAATCGAGGATCACCAGCGGCAACTCACGTCGGCCGGCATCCGCTCCGCGAAGGCGGCGCTGCCCCGCGCCCTGAGCCTGGTGGAGAACCCGAAAGAGTGGCGCATCTGGAGCAGCCCTGCCGTGCGCGCCTGGCAGACCGCCGAAATCGCAGCCGACGCCATGGGGCTGAATAAGATCGAGAAGAACCCCAACCTCTACAGCGACGAAGTCATCGCGCTGAAGAAGAGCCTGGTGGAAGAAAAGGGCAACCTCGTGCTCGTAGGCCACAACCCCTACCTCGAGGAGTTTGCCGACAGCCTGTGCGGCCATCACCTGCAGCTCAACAAGAGCGCGGTGGCGTGCTACGTCTTCCCCGAAGGCGATTTCACGTCGGCCGAGCTCGCGTGGTTCGTGCAAGGTCCCGATTCCTCCCGCTGGGAGACCCTCGTTCAGATGGAGACCGCCATGCAGCGCGCCGCGCGCAAGGCGTCGGGCTCCACGTGGACCTTCTTCGACGAACCGAAGAACCCCGACCACCTGCATGAGTTGCGCGACGATCTGAAGAACTGCCTGACGTTGCTCGATTTCGCGGCGCCCTACCTGAAGAAGAAGAAATACCAGCGCACCCGCGAGACGATCGCGTCGTTCCTGGAAGACGCCTCCCAGCTGCGCAAACTCGCCATTCCCAGCCGCACGGCCGAGCAATGGGATTCCATCCCGTTCGTGACGCCCGAGGCGCAGCGCATGTACGACCGCCTGCGCATTATGGAGGCCGAGCGCAACCGCATCATCGCGAAGCTGCAATCCTCCGGCCGCCAGAAGGCTTTCCACGAAGCGAGCCAGGCGCTGCGTTCGCCCGAATGGAAGAGCATCGTCGAAGCCGAAGGCGTCGAGCGCAGCGAGGTACGCCGCCGCTTCAAGAAGATGAAGCGCGAGGTGAAGGATGCCCGCGCGAAATACGACGCGCTGCCCGACGACCAGCGCTCCGGTGAAGGCGCCCGCAAGCTCGATAAGCAGGAAGCGCGCCTTGCGTATCTGGGCGAGGCGATGGGCGACCTCTTCGCCAAGGAGATGGACCCCGACGACTACGCGCTGTAGCACCCATTAGCGCAGCAAGCAAAACGCACCGGCATACCAGCCGGTGCGTTTTTTCGTGTCATCATGTCATCCTTAAAGACAGAAGCCTACCACAACGCCACGGGCTTGATCCGGGTTCCCGACCTCCTTGGGCTTATAATCCGGATCTTCCACGACGCGAGAGTCCTCACCCGTGCCGTTGAGAACCGTCCCATCGGTTCCCACAAGCCAGAATCCATCGCCAGATTCAAGCGTCTTGGTGCGCAACCACCAAGTGCAAGCTTTTTCCTTTCCAGCAACCGTGCGCTGAAGCAGCTCGCTCGGCACGAACGCCTGCACGCCACCATGCTGGAAGCGCTGGTATTGCGCGCCTTCATCCGAATAGACGCGTGTCATCTCCTCGTCCACGCCAACGATGTCGTTTGCGGGGATGTTGCCGCAGAGCTCGGATGCCGAGAACAGCCACAGTTTATCTGAGGTTTCGGCAACACCGTCAGCCGGCTCACCAGGAGAAGGCTCCGAACCTGACGAACCCGTGCCGGCGCCCGCGCCGCTCGCGTAGCGCTTCTGCACACTCACGATTTGAGAACTCAGGTCCTCGGGTAATTCACTCAATAATTCACGCTGCAACCATGAGCGCATCTCGCTCGCATCCCAGCCCCCCGATCCGCCTGGAGAAGCGGAGCTGCCATTGGCTTTCTCTGACTCTTCATTCATGGCGTGGGTTGAAACCGCATCAACGAGTGCAAAAGTGAGTCCTGCCTTGCCGCCATCGGTACGAGTGTCGTGCCATACGCCCGCGAGAGCCACGCTAACCGTCGTGCCATCAGCCAGCTCGATAGCTTTTGCCTGGGTTTCGTCAATCGAGCCGTTCTCGCGACACAACCAATAATCCGCCGCTCGCATTATGGCTTCGGATTCGCTTCCACATTGGGCGATATCCGCGGAAATAGCCGACAAATCCTCCCAGGAATACTCCGCAAGGGAATGCCGAGGCTCCACATCGGATCGATGCGTATCGCTCGGGCTGTTCACCACGACAAATGCGATAACCATAGCCAGCAAGACCGCAGCAACGGCCGCGATAGCCAAAACCCACGTGTTCTCGCGCGCCCATTCCCCAAGCATGGGTGACGTCCTTTCACTCTGCATGCCAACCCCCGTATGACGCACAGATGACGCTTTCCTTATCGAGCCTTACCTTACCATGGAAAACACCCGCATCGAGAACTCGTCCCTGTCAATTCCTCGTTTTCATGTTATCTTATCATTTGATAGTGTACATTTGTTCCATATCTGTTAGGATGAGCGCATCGATAGGTTGACGGCATGCATATCAAGCATGTTCTCGAGCGTTTTACAGCCGCCTAACCCGCTTCCGGGGACAGCCAAGCAATGTACATAGGGTAAGCACACTGCGCACGCAGTGCGGTACCGCTATACCCGCAACCGGAAGGAGCCTGCCATGACGCAAGCACGGTCGAACACACCCACATCAATGGGAAACGAGTCTCCGAAACAAATCGACCCCCTATTCAACGACGCATTCGTACGCGTTTTCGGTAGGGAGGAATCGAAACCGCTCACGCGCAATTTCGTGAACGCCATCCTGCGTGAAATCGGCGTCGACGAAGTCGGCGATATCGATGAGATTCATGCCGAGTACACCGATATTGGCGAGATCATCGGCTGCAAGACAAGCCGATTCGATGTGCTCATCGCCGCAGATGGCAAGAGAAAGCTCGTTGACCTAGAAGCGCAGCGCCAACCGAGCGATATCGGTAACCGCGCCCTCCTGTATGGCGCGCGCATCATGAGCACATATACCGACATGGGGACTTCGTATGCCGACCTCCCCCACGTCATCGTCATCACCCTGCTCGACACCAAGTCTGAATTCGAAGATGGCGAAATCATAAGCACCGCCACTTTAAAATGGCAGGTTGGCGGCGAATTCGTCGAAGCAACCGACAGGCTTCGTTTCATCCTCGTGGACTTGGTAAAAGCCCGTAAGCGGTACAATCGACCTGAGGCCATCGACCGGGGTGATGAAATGGCAGCCTGGCTCTACGCCTTGACGAATGGATATCGGCGCAGGGAGGAGCTGAATCGAGTCATGGAAGCGTTCCCAAGCCTTGAAGAATTCGCAAAGCAATACGACCGGGCGGTTTCAGATCCGGCGTTGATTCGCGCGTACCAAGCCGCAGCCGATTACTGGCGTGAGGAAGAATCTCGCGAACGCTGGCTCGCCGAACAAGAGCGCAAAGCTGTCGAGCGTGGACTCCAGCAGGGTATCGAGCAGAACGGGGCATCGAACGGGGCATAGAGCAAAGAACGGAACTTGACCTGCAGAACCTGATGGCAAACCTCGGATGCGATATCACAGAAGCCATGAGGCTCCTTGGTGTTCCCGAAAGCGAACACGCGAAGTACGTGAAGCTTCTTTCTTCAAACCCGCAAGAATAAAGCCCATAAAACAGTGAGGGCGAATGCCGAACCGGCATTCGCCCCATCTTGAAGCAATCTGTCCAGACTTAATACGCCCAGGGGTCGCTTAAGTCCACACCTGCGGAAACCAGCCAGGTGTCGCGCGCGATTTCGGCTTCCTCGTCGGTGGGAATCACAAGCAGCTTCACCTTGGCGCGGTCTGTCGAGATAATCCGCTCGCCCTTGCCTTCCACCATGTTACGTTCCTCGTCAACCTCGATGCCGAAATGCTCGAGACCGCGGAAAATGAGGCGACGCGCATAGGCGTCGTTCTCGCCCACGCCCGCCGTGCACACGATACAGTCGACGCCTGCGAGCTCGAAGGCGTAAGCGCCCACAAGGCGGCGAATCGACGTGAGGAAGATGTCGTATGCGAGCTCTGCCTGGGCATCGCCGAAGCGAATAACCTCTTTCAGGTCGCGCAAGTCACTCGAGGTGCCCGATACGCCGTAGAAACCCGATTCCTTGTTCAGGATATGGTCCATCTGCGCAGGCGTCAGGCCCTCCTTGTCCATGATCGCCGTGATGATGGCCGGGTCAACCGATCCGGAGCGCGTGCCCATCATGAGGCCATCGAGCGGTGTGTAACCCATGGACGTGTCCATGCTGTAGCCGTGATCGATGGCGCAGATGCTCGCGCCCGCGCCCAGATGGCAGGTGATCATCTTCAGGCTGCGCAGGTCCTCGCCCATGAAGTCGGCGGCGCGGCGGCTCACGTACTTGTGCGAAATACCGTGGAAGCCGAATTTCCGGATGCCGTACTTCTCGTAATACCGGTACGGAATCGGGTAGATGTAGGTACGGCGCGGCATCGTCTGGTGGAATGCCGTGTCGAATGCCGCCACCTGCAGCGCGTTCGGGAACAGCTCCTTGCAGCGCTCGATGACCTGCAGCGCAAACGGGTTGTGCAGGGGCGCGAGGTCGGAATACTTTTCGATGACGTCGATGACCTTCTTGTCGATGCGCACCGAGCTGCTGAAGACATCACCGCCATGCGCGATGCGGTGGCCCACGGCATCGACCTCGCCCAAGCTGGCTATGGGGCCGATGGCATCATCGAGCAGCAGGCGCAGCACGAGGTCGAGTGCCTCGCGCATGTTGGCGGCTTCCACCGTGCGGAAGCTTTGCTCTTGGAAGCTGCTTGCAAGGAGATGCGCGTTTTCGGTGCCGATATTCTCGACCATGCCCTTCAGCAGGGACTTCCCTTCGGGAAGCAAGCGCTCGCCCAGGGCGGGCACGATCTCCTCGGCCTCGAAGAGTTTGAATTTGAGCGAGCTGCTGCCCGCGTTGAACACGAGGATCTTCATTAGAGGGCCCGCCTCTCCAGCAACTCGAGATAGCGCTTCTCTATTGCCTCGATGCACTGGTCGAGGTCGGCGCGATCCGTGGGCTTGGGCAGGTAATATAGAGGCCTGATGCCAAACGCCTCGGGATGATAGTCCTTGTAGGCGCTCATGAGCACGAACATCGGGACATGATCCATCCTCGACAACGCATCGCGCAGCATCGTCGACTTCGGGTCGGCGATATCCCAGTCCAGGAACGCGACGTCAACCCGGCCCTTCATGAGCTTGGCGATGGCTTCGGGAAAGCTCACGGCTTCTTCGACGACCTTCACGCGGCCGGTGTCTTCCAGCTGGTGCCGCAACTCGACGCGCGCAGGCGCCTCGTCATCGGCAAGCATTGCCTCGAAAATCATGGATTACCCTCCTTGGCAGCAAAAACCGCACCAGTATACACGAGGGAGGGCAAATGTTGAGGTCACGGGCATAAAAACCACGACGGAACCCGACGGCGGGGCGCCCGGCCCCGGATGAGGCGGAAGGCCCCAGCAGCTTCGTTGGGCTAGCGGACCTTCGCCTCGTAGCCGGCATCGACGATGGCTGCCACGAGCGTCTCGTCAGCAACGCCTTCGGCGACATCCACGATGGCGTTGTTGTCATCCAGGCTCACGCGGACGTTGCTCACGCCCTCGATGTCCTCAAGTGCCTTCGTCACGTGATGCACGCAGTGCTTGCACATCATGCCTTCGACATCGATGGTCTTCTCCATGGTAGGTTCCTCCTCATTCTCGGCGGCGGCCACCTCGACCACCGCATAGGTCACAGTTTCGTTCGCCAACTCGTTATCGGCCGCGCCCTGGATTCGCGCCTTCATGGCGAACGATGGCTTCCACGTACGCAGGCGCAGCGCGTTCGTCACCACGCACACGCTCGAGAAGCTCATGCACGCGGCGGCGATCATCGGGTTGAGCGAAATGCCCACCGGCACCAAGATGCCGGCGGCGATGGGGATGCAGATGACGTTGTAGAACAGTGCCCAGAACAGGTTCTGCTTGATGGTGCGCATCGTGGCGCGTGACAAGTCGAGCGCTGCGGCAACATCCTGCACATCGTTTCGCATGAGCACGATATCGGCGCTCTCGATGGCGATATCCGTGCCCGCACCGATGGCGATACCGGTGTCGGCTCGCGCGAGGGCCGGCGCATCGTTCACGCCGTCGCCCACCATCGCGGTCTTGCCCGCCGCCTGGAATGCGCGGATATGCTGTTCCTTGCCTTCGGGCAGGACCTCGGCGACGACCTCGTCCACGCCAACCTGCGCCTGGATGGCAGCGGCCGTGCGCGCGTTGTCTCCCGTAAGCATGATGGTGCGCACGCCCATGGAACGCAGTTCGTCTATCGCCTGCGCGCTCGTCGCCTTCACGGTGTCGGCGCATGCGATAACGCCCACTACCTGCGGCCCACGCGCAAAGAACAGTGGCGTCTTCCCCGCTTCCGACAACCGCTCGGCCTCGGCAAGCAGCGCCCCGAGCTCGATTCCCTCTTCCGCGAAAAGCCGCGCGTTGCCGGCCACGCATCGCACGCCGCCCACCACGCCGGCAACCCCGCGCCCTGGCAGTGTTTGGAAACCCGCGACCTCGGATGCCACGCCACCGCGCAGGGCTTCTTCCGAACTGTCAGCGCAGCCCGTCGCCCATGCAGCGACCGCATACGACAGCGGATGCTCCGATTTCGACTCCAATGCAAGGGCCATTTCGCGCAGGCGCCGTTCGGCCTGTTCGGCGGTCTCCCCCGCCACCGCCGCAACGATGACATCGGTCACGCACGGGATGCCCCGCGTGATCGTGCCGGTCTTGTCGAGCACGACGGTCTTCGTCTCGTGCGCGGTCTCGAGCGCCTCGGCGCTCTTGATGAGGATGCCCTGCTTGGCACCACGTCCGGTACCCACCATAATGGCCGTGGGCGTTGCGAGGCCCAACGCGCAGGGGCAGGAGATGACCAACACGGAAATGGCATGGGTGAGCGCCGTCGAGACGCCGGCGCCCAGCAGCATCCAAAGCGCGAACACCGCCACCGCGATGCCGATGACCACGGGAACGAACACGGCGCTTATGGCATCGGCCTTGCGCTCGATGGGCGCTTTTGTGCTCGTGGCGTCATCCACGAGTTGCACGATGCGCGCGAGAGCCGTATCGGCACCCACCGCCGTCGCCTCCATCGTAAACCACCCCGCACGGTTCACCGAGCCGCCGGTAACCGCATCGCCAGGCTCCTTGTCCACCGGCAGGCTCTCGCCGGTCAGTAGCGATTCGTCGACGGAACCCGCGCCCTCCACGAGCGTGCCGTCCACAGGCACCGATTCGCCCGCCTTCACCACAAGCGTCTCGCCCACGCGCACCTGTTCCACGGGAACTTCCGCCTCCGCGCCGTCGCGCAGGACGGTCGCGGTCTTCGGCGCGAGGTCCATGAGGCTCTCGAGCGCGCCAGTGGTCTTGCCCTTCGCGCGCGCTTCGAACCACTTGCCCAGCGTGATGAGCGTGAGAATCATGCCCGCGCCCTCGAAATACAGGTCCATGAACGCCTCATGCGCAAGCGTCAGGTCGCCCGCGCCCATCGCCGCCGCCATGCGGAACATCGCGGCAATGCCATAGACGGTGGATGCCGTGGCACCCAACGCCACGAGCGAGTCCATGTTCGGGGCGCCATGCAGCAGCGTGGAGAATCCCACGCGGAAATAGCGGGAGTTCGCGAAGATGACTGGCACGAGCAGGAGCAATTCCGCCAACGCGACAACCATCATGTTCTCGTGTCCCAGGAAGAACGCCGGCAGCGGCCATCCCAGCATATGCCCCATGCTCAGGTAAAACAGCGGAATGGTGAACACCGCCGAGATGATGAGCCGACGACGAATCTCGTCGGCGGCCTTCTTGGCGGCATCCGATATGCGCGGCATCGGGCTTGCGGTGGCGCTGGCCGCCTCCCCCGCCGCTGGGCGCGGGGTCGCGCCATAGCCGGCCTTCTCCACGGCGGCCGAAACGGCAGCGACCGTGGCGGGATTCCCGTCGTAGTGCAGCTCCATGCTGTTCTTCAGCAGGTTCACCACGGCCTCTTCCACGCCGGGCACGCCCTGCGCGGCCTTGGTCACGCGTGCACTGCATGCCGCGCACGTCATGCCCGTCACGTCGAAGGTACATTTCGTGGAGGCGGCCACGCTACTTCGCCACCCTTCGGATGAGGTCCATGGCCTCGTCGACGATCTCGTCGTTGCCGGCACGAATCTCTTCCACCACGCAGGTCTCCAAGTGGTTCTGCAGCACGATGCGCTCGATGCTCTGGATGGCGCTCCGCGTCGCAGAAAGCTGGATGAGCACATCGCCGCAATAGCGGTTGCCGTCGATCATCTGCTTGATCCCGTTGAGCTGGCCGATGGCGCGGTTCAACCGTTTTTGCAGGTCGGCTTGCATCTCGTCGCTGCGGGGCGTGTTCTTCTGCTTCGCGCAATGCGGGCATGCCCGCGAATCGTTTTCCATAAGCTCCAGCTTCCACGCGATTGCGTTTCTTGGTGAATAGGGTACCCCCTGGGGGTATATCGGTCAAGCGGAATGGCGGGGTGTCCGGGGACGGTGGTTTGCTGTCCCCGGACATCCCGCAGCCAAACCTCCCCGTCTGGAAGGCCGAATTTGGGCAAAACCAAGGTTTGAGGTACGTTGGATTCTCAGCCGAGGTAAATCTTTATTCTCCACGCAGATAGACAAAGCTCTGACCTGGTTGTTTGCAGCGCGAGAACCGCTGCTACTTCGGCGGGCCGAATTTCGCGTACCTCAAACCTTGGTTTTGCTCAAATTCGGCCCTTTCGCAGGCGAGGTTTGGATTCGGGGCAGATGATCGTCGTTGCCAGGCAGCTCAAAGCCGCTCGTCACAGAATCCGACCAACCCTGCGATAGGTTCTCCACGCGGTTTTGCTAGCATGCCAGCACCGAAGAGAAGGGAACCAACATGAAAACGCTTACCCGAGGCCTCATCGCCGTCGGACTCTGCATCATCGTGCTTGGCTTCTGCAGCACCTTCCTCTTCTCGGGCACCAATGCCCTCTCGAATGCGGCCACCACCGTTATGCTGCAAAACGGCTCCCTCACGCAGCAGGTGGAAAGCGCGCTCTACGACAACGACGAGCTCATCGCGCAGAAGCTCGGCGTCACCGCAAGCGAGGTCGACGACTTCGTGCGCAACCTCGACCTCTCGAACTGGGAAGCGGTGGAGCTGCCCTCGGACGTGACGGCCGCGGGCGAATACGAGTACGAATACGAAGGCCAACCGGTGTCCGCAACCCTGTATGACGACCCCGAATACGTCACCGTGAACATCGGCGGACAAGAGGTGACCCTGCACGTTTCGGAGTCGGCAAGCCAGTTCTTGCGTCAGCTTCAATAGCAACCGTCAAACAAACGCGACACGTTTTCCCGCACGTCATTCGAAAACCGGCAATCCCCACTTGAAAAACCCTCCAACCGGCTGAAAAAGGTGTTAGACATTCCCCTTCAAGCAACGTATGATGCATGGAGGAATTGTGAACACGTGGGAAGGGACGCCCATGATCTACACCGTCACGTTCAACCCGGCGATCGATTGCGTCACGCATTGCAACGACCTCGCCACTGGAGCCGTAAATCGCGCCGATGCGCAGGCGTTTTATTTTGGCGGAAAGGGCGTGAACGTGAGTTTTGTCCTCGCCCACCTCGGCCGTGAGAGCACCGCGCTCGGCTACACCGCCGGCTGGACCGGCGCCGCGCTTGAAGCAGCGCTTGACGATGCGGGCATCAAGGCCGATTTCATCCGCCTTTCCTCGGGCGACACCCGTGTGAACATCAAACTCAAGGGCACCATCGCCGGCACAGATGCCGACGAGGTGGAGACCGCCGTCAACGGCCCCGGCCCCATCGTCGACGACGACGCGTTCGACGCCTTCATGGCCAAGATCGCGAACGTGGGCGAAGGCGACTTCCTCATCCTCTCGGGTGGCTTGCTGCCCGGCATGCCGGTGGACACCTACGCGCGCATCCTCGATGCGCTGGCGAACACCGGCGCGCGCATGGTCGTCGACGCCACCGGCGAGACGCTCACCCGCGCCCTTCCGTACAAGCCCTTCCTCATCAAGCCGAACGACGAGGAGCTCGCCGAGATCTGCGGCTGCGACGAGAACGACGTCGACGCGCTTATCGCCGGCGCCCGTGACCTACAGGCCCAGGGTGCGCAGAACGTCCTCGTGAGCCGCGGCGGCAAGGGCAGCTTCATCATCTGCGAGACCGGCGACTTCATGGACGCCCCCGTCATCAAGGGCGAGCTCGTGAACAGCGTCGGCGCTGGCGACAGCGTGGTAGCCGGCTTCGTTGAGGGCTACCTGCGCGCAGAGGAAGCGGGCAAGAGCGGTCTCGCGGCATGCGAGAGCGCATACAAGCTTGGGCAGGCATGCGGCAGCGCCACGGCGTTCAGCCCCTGGCTCGCCCCGACCGAATTGGTGGAACAGCTGCTTGCGCAGCTTTAACCATGGGAACAAAGCGCGGCCGCAGCGCGTGATGCGGCGATCGATGATTCTTGTGAAGGAGGATATCCATGAGAATTGTTGACCTTCTGGCACCTGAGGCAATCGAGCTCGGTGTCTCCGTGGCTTCGAAACCCGATGCCATCGAGAAACTCATCTCGTTGCACGAAGGAGCCGGCAACCTGAACGACGTTCAGGCATATCGTGAGGCCATCCTGGCCCGTGAGGCTGGCGGCACCACCGCCATCGGCGAAGGCATGGCCATTCCGCACGCCAAGACCGATGCCGTGGCGAAACCCGCTCTCGCCGCCATCACCGTCCCCGACGGCGTGGACTACGAGGCGCCGGACGGCAAGCCGTCCAACCTCCTGTTCATGATCGCCGCCCCCAGCGACGGCGACGTGCACCTGGAAGTGCTCGCCCGTTTGATGACGATGCTCATGGACGTCGATTGGCGCAACGAGCTGCTGGGCGCGAAGGATGCCCAGGAGTTCCTGAAGCTCATCGACGACAAGGAGCGCGAGAAGTTCCCCGAGGAGCCGGCCGAAGAGGCACCGGTTGCCGCCGCCCCCGCCGCGGGCGCAGCCGACCACATCCAGGTCCTCGCCGTGACCGCATGCCCCACCGGCATCGCGCACACCTACATGGCCGCCGAGGCCCTCGCCCAGCAAGGCGAGAAGATGGGCATCTCCATCAAGGTCGAGACCAACGGCTCTGGCGGTGCCAAGAACATCCTCACCAAGGATGAGATCGCCGCAGCCGACGGCATCATCGTGGCCGCCGACAAGAACGTCGAAATGGCCCGCTTCGAGGGCAAGAAGGTCGTCATCACCAAGGTGGCCGACGGCATCAACAAGCCCGAAGAGCTCATCAACCGCGCAATGTCCGGCGATGCTCCCGTCTACCATCACACCGGTGGCGGCGGCGCGGCCGCCGAAGAATCGGCTGAGGGCGAGAGCCTCGGCCGTCAGGTATATAAGCACCTGATGGAGGGCGTCTCCCACATGCTGCCCTTCGTCGTGGCTGGCGGTATCTTCATCGCACTCGCCTTCCTCATCGACACCATCATGGGTGCCCCGCAAGACGGCAACTTCGGCAGCAACACCGCCGTGGCCGCTTGGTTCAAGGGCATCGGCGGCGTGAGCTTCGGCTTCATGCTCGCCATCTTGGCCGGCTACATCGGCCAGTCCATCGCCGACCGTCCCGGCCTGCTCGTCGGTTTCGTCGGCGGCGCCATGGCTGCTGCGGGCTGCACCTTCGCAGAGCCCGGCGGCCAGGCCGTTTCCGCTGGCTTCCTGGGCGCCCTGCTCGCCGGCTTCGCAGGCGGCTATTTCATGCTGTGGTTCGAGAAGGTCTGCGAGCATATCCCGCAGGCACTCGATGGCATGAAGCCCATGCTCATCTTCCCGCTCGTCGGCCTCGCGTTCATCGGCCTGTTCATGTGCGCCGTGAACCCGTTCATGATCATGCTCAACCAGGCCATCGCCGACTTCCTCACCAGCATGGGTGATGCGAAGATCCTGCTCGGCCTGCTGCTCGGCGGCATGATGGCCATCGACATGGGCGGCCCCATCAACAAGGCTGCCTACCTGTTCGGCCTCGCCTCCATCGAGAACGGCAACTACGACATGATGGCCGCCGTCATGATCGGCGGCATGGTTCCGCCGCTGGCCATCGCCCTCGCCTGCACGCTCTTCAAGGATCGCTGGACCGAGACCGAGCTCAAGAGCGCTCCGGTCAACTACATCATGGGCCTGTCCTTCATCACCGAAGGCGCCATCCCCTACGCCGCCGCCGACCCGCTGCGCGTCATCCCGGCGTGCGTGTGCGGCTCCGCCGTGGCAGGTGCTATCTCAGAATTCTTCGGGTGCACGCTCATGGCTCCGCATGGCGGCATCTTCGTGTTCGCCGTCGTCGGCAACTGGCCGATGTACCTCGTCGCCCTCGTGTGCGGCGCCATCGTCGGCTGCCTGATGCTGCGCATCCTCAAGAAGCCTGTCGCGAAGGCCTAAATCCTCTTAATCTGTTCCCATCGGGGGCACACCCCCGATGGGTTCCGATAAGCAGTTCATGAGAAAGGAATTGATTCAAATGTTCAGCGAAAAAGTCACCCTCGTTAACCCCCAGGGCTTCCACATGCGCCCCGCAAGCCTGCTCGTGGGCATGGTGGGCAAGTATGACGCCACCGTCACCATCGTCAATGGCGACAAGGAGATCCCGGGCAACAGCCTGATGGCCATCATGGCTGCCGGCATCAAGTGCGGCACCGAGATCGAGGTCCGCGCCGAAGGTGCCCAGGAGGCCGAGGCCGGCAAGGCCGTCGTCGACTTCATCGCTTCTGGCATGGGCGACTAATTTCAGGTCGATCGCCGTATCAAGCAATGAATGCAGAAGGGCCATGGTCGCCGGCTCCAGCTTCTTGGAAGCGTCGGGCGCCATGGCCCTTCCTCTTGATTCCGCCCACGTGGAATCTCTCGGATAACAACCTGTGAAGGAGGTTGCGTATGGAATTGAAAGGTACCGCCGCGAGCCCGGGTATCGGCATCGGCCGCGTCACCGTCGTCGAGGAGCCCGATCTCACCTACACGAGCCGCACCGTCGAGGACACCGCCGCTGAAATCGAACGTTTCAACGCGGCCATCGCAGGCTACGTGGCCTACACGAACGCCCAAGCCGACACCATGCGCGAGCAGGTGGGCGAGAAAGAAGCCGAGATCCTCACCGGCCATGTCGTGATGATTTCCGACCCCTTCATGCAAGGCGAGATGACCAAGCTCATCGAGGGCGGCGCCTGCGCTGAAGATGCCCTCGTCCAGATCTGCGAGATGTTCGCCACGATGTTCGAGGCTTCGGGCGACGAGCTCACGATGCAGCGCGCCACCGACGTGCGCGACGTGAAGACCGGCGTGCTCGCCGAGCTGCTGAACAAGCGTCCCGTCGACATCGGCGCCCTGCCGCAGGACACCGTCATCGTCACGCACGACCTCACGCCGTCCATGACCGCCGGCATTCGCCCGGGCATCATCGCCGCCGTCGTCACCGAAACCGGTGGCCTCACGAGCCATTCCGCCATCTTGGCACGCGCCATGGAGCTGCCGGCCGTCCTGAGCGTGCCCGCTGCCTGCACAACGCTCGCTGACGGCCAGACGCTCATCGTCGATGGCCGCGCCGGCACGGTTGCCATCGAGCCCGATGATGCAGCCATCGCCGCGGCTCGGGAAGCCCAGGCCGCATATGCTGCCGAGAAGGCTGAGCTCGCAAAATTCATCGGCTGCCGTTCCGTCACCGCCGACGGCACGCAGGTGGAGCTCTTCGCCAACATCGGCAAGCCCGAGGACGCCACCGGCGCCATGGAGAAAGACGCCGAAGGCATCGGCCTCTTCCGCACGGAATTCCTGTTCATGGACAAGCCCACGGTGCCCACCGAGGACGAGCAGTTCGAGGCCTACAAGAAGGCCGCCCTCATCTGCAAGGGCAAGCCGGTCATCATCCGCACGCTCGACATCGGCGGCGACAAGGAAGTCCCGTGCCTGGGCATGGAGAAGGAAGAGAACCCGTTCCTGGGCTTCCGCGCCATCCGCTATTGCCTCGCACGCGAAGACCTGTATCGCACCCAGCTGCGCGCCCTGCTGCGCGCGAGCGCGTTTGGCGACATCCGCATCATGGTGCCACTCGTCACCTGCGTCGACGAGCTCACCGCGGTGAAGGATCTGCTGAAGCGCTACATGCTCGAGTTCGACCAGGAAGGCATCGCCTACAACCCCGAGATCAAGGTGGGCATCATGGTCGAGACGCCAGCTGCCGCCGTCATGGCCGACATGCTGGCCGCCGAGGCCGACTTCTTCAGCATCGGCACGAACGACCTGACGGGTTACACGATGTGCGCCGACCGTGGCAACGAGAAGGTGCGCTACCTGTACTCGACCTACAACCCCGCGGTGCTGCGCAGCATCAAGCGCGTCATCGAGGAGGGCAACAAGGCGGGCATCTTCGTCGGCATGTGCGGCGAGGCTGCAGCCGACCCGCTGCTGATTCCGCTGTGGAT
>JAUNEQ010000024.1:0-3757 GCA_030525445.1 Coriobacteriia bacterium | reverse complement strand
TGGGCTGACGAGGCTCCAATGGCCCCTCGAGTGGGGCTGCCGTGAAATGCTTGCGTTCCCGATGAGTTGCTGCCCGCGTTGGGCCGCTGCCGGCGGTTGCAGGAGCCCCGTCCGCGTCGGGCCGCTGCCGGCGGTTGCAGGGGGCCTTTGTCCGCGTCGGGCCGGCTCCCGCACGATGCGACACTGCACTTGCCAGGAATCCCCCATCGTGAACCCGCCTCTGCCACGTTTTGGCGCTCATGAGGGACGATTCCTGGCAAACCGGGTTCACGATGGCGAATTCGTGGCGTAAACGGATTCACGATGGAAGATTCCTGACAAATGGAACATGGGGGCCGCCTGAAAGCCCAAGGGAGCGGCGACCGGCAGCCCTTCGTCCCCGTCGAACCCATCTGCTCTTCTACGGCAAGCAAGGCGCAAAGCATCAGCAGCTCTGCCCAAGCGCAGTTTGGGCGATTCCAAAAGCAGAGGGCTTTCCAGACGGTATAATGAACATGAGGGAACTCCGACAAGGCTGGCTGCAATCACGGAACATGGGAGCATCCATCTTTAAGCCCCGACGCCATAGAACCATGACCGAGCCCACGAGGCATAAACGATGCCAATGGAAGCTGGCCGCGAAGCCCGTCGAAAGGAGTAAGCACCATGAAAAAGACCCTGATGGCATCAGCTCTCGTCATAGCGCTCTGCGCATCGATCGCCGTTCCCGCATGGGCGGCGCCGTCTGCTGACGAGCCGACGGCGGGCACTCCAAAGCTCGCGGCGCAGCAGACGCAATCTGGCAAATGGACAATCAACAAGAAGGCAGGAACGTACGTCACCAAGGCCCAGAAGAAGCTGTTCAAGAAGGCAACCGCAGGAATGGCCGGCGTGAGCTACACACCCGTGTTCGTCATGTCCACGCAGATCGTTGAGGGTACCAACTACGCGTACTTCTGCAAGGCGAAGACCGCGACGTCCAAGCCGGTCACCTCCTGGAAGGTCGTCATCGTAAACAAGTCCCTATCCGGCAAGGCCAAGGTGGTCACCGTCAACAACTTCAACTATAAGAAAGTCAGCACACTGAATAATCCCCCGAAGTCTTCTAAGATGTCGGGCGCATGGAAAAACGTCGCCAAGATGAGCAAATGCAAGTCCAAGGTGCTCCCCAAGGAAGCGCGGACCGCGTTCACCAAGGCCACGAAGAAGTATACCGGCGTCCAGCTGAACGCCCTCGTGCTCATCTCGAAGCAGACGGTATCGGGAATGAATTATCGCTATCTCTGCAGCGGCGTCATTCCGGGTAAGAAGGCCGTGAATTACTACGTTGTCGATGTGTACAAGAACCTCAAGGGCAAGGCGAAGATCACGGCATGCGACCCCATCAACACGGAAAAGTACCTGAACGTCTAAGCGAGCGCCCGCTAGTGGATACCACGGGGTCGCGCAAAGCATGACGAAGGGGCGCATCGCGCTGGCACGCATGCAAAGGCCCGGACACTGTCCGGGCCTTTCCCTGTTTATGCTGGCAACGGGGCGCTTAGCAGAAGCAGATAGCAAACACCCAATTCACCCCGCCAAAGACGGGACTCGGACAGGAGCCCAGCCCGTCATCCTAGAAATCGATCATAGGTGCGCGCTTGAGCTCAAGCAGGAAGCTGAAGGGGTCGGCGACGTGCGCCTCTGCGACCAGGGCCTCAATCTTCCCAAGCGCAGCGTGTGATTTACGGGCGTAGTCGTCGATGCACGCACGCTGGTCTTCCTTCAGGTACTCGTTCAACCTTCCGCCGACGTAGCCCGACGGGGCCGTGCCCAGGAATGTGGCCGCAAGCGCCGCATCGTAGCGTCCGGTCGCGCACAGCAATCCCACGGTGTCTGCGGTGATCTCGTCCCATACAGGCACGATGTCGTCGGGCATCGTGCGGCGGCACACGACATGCGCGCATTCATGGTGAAGGCGAATCTCGCGCGAAATGCTCACCCACTCGGCTTCGTCATAAGGCGTTGCGTCGGCTGGAATGTTGCTGTACGGGCCCTCAGACACCACGATGAGCTCGGCGCGGAACATACCCGGCTGCTTCGCGAGGCGGCCGAATTCGGCACCCCAATCGTCGCCACCCGCTGCCAGATACGCTTCGCGTGCAGCCTTCACCGCTCCCCAGTCGGCGATTCCCCGATACGTGATGGCTCCCACCGGGCGCGCGATGGGTACGGGACGCGACTGGTTCCCGACAACCTGCAAGAAGGTCTCGAAATCCTGCCGGTTCTTCAGGAACAGGACCTCGATTGGCCCGGCGGGCGTGTCCACCTCGCGCAGCTGTGCTCTGTCGATGAGGAGGATATCGCCCGCGCCTTGCAGGCCCGCTGGCGCGACTTCGAAGACTCTTTGGTAAACATCTGCGCCGAGAAAGTGAAAGCCGATTATCTGGTGACCCGCGATATCAAGGGCTTTGGATCCACGCGCATTCCCCATGGCAGCGCAAGCGAATTCATGGATTTCGTCTTCGAGAAAATGCGCATCCGATACGCGCTCGAGGAAGCGTAACGAGCGGGCTGTTGCCCTGAGCAAAAGGAGCTCAGGAGTGACAAAAGGGGATACTCCCTTTCTGGTCCTTTTTGGTCCTGCGGGTCATTGTCACTTTGCATTCAGGGCGCGCATGGCGTTGATGATGGCGATGACGGCCACGCCCACGTCGCCGAACACGGCAAGCCACATCGTGGCGATACCGGCCACCGCAAGCCCGAGAATCGCGAATTTCACGCCCAGGGCGAAGATGATGTTCTGCCACACGATGCGCATGGTCGCACGCGCAATGCGAATCGCCTGGGCGATGTCGGTGGGCTTGTCGTTCATCAGCACGATGTCGGCTGCTTCGATAGCTGCATCGCTGCCAATGGCACCCATCGCGATGCCCACGTCTGCTCGGGCGAGCACGGGCGCGTCGTTGATGCCGTCACCCACGAACGCCAGCTTGCCGTGTTCCGCCAGCAGCCGCTCCACCTGATTCACCTTGTCTTGCGGCAGCATCTGCGCATGGTATTCGTCGACGCCGAGCTCTGCCGCTACAGCCGCGGCGACCTCGGCCCGGTCGCCCGTGAGCATCACGGTCTTGCTCACGCCCGCGGCATGGAGGTCCCGCATGGCCTGCGCGGCATCGTCCTTCACCACGTCCGCGATTACCAGATGCCCGATGTAGCGCCCGTCGAGCGATACATGCAGAATCGTCCCCGTTAAATGGCATTCGTGGAAGGCCACCTCGCCATCGGCCATCAGCTTGTCGTTGCCGACATACACGACATGCTCGTCGACGACAGCGCGCACGCCATGACCGGCCTCTTCGCGCACATCGCGAATACGCTCCTCGTCGATGACCCCGCTGAACGCCTCCTTCACGGAAATCGCAATGGGATGGTCGGAATAAGCTTCGGCATGCGCGGCTATGGAGAGCAGCAGGTCGGGGTCCATCCCCTCTTCCGCATGCACGGCAACCACGTTGAAGGCGCCATTCGTAAGCGTGCCCGTCTTGTCGAGCACGACGGTCTCGACTTTCGAGAGCGCCTCGAGATAGTTGCTGCCCTTCACCAGGATTCCCCGGCGGCTGGCCCCGCCGATGCCGCCGAAAAACGACAGCGGCACGCTGATGACCAAGGCGCACGGGCACGAAACCACGAGGAAGATAAGCCCGCGCTCAATCCAGTCGCCCCAGGGCAACCCAGCGAGCAGCGGCGGCAGCACCGCGATGGCCAAGGCGCCGAACACCACAATCGGCGTGTAATA
>JAUNEQ010000134.1 GCA_030525445.1 Coriobacteriia bacterium | reverse complement strand
GCCGGATGAAAGACTGAACGCAACATCTCTGCAATTAACCGTTCAATTGACGCCACATAGCGCAGTAGCCACGATTAGGGCGTTGCATATACCCAGGTCAGATTTAAGTTATCTTTCTGGAGGATAAATCTTTCAAAGACTGGCCCACCACCGACTGCTCAAAAACCTTGGTTTTGCCTTGAATACGGCGGTCTGGCACCCAACCTTTCGCGCGACGGCTCATCAGAGCGGACAAAAGAAACAAATCTCGCCTTGGATAGCCTCGACCCGGCGCGAACAATGCACAACGATTCGGGCTCCCGGATCCTCCAATGTTCATCGCGCGCGATATGGCGCCCCTCACCCCTGCAGGCACGCTCCACAACGTTAATGCGGTATAATCGCCGGACGTTACCGAACACACAGGGAGCAAACCATGGCCAACAACGACCTTCAATTCCAAAACACCAACCGCTGGAGCACCAAGCAGCTCGTCACGATGGCCCTCATGGGCGCCATCGCCATCCTGCTCAGCTTCATCGAGTTCCCCATCATGCCCGCCGCTTCGTTCCTGAAGCTCGACATCGCCCTCGTTCCCGCCGCGGTCGTGGGCTTCGCCTACGGCGCCGGCCCCGGCATCCTCGTGGGCATCGTGTACGCCGTGGCGCATGCCGCCATCGACGGCAACTGGGTGGGCGCCCTCATGAACATCATCGTGGCCTGCGCATTCATCCTGCCGGCTTCGGCCATCTACCAGCGCAACCGCACCTTCAAGGGCGCGGTCACCGGCATGGTCATCTCCGCCGTGCTGCTCGTCGTCGCCGCCATCGTCGCGAACCTCGTCATCGACCCGATGTTCTACGGCATCCCGTTCGATGCGGTCGTCGGCCTCATCGTGCCGGCCATCTTGCCGTTCAACATCATCAAGGCGATCGTCGTGAGCATCCTCACCGGCGTGGTGTACAAGAGCATCTCGAACCTCATCACCCCCGAGAAAGACCAGGTGCGCGGCCGATAACGGCCGAGCGGGCACGACCCGCATGATCCTCACACCATGAGCGCCATCGAATTCAACAACGCGAGCTTCACCTACGACGGCAAGACCAACGCCTTCGAGGACATCTCCCTCACCGTGCGCGAGGGCGAGTTCCTCTGCGTGCTGGGCGGCAATGGCAGCGGAAAATCCACGCTGGCCAAGCACATCAACGCCCTGCTTGCGCCCGATTCGGGCACGGTCTATATCCTGGGCCGCGATTCGGCGGATCCCGCCAACACCTATTACATCCGCAGCAACGCGGGCATGGTTTTCCAGAACCCCGACGACCAGATCGTCGCAAGCGTCATCGAGAACGATGTGGCGTTTGGCCCCGAAAACCTGGGTGTCCCCACCGAAGAGCTGCGCGAACGGGTGACCGCCGCGCTGAAGCAGGTGGGTTTGCAGGGTTTCGAGACCCGCGAGACCACGAGCCTTTCCGGCGGCCAGAAACAACGCGTCGCCGTGGCGGGCGTGCTCGCGATGGAGCCGAGCATCCTCGTGTTCGACGAGGCTAGCGCCATGCTCGACCCGCGTGGACGCGCCGGTCTCATGCGCGTCTGCCGCGAGCTCAACGAAGCCGGGCTCACCATCATCCTCATCACGCATTTCATGGAGGAGGCCGCGCTGGCCGACCGCATCGTGGTGCTCGAGAACGGGCACATCGCGCTCATGGGAACGCCCGATGAGGTGCTCACGCAATTCGATGTGCTCGAGCGGCTGTCGCTGGAGGTTCCCTTTGCCGTGAGCATGAGCCACGAGCTGCGCAAACGGGGCGTGCCGGTGAAGATGCACGTCGATGCCGCCTCGCTCGAAGACGAAATCGCCTCGCTGCTTGCAGGGGGTGATGCGCGATGATCACCTTCGACGGCGTGTCCTTCACCTATGAAGCCGCGCAGCGCAGCCGCCGCAAGCGCCGCTCGCGCGGCGGCGAGCCGCAGCCTGCCGATTGGGGGCGCCTGCCCGACGACCTGTGGGCGCTTGCAGACCTCTCGTTCACGCTGGAGGACGGAGAGCTGTTCGGCATCGCCGGCCACACCGGCAGCGGCAAGAGCACGCTCATCCAGCTTGCAAACGGCCTGCTGCAGCCCACGTATGGCACCGTCACCGCGAACGGGCACAACCTCGCCGACAAGCACGCCGCCGCCGAGGCGCGCCGCGATGTGGGCGTCGTGTTCCAGTACCCCGAACGCCAGCTGTTCGCCGCAACCGTTTTCGACGATGTGGCGTTCGGCCCGCGCAACTTGGGCCTTTCCGCCGATGAGGTGGAGGCGCGCGTGCGCGAGGGCCTTGCGATGGTGCACTTGGACGTCGACAAGATCGGGCAGCGGAATCCCTTCGCGCTTTCCGGTGGCCAGCAACGCCGCGTGGCGTTCGCGGGCGTGCTCGCCATGAGGCCTTCGACGCTCATCCTCGACGAGCCCGCCGCCGGGCTCGATCCGCAGGCGCGCAAGTCGTTCCTGAACCTGGTGGTGGAGCTGCACCGCAAACAGGGCCTCACCGTCGTCATCGTCTCGCACAACATGGATGACCTCGCAGAACTGTGCGACCGCATCCTCGTGCTGAACAACGGGCACATGCATGCGCTGGGAACGCCCGAGGAGGTCTTCGCCGACGAACCGGGCCTGCGCGCCATTGGCCTGGGCGTGCCGCAGGCGGTCTCGCTTGCCAACAACCTCGCGAAGCGCGGGTATTCGCTGCCGCTGGGCACCGGGCTTCCCACGCTCGACTCGCTGGCCCATGCCATCGCCGCGCGCTGCCAGCACAACATCGCGGAGTAGCCATGGCTCGCAACGCGTTATTCGGCCGCTATTGGGAGGCAGACAGCATCATCCACAATCTCGACCCCCGCACGAAGCTCGTCGGGGTCATCTTCTGGATGGTCATCACGTTCAGCGCGGCGAACTTCCCCGCACTCGGTGTGGTCGTGGTCGCGACCCTCGCCCTGTGCTTCCTCGCGCGGGTACCGCTCGGCCAGGCATTCCGCTCCATCGCCCCGCTCTCGTTCATCATCGTGCTCACCGCGCTCTTCAACCTGTTCTGGGTGCAAGGTGGCGCCGTGCTCGCACAGTGGGGATTCATCCAGATAAGCGAAGAGGGCGTGCGCATGGCGATTTTCATCTCCATTCGCCTTACCGTGCTGCTGCTGGCGGGCAGCATGCTCACGCTCACCACCACGACGCTCGACATCACCGAAGCCTTCGAACGGTTGCTCGCGCCCCTCGCGCGCATCGGCGTGCCGGCGCATGAATTCGCGATGATCCTAGGCATCGCGCTGCGGTTCCTCCCGCAGTTCGCCGAGGAGCTTCAGACTATCCGCATCGCGCAGCTCGCCCGCGGCGCCAAGCTGGCCACGAGCCCCACGAAAAGCGGCATCGCCGGCCTCACGAGCCTGCTCGTGCCCTTGTTCGCGAGCGCCTTCCGCCACGCGGACACGCTCGCTTCCGCCATGGACGCCCGCTGCTACCACGGTGCCCAGGGCCGCACGCGCCTGCTGCCCCTGGCCTTCACCCGCAACGACGCCATCGCCGCAGCTGCCCTGGTGGCGCTGCTCGCCGTCGTGCTGCTGATCTCCCACATTCTGTAACGCGAACGCACTTGGCCAACGCGGGTCGGAGCTAATAGAGCGCGTGAAAACCGACTTAGTTGGCGTCTCCTTCGGTTCAAGAGAAGCGCTTCCGGCACGGTTTCGACCATTCGGCATCAAAGGTCGGGCGCGGAATGGCCCAAATCGACCCAAAACCAAGGTTTTTGATCAATGGGTTTTTCACGCCTTCAAATACTTACTATTCTTATTTGAGACTAATATCGTCTGAACTGGGGCTCTGCCGAATGCTTGGACTCTCTGGTCTGGGTATCCGATTTTCCATTGATCAAAAACCTTGGTTTTGGGTCAAAATCGGGCTTCTCGCGCGGGAGGTCTCACGAATCAACCGAAGAGGGGACGGTCACCTTCGGCTAAACCGCAGCTCGGGCGGTTATGCGGCATAATGGGGCAATGGATAAATATGCGGCCGAACATATCTTGGGGCTCACCGGTGAATACGATGCTGCACGCCTGAAAGCGGCATACCGCACGTTGGCCGCCATCCATCATCCCGACGCCGCCGAGGCTCACGGCATCAACCGCGAAACGGCGACGCATAAGATGCAGGAAATCAACGAGGCGAAGGATTACCTCGACCCCCTCATCGAGCGGTGGGGGCCGACGCTCACCTGCGAGGCCAATCCGGCGGCACCCGACGGGCCCGAGATGCGTGGCGTTTCCTGGGCACCGCCACCTCCCACCGCCACCCGGGCATATAACCCATTCGAAGGCTCGCGCCCCGGTGCGGCCGACCGGCGAAAGCGCCGCGAAAGCACGTCGGAATACTATTGGAACGACCCGCGTTTCCGGCCCGGCGCCGCGAGCGCCAAACGCCACGCACAGCAAGCGGCGCAGGGACAGTCAAAGTACTACAACGGGGAATACGAATCGTTCAGCCAAAAGCCGCAACCCGAACCGAAGGAAAACCCCGTGCGCCCCTTCCCGAAGTGGTACCTGCCGCTGTGGCGGTTCTTCGCGATCTTCCCCTACCGGTTTCTGTTCCTGCTCCTGGTATGCCTGCTCGTGAGCTTTTCCGACCCATTCGGCACAAGCGCGCGCCTGGGTTTCATCTCATTCGAGGACACCCTCATCCTGCTCGCGCTCGCCAACCTGGTGCGCCCGTTTCTCACGTCGCCCATCCGCAGCGCGTGCCTGTGGATCGTCGACCGCCTCCGCGACCTCGCCTGGAAGATCCGCGGGGTGTAGCCTCCACGCGGGACGCCCCGGCTCCGGGGCGTCCCACCCTATGCGAGCTTACTGCTCCACCTCGAAGAACTTCAGGATGTGCTTGCACACGCACACGACCTCGTCCTTCTGGTTCACCATCACAACGTCGGCAAAGGTCTTCATGGCTTCCTCGTCCACGTCGGTCACCGTGTACGTGGCGGTAATCGTGTCGCCGAAGAACACCGGCGCTGTGAAACGCACGTGATCGTATCCATACGAGACGCTCGGCATGCCCGCGTCGTATTTCTGCTGGATAAGCGTGCTCGCCGTGCTTCCCAGGCAGAACGTGAGCGGGCCGTGCACGATGCGCGTGCCGTACTTGGTGGTCTGCATGAACTGCTCGTTGAAGTGCATGCGGCTCATGTCGCCGGTGGCCG
>JAUNEQ010000023.1 GCA_030525445.1 Coriobacteriia bacterium | reverse complement strand
CGCCCAGCGTCATGGCCTCGGTCTGGTCGTGCGTGACGTAGACGAAGGTCGAATTAATGCGCTGGCGCAGCTTGATGATCTCGGCGCGCATCTGGTTACGCAGCTTGGCGTCGAGGTTCGAGAGCGGCTCGTCCATCAGCAGGACCTTGGGCTCGCGCACGATGGCGCGGCCGATGGCCACGCGCTGGCGCTGGCCGCCCGAGAGGGCTTTCGGCTTACGGTCGAGGAACTGGGTGATGCCGAGCACCTCGGCAGCCTCGTTGACCTTGGCGTCGATCTCGTCCTTCGGGTACTTGCGCAGCTTCAGCGGGAACGCCAGGTTCTCGCGCACGGTCATGTGGGGATACAGGGCGTAGCTCTGGAAGACCATGGCGATGTCGCGGTCCTTGGGGGCCACGTCGTTCATGAGCTTGCCGTCGATGTAGAGCTCGCCACCCGAGATTTCCTCGAGGCCGGCGATCATGCGCAGCGTCGTGGATTTGCCGCAGCCCGACGGGCCGACGAACACCACGAACTCGCGGTCGGCGATTTCCAGGTTGAAGTCGGGAACCGCCACGACGCCTTCTTCGGTAATCAAGAGGTTGGAGGTCTTCTTCTCGGGCTCCTTGGCCTTCTTCCCCCACCTCTTCTTGGCCTTCTTTTCGGTGTTTGGATACACCTTCTTAATGTGCTTGAGTATGACTTCTGCCATTATCGAGCATTCCTTCCATACAGTTTGGTCATGGTGGCGATACGACTGGCCAGCTCGGGCGTCGCTTGCCCGGCTGTCATGCGCCATCGCCAATTATTGCCTGATGTTCCGGGCGTGTTGGTACGGGCCTCCGCGCCCAGTTCGAGGTAGTCTTGCATCTGGGCCACGAAGAGCCCTGCCACGCTGGCCATTCCACCGCGAATGAAACCCCATGCGAAGCCTTCGGGGTCGTGAATCCCCAAATACTGCGTGGCTTGCTGCACGTCGGCCGGGTCGGCTTCGTCGTGCCATTGCATGATGGTTGCGTTATCGTGCGTGCCCACGTAGCACAAGCAGTTGGCGGTGTAGTTGTGGGGCCGATGCGCGGGGCCGTTTGCATCGCGCGAGTCGAATGCAAACTCGAGCACCTTCATGCCGGGCAAGCCCGAGTCGGCGAGCAGGGCTGCGACTTCGGGAGTTGCGTAGCCGAGGTCTTCGGCCACCAGGCGAAGCTGGGGGAACCGATCTTGCAATGTGCCCACGAGCTTCATGCCCGGGCCTTTGACCCATCGTCCGTTGTGTGCGGTTTCATCGCCCGCCGGCACTGCCCAGAAGCTCTCGAAGCCGCGGAAGTGGTCGATGCGCAGCATGTCGAACAGCTGAGCCGCGCCGGAGACGCGCCTGATCCACCAGCCGAATCCGTCGGCCTCCATGGCCTGGTAGTCGTAGAGCGGGTTGCCCCACAGCTGGCCGTCGGCGGTGAAGGCGTCGGGTGGTACGCCGGCCACCTCGGTGGGCATGTTGCGCTCGTCGAGCATGAATTGTGCGGGGTTCGCCCACACGTCTGCCGAGTCGAGCGCCACGTAAATGGGCATGTCGCCCATCAGGCCCACGCCCTTGTCGCGCGCATAGTCGTGCAGCCGCTCCCACTGCTTGAAGAAGAGAAATTGCACATACACGTTGTAGTGCACCTCGTCTGCGAGCAGATCGCGGTAGCGCGTTATGGCGCTGGGCTCGCGGAGGCGTATGGCCTCGTCAGGCCATTCGGTCCACGTGGCCATGCCGAAATAGCGCTTCACGGCCATGAAAAGCGCGTAGTCTTCCAGCCAGGAGGCGTTCTTTGCGCGAAACGCCTCCACGCTCGCGCCGTCGCGCTTCCAACCGCGCTCGTACGCACGGCGAAGCAGCGCCGGGCGCTTCTCGAAGAGTCCCGAGTAATCCACGCAGGCGGGGTCGTTGCCCCAGTCCACGGCGTCAACCTCGGCTTGTTCGAGAAGCCCGTCGGCTACGAGGGCGTCAAGGTCGATGAAGTAGGGGTTGCCCGCGAAAGTCGAAGGACTCTGGTAGGGCGAATCCCCATAGCTGGTGGGGCCGACCGGCAGCATCTGCCACCAGGCCTGGCCCGCATCGACGAGGAAGTCCACGAAATCGAGCGCAGCCTGCCCGAGCGAGCCGACGCCATACGGAGAAGGCAGAGCGTAGACGGGGAGTATGATGCCACTCGAACGTTTCACGGTTTATCCCTTCACAGCACCAGCGGCGACGCCCTTGATGATGTGCTTCTGGCACGCCAGGTAGAAGACGACGACCGGGATAATCGCCATGAGGATGAGTGCCATTGTGGCGCCCAAGTCGACGGTGCCGTAACTACCCTTGAGGTACTGGATGTGGATGGGGATGGTGCGGAACTCGTTGATGTCGAGCACGAGTACCGGCAACAGGTAGTCGTTCCACACCCACATGATCTCGAGGATGCCCACCGAGATGAGCGTGGGCTTGAGCATGGGAAGCACCACCGAGAAGAAGGTGCGTACCGGCCCGCAGCCGTCGATGGCGGCGGCTTCCTCGATTTCGAGCGGGATGGACTTGACGAAGCCCACGAACATGAAGATCGCGAGGCCGGCGCCAAATCCCAGGTAGACGATGGGTATCGTCCACGGCGTGTTCAGGCTCAGCTGGTCAGCGGTCTTGGACAAGGTGAACATGACCATCTGGAACGGCACGACCATCGAGAAGATGCACAGGAAGTAGATGATCTTGCAGAAGAGCGAATCGACTCGTGCGATGTACCAGGCTGCCATCGAGCAGAAGATGAGGATGAGGGCGACGGATAGCACGGTGATGACCACGCTGTATGTCACGGAATTGAGGAACGGGTAATTGCCGAAGGTCATGCCCTTGGTGAAGTTGTCAAAGCCGACGAAGCTCTGTTCGCTGGGAAGCGCGAACGTCTCGGTCTTGACGTAGGTGTTGGCTTTGAACGAATTGATGATGACCGCCACGACGGGCAGGCACCAGATGATGCAGACGATGGAAAGCACCACGGAGAGGATGCTCTTCTTGCGACGCTCGGCTGCAAGTGTTTCTTCTTTAGTTGCCATTATTGCTGCACCTCCCTCTTACGGGTAAACGCGAGCTGGGCGAGTCCGAGGCCGGCGACCAGGATGAAAAAGAGGACAGCCTTGGCCTGGGCCACGCCGCGCGTGCCGGCACCTGCGGTGTAGAACGTGTTGTAGATGTTGAGGGCCAGCATCTCAGTGGTGTTGATGGTGGAGCCGTCGGGCTGGATGATGAAGGGCAGACCAGCGGTAAGTGCGAGGTTCGGGTCGAACAGCTTGAAGCCGTTAGTGAGCGACAGGAACATGCAGATGGTGATGGCCGGCATCACGTTGGGGATGACGACCTTGAAGAGGGTCTGCCACTTGTCGGCGCCGTCGATCTTTGCGGCTTCCAGCATGTCCTCGGGCACTGCCTGCAGACCTGCGATGTAGATGATCATCATGTAGCCGATTTGCTGCCAGCACATGAGGATGATCAAGCCCCAAAAACCGTAGGTGGTATTCAGCAGGATGGAAGTGCTATAAGCCGCGAGGATACCGTCAAAAATCATCGACCAAATGTAGCCCAGCACGATGCCGCCGATGAGGTTCGGCATGAAGAACACCGTGCGGAAGAGGTTGGAGCCCTTGATGCTCTGCGTGAGCAGATACGCGATCATGAAGGCGATGACGTTGATGAGCACGAGGCTCACCACGGCGGTGATGGCGGTGTAGCCAAACGAGTATTGGAAGCTGGGGTCGGCGATGGCTTCACCGTAATTGCCGACGCCGATGAATTCGGCGTTTGACGTAGTCTTGAATTTGCAGAAGGACAGGTAGATGCCCTGGAGGAACGGCCACACGAAGCCTATGGCAAACGCCGCCACAACGGGACCGACGAACAGCCATGAGAAGCGTCGTGTTGCAGTTCTGATGGAATTCCTGACTGCCATGCTTGTCTTCAACTCCTTTCCTTATCCGGAGGAAATGCCTGCTAAAGAAAGCCGGGACGGACGGCTCTCCGTCCGCCCCGGCCAAGGAAGGTCGGCTAGGCCGGTCTTACTTGTTGGCAGCAGCCCACTGCTTGGCCCAACCGTCAACGAAGGCGGTCTTCACGGCATCCCAGTTGGCGTCGCTCTGATCGGCGTTGTAGGCGTTCAGCGCCGAAACCAGGGCGGCACGATACTGGTCGACATTGGGCTGGTAGTTCGTGGCCCAGTCCATGACGTAGCAGCCGGCGTCAGAGTAAGCAGCGGCATCGTTCAGGAAGCCGTTGGTGGACGGAGCGGCATTCTTGTAGGGGAGGATGCCGAGCTGCTCGACGAGGGCAGCGGAGGCGTCCGGGTTGGAAACCAGCCACACCATGAAGTCGATGGTGGCCTGCTGGTCGGCCTCGGAGGCGTTGGCGTTAACGGCCCAGCAGTTCTCGGTACCGCAGTTGAGGCCGGCCTTCTCCTCGCCAGCAACACCGCAGTAGTAGGGGAGCATCTTCGCGCTCGGCTGAGCAGCAGACAGGGTGGCGTAATCCCAAGAGCCGGTCAGGAAGAAGGCAGCCTTGCCATCGGTGAACTGGGCAGAGGGATCATGGCCGCCGGTGGCGAGCTTGGTGGGCTCAACGGCGGAGTTGTTGATCATCAGGTCGTAGAGGTTCTTGTAGTTGGGCAGATACTTGCCGGTAATCTCGGAGGTGTTCTCGTCGAAGGCACCGGAATCCTGCTCCTCGTAGTAGTACTCGAGGTTGGCCATGTGGCCGGTGACACGCCAGCTGGAGGCGTCGTCCATGTCGGTGGCGGCGAAGGCGTCAAAGCCGAGGTCCTTGGCGTTAGCATGAATGCCTTCGGCAACCGTCTTCAGGGACTCGAAGTCCTTGATGTCGGCGATGTCGTAGCCAGCCTCCTTGATGAGGTCGGCATTGGCGACAATGCCATAGCACTCATAGCAGTAACCCATGGACACGAGCTTGCCGTCTGCGTCATACAGGTTGTATGCATCGGTGGAGAGCTCGGACTCGATCTTGGTGCCCTTCAGGTCCATCGCGTAGTCGCCCCACTCCTTCACGCCAGCGGCGTTGCCGATGATGAAGAGGGTCGGAGCTTCGCTCTTGTCCATCTCGGCGATGAGGGTCTGCTGATAGGTGCCGGAAGCGGCGGTGACGACCTTCACGGGCGTACCGGTCTCCTCGGTGTACTGCTTGGCAAGCGTTTGCGCGGTCTCATCAAGCTCGGGCTTGAAGTTGAGCCAGTACACGCTGCCTCCGCTGGCTTCGCCACCTCCGCCGCTGCTGCTACCGCCGCAGGCGGCGAGGGACATGGCCATGACGACAGTGACGACAAGCACGACCAAACGGGATAATTTCTTGCTCATACTAGTACTCCTTCTCTGTCTTTACTCAGCGTCCTTCACACTAAGTCTCCGTACGAACATGGCCCACGGTACCCCCGGGCCTCAGGGTTGTTTCGAGCCTGACGTGGCTGCAGGGCGCAGCGTTGTCAAGCACTTCCACCAATATTTCCACGGCCTTTTGGCCCATCAACGTCTGGGGTTGCGTGAACGCGGTGAGCGTTGGCGTGGTGAAGCGAGACAGCTCGATGCCGTCGATGGAGATAATCGAGATGTCGTCAGGGATGGTTAGGCCGGCGTCATGGGCGGCCTTTATCGCCGCGATGGCCATGATGTCGGCCTCGGCGAAGATGGCGGTGACATCCGGACGTTCGGCCATAAGGCGCGTGACGCGTTCGAAGGCTGCCCGCATCTCGAAATCCATCGTCTCGCACACGAGGCCCTCGTCGAGGGGAATGCCCGCATCGGCGAGCGCGTCGCAATACCCGCGGTAGCGGCACTCGGAGACGGAACGGTCGTGCGCGGAGTCGAGGAGGATGGCGATCTTGGTGTGGCCGTTATCGATGAGCATCTTGGTGGCGCGGTAGGCTTCGACCTTGTCGTCAATCGAGACGGACGAGAAGTCCGCGGGGTCGAGCTTGCCGAAGCGGTTGGTATAAGCGCAGCATACGAAAGGAACGCCGAAGGCCTCGACGTCTTCGCGGGTGTAGTCGTAGCGTCCGCCGAGCAAGATGAGACCCTTGAGCCGCTTGGACTGGACGAGACGGGCTCCTTCCACCACCTCGTCTGCGGTGACGGGAATCTGATGGAGCACCATGGAATAATCCCGGGCCTCGCAGCTGGCTTCGATGGAAGCGATGATGGAGGTGAAGAACGGGTTTTCGGAACCCCGCACCACGAGCCCGATGGAGTTGGTGGGTTGCAGGGCAAGATCGCGGGCGCTGGTGTTGCGAACGTAGTGGAGGTCGTGAGCGGCTTTGAGGACCTTCTTGCGGGTGCTGGCGCTCACGTCGGGATGGTTGTTGAGCACACGAGAAACCGTGCTCACGGCAACGTTGCAGTAGGATGCGATGTCTTTGATGGTTGCCATCTGACCCTGTTCCACCCCTGTGTCCGAAGTGCTTCGGAAACGTTACTGGAAACGCTACTGGACACGTTTCCAACCGTATATTGCGCCATCTGTGGAGAAGTTGTGGCGTTAGCGTGTCGAATCGCCGCGAGCGGTGTGAAATTGTCGGTGAACGGTTAACCAAGCTTGAGCTTTTGACGAATCGTCGTCGGCACCGGCTTTTGGCGGGGCTTGCAATTGGATGGAACGGCCACGAGCCGCAGCACCCACATGACAGAAGGGCTACGAGGTGAAGTGTCATGTGACAGAAGGACTACGAGGTGAAGTGTCCGGTGTATGATGAGAGGCCCTAGGATGGGTAATGGAAAGCGAGGCATGCGATGACGATTCGGGCGTTTGTGTTTGACATGGATGGGACGGTTTTGCATACCCTTCCCGACCTGACTGCCGTCACCAACTTGGCGCTCGAGCGTATGGGGTTTCCGCTGCACACCGCAGACGAGGTGCTCACGTATGTGGGGAATGGGGCAGAGCGCCTGGTCGGACAGGCCTGCCCGCCCGATGCCTCGCCCGAAGAGCGCCAGCAGACCCTGAAGGTTTGGCAGGCCATCTATCTGGAATGCGGCGACCGGTACACCGCGCCATTCCCGGGCATTCTCGAAGCGCTGCGCGACCTTCGGGCGTGCGGGATGAAGACGGCGGTGCTTTCGAACAAGTTCGATGCGGCTGTTCACGAGCTGGCCGACCACTATTTCCCCGGACTGCTCGATGCTGCGCGGGGCGAGATTCCGCCCACGCCGCGCAAGCCCGATCCGACGATGCTGCTCGAGATGCTCGACGAGATGGGCGTATCGCCAGAAGAAGCGGTGAGGAACACAGGGGACAGTTCCCTGTGCAGGCATGCAAGGCTGGGAACACAGGGGAGGAACACAGGGGACAGATCCCTGTGCAAGCACGCCAACGAGAATCGGTCTGGACGGGATTGCCCGCATGGGGGGTGTTCCTATGGTTTTGTCAACCGGTGGTTTTGGTTGGCGCCCCTTCGAATGACAATGCTGACGCAGGCCCCGCAAGGGGCCTGCTCCTCGTATCGGGGATGCGGTCGCTAGGCTGAGTACGGCACCTTGTCCCGCATGATCGCGTAAATCACCTTCATCCTCTTCCTGGCCACGGCCTTCAGCGCCTCGCCGTGACACATGCCCCTGCCACGGCACTTGCGGTAGTACTCGCCGAAGCGGCCGCGGCTGCGCGTCAGCGAGTTGCACGAGAATATGAGCAGGTTCTTGAGCCTCTTGTTGCCCTGCCTGGACGCGCTGACCGACGATATCGAGGTGCCGGACTGGCGGTTCCTCGGCGCGAGTTCGGTATACGCATCCGCCCGGCGCGAAAAGCACGCATGCGCAAGCTTAGCTATGAGTGGCTGGCGGGGCTTCGCGAAATCGTCATCGACCCTGTGAGGTGCCCGAAGACGTACGAGGAATTCACGCTGAAGGAGTACCTGCGAAACTCTGACGGAACGTGGGAAGACGAGATACCCGATGGCCAGGACCATTCCATCGATGCGGTACGCTATGCGGTAATGGATGACGTGTTGCGCGGGTGATTCGCCAAGCTACAGCGCATGGCCGCCTGAGACCTTTATCACTTGGCCCGTTATCATCCTCGCCTGCTCGCTCGCTAGAAAGACTATCGTGTTCGCGATGTCTTCCGGCTGGATCAGCTTCTCCATGGGAATGAGCGGCAGCACGGCCTTCTCAAGCTCTTCGTCGATCCATCCCGTTTGGGTGGGACCCGGCGCGACGCTGTTCACCGTTATGCCGTATCTCCCGACCTCCATGGCAATGCTGCGAGTGAGGGCTTCGAGCGTCGCCTTGCTCGCACCGTAGGCTATCTGGCCGGCGAAGACCTGGGCGGAGTCGGTGGAGAGATTGATTATCCTCCCGTAGTCGCCGCGGCGGCGCACGAACTCCGCCGTCATCATCAGGCTGCCGCGCACGTTGACGGCGAAGGTGTCGTCGATGACCTCGCGGGTTATGGCCTCTATGGTGTCCTTGCCGGTCTCGTCGTCGGTGGCGGCGTTGTTCACGAGGACGTCGACGCGTCCGAATCGCCCGATAGCCGCATCGAAGATTTCCTTCACCTGGGCTTCGTCAGATATGTCCTTCTCCAAAACGAGGTAATCCACGCCCAGCCCGATGAGCTTCTCTTCCACTTCTGAAGCATCGCCCGCGTTGGCTCTGTAGTAGCGGTCGGCCCCGTTCTCGTCAGCCCTCGCATCGTCGTACTCGCGCGGCACCTTCTTGTAAGTCAGAACCACCTTTGCGCCCTCGCGGGCGAAGGCGATGGCGGTCGCAGCACCGATTCCCTGCGGGTTGTTCGCGCCCGTGATAATCGCGACCTTGTCTTTCAGCCCGTAATCCACCATCACGACCTCCGTGCTCCTCGGCTTCTTCAAGCTCACATTCTAAGGCACGGGCGAGGTTGTGACGGTGGCGGAAACTTCACCATGAACTTATTCGCGGTGAGGAGGTCTTCTCATGAGCGTTAATAGCTTGGACGAGTACTGGGTACCGGAGCATGTGAAAGAGTATCTTCGCAGGCTTGGGTTTGTTCTTCCGCTCGATGACATGGAGCCCTGGATTCGGTCTTGGGATGACTGGATGGGGGCGCGTGGGGATCTCTACGACTACCGCGACAAGGACGGGCTCGGGCGGGTGTACGAGGTTCACCGGAGGTCCATTCACCCTGCCATGCGTGTCTGCAAGGAATGGGGGTCTCTTCTCCTAAACGAGGACGTCAAGGTCATTTGCGAGGACCAGAGGGCGACCGACTGGATCAACTCGTTCTTCTCTTCCACAAACTTCATGAACGCGGCGCAGGCGACCGTGGTGCGTGCCTTCGGGCTCGGCACGGGCGCATGGGCGCTCTGGATTGACCTGGGCAAGCGCAAGGTTCGCATTTGCCACTATGACGCTAGGATGGTCATCCCCCTGAGCTGGGACGAGGACGGCATCACGGAGTGCGCGTTCGTCACGCGGGCCTTCTACCGTGGGAAGGCCGTTGACCAGCTGCAGATGCACCTCAAGGGCGGCCTGGGAGTGAGTGATTCACCTTCCACATCTTCACATGGAAACGAAGGCACGTACAGGATCGTCACCGTGCTGTTCGACGAGGACGGGAACGTCGTCGAGCCCGCGGGCGTGTGCGCAGAGTACGACACGGGCAGTCCCTTCACCACCTTCTCCATCGTGAAGCCGGCCGTCGACAACATGCGCGTGTACATGAGCCCGTACGGGCAGTCAGTGTTCGCGGATGCTATCGATGCCATCCAGGCGGTGGACGTTGCCTTCGACGCGCTCATTAACGAGGTGGACGTGAGCAAGATGCGGATCTTCCTCTCGGACGTGCTCACGGCAGCCCAGTGGCGCTTCCATGCGCCGTGCGCCCCAGGGGGCACGACCGCCCCGCGAAAGCCCGGGAGCGGGGGGCGCGGGGTTGCGGCCCAACGACGGAAACGTAAGCTGGTGGCAGTGGCAATGGCCCCGTGGCGCAGCAGAAATACTGAATGGTTTATTACAGAAGCTTTTTGAGGCCTATTGCGTACATCGGATTCACATTGGCTATGCTTAACCTATGGGTGACGCACTTTGGGATATCTACAGCGTG
Source organism: Coriobacteriia bacterium (assembly GCA_030525445.1). Lineage (GTDB taxonomy): Bacteria > Actinomycetota > Coriobacteriia > Coriobacteriales > Eggerthellaceae > UMGS1519. Next base: position 9,756 of record JAUNEQ010000023.1, on the reverse strand, counting down.
CAAACTCCCTTGGGAAAACTCTTCGCAATCAATTCCGAAATCCTTCAGCTTCTGAATATCCTCGTCGTTGATATCCCAACAAATGATGAAATCCGTTTCATCAAATACCTTTGAAGCATCTTGGAAGTCTTTAGTATTCCCCGAGGCGCGGCTTCTTGATGGCCGTGCCGGTATCGCCATGCGCCACGAACAGGAGCGCAATCAGCGTGATCAGGAAAAAGAGGACGGCCTTGAAGACCGGCCCACCCACCTGAAGGAAGGTCGTGACATTCACAACCACCGCCACGAACAACGTCGCCACGATGAGCAGCTAGGCATGCCAGGCGGGTACGGAGTCGTCGTTGTAAAAGGGAAGTCGATCCCCGGGCGCTCCCATTTGAACCATCCCTCAGGGGCGGTCTTTTTTCGCTTTTCCATGCAGTCACTCCTCTGCCATTTGCCTAGCTGGGCCCCGAGCCACCTCCCTCGTTTCGAGTGAAAACGCCGGATTTCGTCCGGCGTTTTCACGGTATATTATCTATATCCACAGCAGCCTAACGGAGAATCGGGGTTTCCGATGGAGAGCTGAAGTGGCAGGCGACGGAAGGATCTTATGACGCACCACTCGAGATACAACTACGTGGTTGCCATTCCGGAGAGCACCGACTGCCTCGTGTACAACTTCAATACCGGCGCGTTGCTGCGGTTAAGCAAGGCGCAGAAGCTGCTCTTCGACCTCTCGCCGCAATTCTCGCAGGATCACCCGGTAGTGAAAAGGTGGCGCGAGCTTGGGTTTCTGTCAGATTGCGACGAACTCGAGGTCCTGAAGAATCAGATTCGTGCGCGGTACGACGACTATGCGGGCAGGACCGACAAGGTGCTCCGGCTTACCCTCCATGTGACGTCGCTTTGCAACTTCGCCTGCCCCTACTGTTTCCAGGAACGGCGCAGCGGGCGCATGCTGCAGGCAGTGCAGGACCAGGTCGTGCGCCTAACCGATGCCAAATTCGGGCAGGGCGGATACGAGCGGATGACCGTCGATTGGTTTGGCGGCGAGCCCCTGCTGGCCGCAGACATCATCGACGACCTCGGCCACAGGCTCATGGATGTGGCGACACGGCACGGGGCCGGCTTCAGCTCGAACATCCACACCAACGCCTACCTGCTCGGCCAAACGATGGTAGACCTGCTCGAGGGTGTCAACTGCCGCTTCGTCATCGTCACGCTCGACGGCTACGGATCCGACCACGACAAGACCAGGCACCTGCACGGCGGCGGTGCCACCTTTGATCGGATCTTGGCCAACCTCTCCTCCATCAAAACCGGCATGGTGCTCAACATCCGCTCGAACCTGCATGCAGACAACTATGAGTCGTACGGAAAGTTGCAGGAGGCGATAGGCGCCATAGCCAAGAGCACGGGCAACGAGATGCGCTGCTCCCCGACGCCGGTCCACACCTCGGCCGCAGGCGCGCAGCGCGGCGATCCCACGAGCCATCTCCCATCCGACGAGTACTACAAGATCCTGGACACAACAGACCTCGAGGAGCGCTCCAACAAATACACCCCCAAGCTCTTCAACTGCCATGTCGTCCAGCTGGACAACTACCTGGTTGACGACAAGGGGTACCTTTTCCCCCACTGCAACGAGCTCGCCGCGAACCGCGACTTCGCCTACGGCAACATCCTCGACCTGGACGAAGACGGCTTGGGCAGGCTGGACCAGCTGCACATGGCAAAGTGCCTGGAACACATCTTGCCCACGAAGGACGAGGAGTGCATGCAATGCGAGCTGCTGACGGTTTGCTATGGCGGGTGCCTGCTTGCCCGCCTGGGCGGGGGGCGCTCTTGCACGAAGAACCCCGAGCGTATAGACGCCTACCTGCTCAAGAAGGCGGGCTTCCCGAGCCAGACGAAAGCGGGCCGGTAAATGCACTACCGAATGAACGATCACATAGCGCTTCGCGGTTGGAAGGATGTCCCCTTTGCCTACTACGTGAAGGGCGAGCCCCGTGCGCGGCGGCTCACGAGCCGTGAGTTCTTCTGCATGCTTCTGTGCAACGGCTCGACCGAACTCGAGCCCAACGACACCCTCGGCCGGCTGGAGAGACGCGGCCTCGTAAGCCCCTGCGAAAAAGGGGATGCTCCTGGCGCCTGGTCGGTTTTTCGGCGCTACGACAACGTCCATGTGCCAAAGATGAACCTCATGATAACGGGGAGATGCAACTACAACTGCCCGCACTGCTTCAACGCGGCCGACAACGCCCCGCTTATGACGGAGTGGGATTTCGGGGACCTTGTGTGCCTGTTCGACCAGGCGCAAGCGTGTGGAATCCACTCCGTCATGCTCACGGGCGGCGAGCCGATGGCGCATCCGAGGTTCATCGATGCGGTCCGAGAGATCTACGCGCGCGGCATGTACGTGGACAAGATAAACACGAATGGGTACTTCATCAGCAAGGAAGCACTCGATAACCTGCACGCGCTCGGCTGCAATCCCCTCATGAAGATCTCCTTCGACGGGCTGGGCCACCATGACTTCATGCGCGGCGCTCCAGGGGCGGAGGTGCGAACGCTGCGCGCGATCGAGCTGTGCATAGAAAACGGCTATCGGGTGTCCGCGCAAATCCAGGTGAACAGGATCACCGCCGATTCCCTCGACGAGACGCTGCGCTGCCTGGACGACCTGGGCGTGAGCTCCGCACGGCTCATCCGGACCAGCGAGTCGGATCGTTGGCTCGCAAACGCCTCGGGCGCGACCCTGTCCGTAGAGGAATACTATGCGACCACGCTGGAGGCATGTAGGCGCTACAGCGAGCAAGACCACGCCATGGAGCTCGCCGTGTGGCAATACCTCTCGCTTTTCCCAAAGTCCAAGAGCTACCGCCTTACCACAGAGCGCTTTGCCAATGGGGCGCACCGAGACGAGCGTCCGCGTTGCCTGGGCAATCGCGAAATGGTTGCCATCACGTCCGCCGGGGAGATAGTGCCCTGCATGCAGATGAGTGGCTATTTCGCCAAGCGCGGGATTTCTCTGGGCAACGTACGCGAGAGGCCCTTGGGCGACATTCTGGCTAGCGAAGCCTACCGCTCTGTCGCCTGCGATACCGTTGGAAACTTGCGCAGACGCGGAGGCAAGTGCTCAGCATGCCAACACTTCGAACGGTGTGCCGGCGGCTGCCCGGCGCTGGCCATGATCCTTCCTGGGGGAGAGCGCGATGAAGTGGACTCAATTGGCGCAGATCCTTCCAAATGCCTGTTCTTCGAGGGAGGGTTGCAACAAAGGACTCAAGAGGCGCTTGTCGGGTGGAGACGCATCTGAGGCACCTTTACGTGGATGAATGCGCATCTGAGTAATTCATTTCTGGGTAACCGGGACGGCAAGGCGCCTGTGTGCGTATATCTATTATCATGTGGTTGTAAGGCCTAACGAGGAAACGGAGGCATCGGCATGAACATCAACGATTTGAGCCCCGAGCTGCAGGAGCAGATCAAGGAGGCCTTCTCGCCCGAGCTGCTGGAGAAGGCAAAGGCAGCCCAGAGCATGGAGGAGCTGCTCGACATCGTCGAGGCGGAGGGAATCGAGCTCTCCGACGAACAGCTCGAGCTCGTGGCCGGAGGCTGTGGCGGCTGCTATGAGCACAGCAATTTAAACTGTTAATAACGAAACGTCTTTCAGCGGTCGGGTGCCGCAGTGGACGTGAACCGCTCCTTCAACGACCTGATGGTATACGACCAGCGGGATAGATGCTTCTCCACAAGTGGCGACGAGGCCCTGCGGGACCTTTGCTTCGCCTCGGCCGGATGCGGCATCTTCTCCTTTTGCAATGCCGTCCACGCCCTGAACGGGAGCCTGCCCGACGCCGTGCGCATCGGGCAGTGGGCGATGGGCATCGGCGCCTACCGGCCCCGCGAAAAAGGCACCTATCGCAAGGCCCTGTACGACAACGTGGAGCGGGAGTTCGGCGAGGAGCTGGGCTTTCGTGTTGTCGGGCAGTACTACGGAACGATTGCCGACGCCAGGCTGGCAGAGCACCTGCTCTCGGGAGGCACGGCGGTCGCCCACGTCCCCCGCCACTTCCTCGCACTTGTGGACTACGACCCCGAAGCTGCCTCCTTCCGCGTCATCGAGAGCAGGGTCTCGCTCAGGCGGTGCGTGAGGCAGGACAGCTGGGTTGCCGCCGGCAAGCTGTCATCCGGCTTCACCTGCGTGGACTGGTACGTGCTTCTCTCCAAAAGCTCTGCGGCCAAACACCACGCGTAACCCCTCGTTGAATGACAAATGACCTGTCCCTTTGTCAAAGCCCTAACTCTGGGAATACTCGATGCAATTAAAGAGCAGTCCGACGCTGGCGTAGAGATTAAGAGGGAACACTTTGTCGGTGCCACAAAGTATCTTAACCGTATGGGCGCAATAACGGTGCTTGATTACCTTAAAAGAAACCGGGTTAAAAACCTGGTTCATGAATACTACGCAACCGAGGAGTTCGCAAATCTGAAAGTATAGACCGCATCAGAATCGCGAGGTTGACAAGGAAAGCAACGCCCTCGCGATTCTTATTGGTTTTACAAACGCTGTGCTAATTCGACGCCAATGCGATGCGGTATTCCGACCACAAGAGCGTTTCCCATGCAGAACGCGCGGTGGCCGTCGCTCATGCCGTCGGCGGTCCAGCCTTTCGGGAAGCCTTGGAGCTGGTCGAGCTCGTCGGGAACAAGGCGGCGGTAGCGGCCGTCGATTTCTACGATATGCTTGAAGCGGGAAGCGCCTGCGCCGCCCTCACCGGTGAGGATGGTGCGCGACGGGTTCGTGAGCAGGTCCGGGAACGCCATCGAGCCTTCCGAGTAATGGTACTTGAAGCCGGTCTGCTTGTTGACGCGCTCCTCGCTCTTCGAGCCCTTGAGGTAGCGCCACTTCTCCAGCTTGTCCTCCGGCACGTAGAAAGACTCGGGGATATCCGACGGTGGTACGATGACATCGCCCAGGGTCTTCCGTTCACCATCGTAAGCCTCGACGGCGTCGCATGTGACCACATGGAAGTCCTGCATCGCGCCGGCGGTGCCGAACGGCGACTTGCCCTTGCCGCCGACGTTGAACGTGTTCGTGACGACATAAGGATCGCCGGGGATTTCCACGGCGCTGAACGATTCTGGCTCTTCCATTGGTAACCTCGACGCCTGACGCAACGCGCGAGCTCGTCGCATCAGGGCGGATCTGCGCCAACGGCAAGTACGTGGGGCTGGGCTTCACGCCCTGGGACGGTGTCACGGGGCCGACGCACCGACAGCACCTCACGAGCGCGACGTTCGCGGCGGACATGGCAGGCTTCTCGTACTTGAACTTCAACTACCTGTTCTACTCGTGCACGAACCTCGCGAGCGTGAATGGCCTGGGCAACCTCTCGGGCGTGCGCTCGATGCGCTACATGTTCAGCTCCTGCGCCTTCACGACGATCGACTTCCGGGGATTCGACCCGTCCACGCTCACGGACCTGTTCTACACGTTCTCTGGGTGCAGCAGGCTCACAACCATCCTGGCCGATGCGAGCTGGGCGCTTCCCTCGAGCGGCCTCACGGGCTCGCAGTGCTTCTACTCGTGCTCGACATCGCTCGTGGGCGGCAACGGCACGGTGTGGGCCAGCAACAAGACGGCGTACACGTACTTCCGCATCGACGCGGCGGGCACGCCTGGGTATTTGACGGTGTAGCCAGCGCGCGTCTCGGCAGATTGAGTGAGGGCCAATTCCTTGCGTCGTCTTCTAGTACCGCTCGCAATGCACCTTACCCATGTCGAAGTCGCCTTCCGCATACGGGGCCTTGCGTTCGGCCTTGCCACCGATGGCAATCAGGTTCAGCACCGCGTAGCCGTCCGGCACGCCGAGGAGCTCGCGAACCTCCTCGTCCGACGGCTTCTTCCTACCGGTTCGGTTGCGGATGTGCACCCAGCACGCTCCGAGCCCCTGCTCCTCGGCGGCTAGCAGTATGTACGATGAGGCGATGGCGCCGTCCTCGATCCAGAACTCGTCCCGGTCAAGCTTCACCATGACCACAATGACGGCGCCGGCGCCGATGATTTGGGTGCCGCCTAGGCTCTTGCACGCCGCGAGCTGCCGTATGCGCTCGGTATCCCGCACGACCACGAACTCGACGGGCCGGTGCCCGAACGAGGATGGGGCGGCGAGTGCCACCTTCATTATCGCCTCGAGTTCCGCATCGCCGACAGGCTCGCCCGTGTAGTTGCGGATGGAGCGACGCGCGAGCGCGAGCTGGTATAGGCCTTTTTCCATCGTCATGCCTCCTTAGGATCACAGGAACGTGTGCTCAATCAGATACGACTCGGCCTCGCGCACGAGCCCCGTGATGTCGTTGCCGTCCCGGTCGACGATAGCCCCCTCGATCCATGTCTTCCCCGTCTCGCGGCCTGCCAGGAATTGCAGGCCGCGGTAGTAGCCGTTCTCGCACTGGATAGCATGACCTCGGCTCACCTGGACCATTATGGAGTTGTACGCGTCGAGCACCTTGTCCACCGGCATCCCGTTCGCGCAGATGTTCCTGTAGGCGGAGAAGTCCGATTTCCCCAGCGGCCCCTCCTGCTTGTAGAGCGCGACCGCCGAGCGCAGAAGCCCTATCTCCGAATCGGAAAGCGGCTTGAGCCCCAGTATGCAGTCAGTGTTGTCGACGACCTGCCGCATCTCGTTCATGCCGGAGAGGACGCACAGCACGCCGTCGAGCGACGCCGCGAACCGGATAGCGTAGCTGGCGTCTGACGCCCCGGGGTTGATGGCGGCGAGCTCGCTGTGCGCCGGCTCAGGCAGCTTTGCGAGCAGCCCGCCTTTCACCGGCTCCATTACCACGACCTTCTTGCCGTGCGCCCGCGCGACCTCGTAGCACTCGCGGGAGCGCACGAAGGGGCTCTCCCAGTCGTAGTAGTTGACAATGAGCTGCACGAACTCCGTCTCGGGATGCTCGTCGAGGATTCTGTCGAGCAGCTCGGGGGTGTCGTGGTAGGAAAACCCGAAGTGGCGGATCTTGCCCTGATGCTTCATCTCCGCTGCAAACTCGAACATCCCGCAGTCCTTTATGCGGCTATCGTAGGTGGTGGAGTAGATGCTATGGAGCAGGTAGTAGTCGAGGTAGTTGACGCCGAGGTTGTCGAGCTGCTCCTCAAAGGTCTCGCGGACCTTGGCCTTCTCCGATATCAGGAACGACGGCAGCTTGGTCGCCAGCTCGAAGCTCTCGCGGGGATGCCTCTTTACCAGGACCTCCCTCACGTTCTCCTCGTTGTGGCCGTCCTGGTACAGGTAGCTCGTGTCGAAGTAGGTGAAACCGCGGCTCAGGAAGGCGTCGACCATGTCGCATGCCTCGGCGAACTTGACTCTTGCGGGATTGGCCTCTTCGGTGGCGAGTCGCATCATCCCGAATCCGAGCGGGTATCTTGGCATCGTGCACCCCTACTCGAAGATGATCTCGACGTCCGCACGCTCCTCGTGGAGCCTCCAGTACGCCTTCGCGATGTCGGCGGGGTCGTAGCGCGTTCCCGGTTCGATGTTTCCCATGATGGTGACGACGCCAGCGAACACGCCGTCTCCTGCGACCTCCGCGTTCAACGCGATGGCCAGCGCACGCAGCGCCGCCTTGCCGACGGAGACGCAGGTGTACTCGGGCATCGGGTGCAGCGCCAGTCCGCCGCCGGTGAACAGGATGGTGCCCGACTTCCGCTCGCGCATGCCTGGGAGTACCTGGAGCGCGCAGTGCAGGGCGCTCGCAACGTCTACCTGGTAGTGGCGCATCAGCTCCGCTGAGGACAGCTCCGAGGGCTTGCCGCCCTCCAGGATGCAGGCGTTGTACGCTAGCACGTCCACCGCGCCGAACCTCTCGGCCACCTCCTCGAACGCCCGAGTGAGGGAGTCGGTGTCCGACGCGTCTGCAGCAATGCCGCACGCCTCGATACCCTTTCCCTCGAACTCACGCACGTAACCGTCGAGGGCCTCCTGGTTCCTGGCCACGAGCACCGCCCGGAATCCCTTCCCCCCGAACTCTTCGGCGATGTGGTTTCCCATGCCTCTGCCAGCACCGATGACGACAATTGTCTTCTTTCCGTCCATTTCTACGCACCCTTTCGCTCGGTTCCCTTTTTGTTCCTCGTTACGATTGTGTGCTACATTTCACATAACATCAAACGAAACATTTGGTATGAGGACATAATGCAATGATTATGATGAACAACAACCTGAGGGTGTTCGTCGAAGCGGCCGAGAGAAGCAGCTTCACGCGGGCTGCTGAGGCGCTGCACGTCACGCAGCCCGCCGTAAGCCGCGCCGTGAGGGCACTCGAGGACGAGTTGAAAGTGAAGCTGTTCTTCCGCGACAAGCGCACGGGCCTCGCCCTTACGGACGTGGGGGAGAAGGTGCTCGCCCTGGCGCGCCAGATGGCCGATACGGAGAACCGCATCTACCAAGCTGCGTTCCGGGAGAACAACTTCCTGGGCGGCAGGGTGCGGGTCGCGAGCATGCCGGTGCTGACGTCGTCCATCCTCTCGAAGGCGCTGCGGAGGTTCCGGGACCGGCACCCCTACGTGAGCGTCGAGCTGGTTGAGGGGAGCGCATCCGAGATCAGGAGGGCTGTGGAGGACCACCGCGTCGACTTCGGGTTCACGCTGTCGCCTTTCGGCGGTCTCGACAGCCGGGCGGTGTTCACCGACCGCATGCTCGCCGTGGGCAGCGAGGAATTCGACGATCCCGAGCCCGTCGACGTGCGAGCTCGGGGCTTCGTCGTGTGCAAGGCCGGCTACGAAACGATGGTAGACGCCCTCGGGGCCTCCTGGGAGGGCGCAGGGGACTGCCTCGTCGTGCAACAGGCCGAGACCGTGATAGGGCTCGTGCGGGAGGGCAACGGGGTGGGCGTCATATCCGAGCTCGTCCTGAACGCGACGCCGAACCGGCTTTGCCGCCACGCTATTGAGCCCGCGATAGAGCTTGAAGCGGGCATCGTGGCGAACGACTTGGACGATTTGACGCCCGTGGCGATCGCACTCGAGAGGACAGTGCTCGAGGCGTGCGAGGAATACTGCGAGGACGGAGGCGGGCAACGGTCAGGCCACACGCGTTCGGAGGCAAGCCGCAGATAGATTCGCTCAAGCTTTCTGTAAAGAGCCTCCCTCACCTACCAGAGTATCCCACCACCACTCGGGGCTCTCGACACCCGACTGGCAGAGCATGTCGAGGAGCTTGCTGCGGGCTTCTGGCGGCAACTGCTCGAAGTCGGCCCGCATGGCGTCGAGCATGGCTTTGCTCGTAGAGATCATGTCGTTGCAGATGGCTCTCTTCTCTTCCAGACTGTAGCTCTCGGGTGAGTAGCAGCAGAGGTCGGCCTTGAAGTAGGCCATGTCCTCGGCTTGCTGCAGGGCTGTCCATTTCTCGTCGTTCATTGTGGTCATATCGGCGATCCTTTCGTCTCTCCCTCCGTGCAAAACCCGGAGGTTGCGGGTGAATCTTGGAAGACTTCTGGAAGACATTGGGAGAAAAACCAGTGGCGCCCAATGTCCTCCATCGGTACCAGTGTCATCAAGAAACGCCTGCTAGGAGTACTAGTGACGTATCGTGTCGCCTTCCGTCATGTCAATAAATGCCGCTCATAACCCGGAGGTCGTAGGTTCAGCCTAAAGGCATGCTTCGCAAAATCCTGCCCCCGCGACCAAATCTTCGCAGGCCCTTCGGGGCCTGTTTTTATTAATGGGTCTTCAACCCAGCCCTCTGCGCGAAGCGCGAGAGGCAGAAA
>JAUNEQ010000133.1 GCA_030525445.1 Coriobacteriia bacterium | reverse complement strand
ACCACGAACAGCGCGATGGTGATGAGGAGTTCAGGAGCCGAGAGAGCCGAAGCCGCCGCAGAGGTAAGCAGCGACACGCCATCGGGCCCGGTCGTCGAGGGATACACCACCCACGGCTGACGGCCGAGTTCGGCGGTGAACCAACCGGCCTGGATGGCCAGCATCGGGAAGATGGGCGAGATCACGAGGATCTTCTGCAGCCAGCGCATGCCCTTGATGGCTTCCTTCTTCACGAACGTGAAGATGATCACCAGCAGCAACAGCAACGCGAGCACGCCGTACATGGCCACCATCAGGTGGTAGCTCTGGAACACCGCTTGCACGGGTGCCTTCGTCGGGTCGAAATCGCCGTACTTATCGCTCTGCGCGAGCTCGTTCATGCCCGGATACACCGTGGAGAAATCGTTCGAGGCGAGGAAGCTCGTGCCGCCGGGGATGGCCAGCGGGGTGATGACCTGCTGGTTCACCTCGTCGACGATGCCCAATGCATAGAGCGGCATGGTCTCGGTGGCATAGGCGCCTTCCATCATCGCGAACTTCGTGGGCTGCTCGATAGCCACGCCCACCGCGGTGGAGTGCGCGAAGACGATCATGAGGCACGTGGTGATGATGCCCACCGTCGCACCGATGCGCATGTTCTTCATCGCGAAGTCGATGTGCTTGCCCTTGAGCAGGTAGTAGGCGGCGATGGCCAGCGCCACGAACGCGCCCATGATGAGCAGCGAGTCGACCGTATGCGTGTAACGCGTGAGCGTGGACGGGTTGAACGCCGCAGCGGCGAAGTCCCCGATGACGGCACGGCTGCCATCAGCGGCGAGCTCGGCACCCGCGGGGGTCTGCATCCAGGAGTTCGCGATGATGATCCACAGCGCCGACAGGCAGGAACCTGCCCAGACGAGCCATGCGCTCACCACGTAGAACTTCCCCGATACGCGCGCGCGGCCAAACAGCAACACGCCCAGGAACGTGGATTCGAGGAAGAAGGCGAATAGCGCCTCGGCAGCCAGCGGCGCGCCGAAAATGTCGCCAACGAAGCGGGAGTAATACGCCCAGTTGGTGCCAAACGAGAATTCCATCGTGATGCCCGTGGCAACGCCCAGCACAAACGTCGTGGTGAAGATCTTCAGCCACAGGTTAGCCGCCGCCAGGTCCTCGGCCGCCCCGCTCTTGTAATAGCGGGTTTCGTGGATGGCCAGAATGAGGCCGAGACCGATTGAAATGGGCACCATGAGGAAGTGCGTGCAAACCGTGAATATGAACTGTATTCGCGCAAGCAGCACCGGATCAGCTAAGAATTCCATAGCGCTCCTTTCCCCCGGGGTACAGATACTTGCATTATAGCAACTGTGAAGGAATTATGAACGCCTAACGATATGGTGGGACGCCCAGGCTCCGAGGGTTTTCGTCCCAGAACGCGGGAGGGGGATTCAGCAAATCCCCCTCCTGCGTTCTGGGACGAAAACCCTCCGGAGCCTGGGCGTCCCAAACCCCTACCGAACTACGAGAAGTAGCGGTAATACGCCGAGCAGGTGCCCTCGCTGGAAACCATGCAGGGACCCAAGGGGTTCTCGGGGTTGCAGGCCTTGCGGAAGAGCGGGCACTCCTTGGGCGTGAGGATGCCGCGGAGCACGTCACCGCAGCGGCAGCCCTTCGGCTCAATCGTGGGCTCCACCTCCGGCTGGAAGCGGGCGACCGCGTCGAATTCCGCATACTTGTCGCGCAGGCGGTAACCGGAACCGGGGATATCGCCCAATCCGCGCCACGTTGCCGTGCAGGTCTCGAACACCTCGTCGATGATCGCGCGGGCGGCGGGGTTGCCGTCCACCATGACGCTGCGCTTGTAGGCGTTCTCGATTTCGGCACGGCCTTCGTGCAGCTGGCGCATGATCATCGCGATGCCCTCGAGGATATCGAGCGCCTTGAAACCGGTGATCACGCCGGGGATGTGGTACTTCTCGGCCAGGAAGCGGTACGGTTCCATGCCGATGATCGTGGACACGTGACCCGGCAGGATAAGCGCATCGACCTTGAGGTCGGGGTCGGCGATGATGGCCTCGAGCGCACCGGGCATGTTCTTGTGCGCCACAAAGACGGTGAAGTTCTTCAGGCCGTCCTTCTGCGCGCGCTGGATGCTTGCGGCGATGGCGGGAGTGGTCGTCTCGAAGCCCACGCCCACGAAGACCACCTGGCGGTCGGGGTTCTCGCGCGCGATGCGCAGGGAATCGAGCGGCGAGTAGCAGATGCGCACGTCGGCGCCCTTCGCCTGCTCGCCCAGCAAGCTGCTCGTGGAACCGGGCACACGTGTCATGTCGCCGAACGTGGTGATGATGATGCCGGGAACGCGGGCAAGCGCAATCACCGTGTCGATGTCGCGGTTGCTCGTCACGCACACCGGGCAGCCCGGGCCAGAGGCCAGGCGCACGCCCTCGGGCATCACGTTGCGGATGCCCTCACGCCCGATGGACGCGGTATGCGTGCCGCACACCTCCATGAGCGTGGCGTGTTCGGGCGCCCACGCCTTGATGGCGTCGATGAGGCCCTTCGCCAGGGTAGGGTCTTGGAAAGCCCGTTCGTCGACAACCATGCTAAACCGCCTCGGCAAGTTCGGGGAAATCCTTGATGAGGTCGAGGGTCTCCTGCGCATACTGCTGGTCGACCACCTCGATGGCGAAACCGGCGTGCACGAGCACGTAGTCGCCCACCTGCGCCTGCGGCGTCAGGTCGAGCGATACCTCGCGTCCCACGCCCAGCAGGTCCACCTGCGCCAGGTTGTCTTCCTTGATCTCCACCACCTTGGCGGGAATGGCAAGGCACATATCGTCTCCTTCCCTATGAGACAGGAAGTCGGGTCGTCTGTCTCATTCGCCGTGTTACGTTCTAGTCGGTTTGTGTGTTACGCGCTAATGCTACCACTGCTTGGCCGAAACTCACTGACGCATCGTTAGGCGGCAGTTCGCGGTTCACCGCCACCGAAAAGCCGCCGTTCGCCAGACGAGATGCCGCGTTCTGCATGAGGTAGCGGTTCATGAAGACGCCACCCGAAAGCGTGACGAGCGAAATGCCGTACATCATGTCCACGAGCTGCGCCACCTGCACGATGCCCTCGACGAACGCGTCGTGGAAACGCCGCGCGATCACCGCCGCCGGCACACCCGCGGCCTTGTCATCCAGCAATGCCTCGAACACCGGCGCGGCATCGAGCAGCAGCACTGACGTGTCGAGCGCCGTGCTCTCATGCGTTGCGATGTTCTTCGTAATGGCCAGGTGATACGCGCGATCGGGGTCTTCCGCCTCATCGGGAAGCCCTGTCATCTCGGCCTCCAGCAGGATCGCGCCCTCGCCTTCATAGGTAGGCTCCACGCAAACGCCCAGGATGGCGCTCGCCGCATCGAAGAGCCTCCCCACCGACGAGGTCATCGGCGTATTCAGGGCGCGCTCCACCATCTGCTCGCACACCGGCGCCGCATCGCCAAGCGCGGCGATCACATCTTGTGCAGCCGGATGTTCCAGCAGTTCAAACGCCCACAACACGCCGTACGCCATGCGCAGCGGATGCTTGATGGCCGCCGCGCCGCCCGGCATGGGCACGTACGCGAAATTCGCGAAACGCTCGTAGGTCTGACGGTTGGCAAGCAGGACCTCGCCGCCCCAGATGGCGCCATCGGGCCCGTAGCCCGTGCCATCGAATGCAATGCCGCAAACGGCCTCGTCGAGCTCGTTTTCGCCCATGACCGCCGCGATGTGCGCGTGGTGATGCTGCACCTGCTCCACGGGAAGCTCTTGCCCCGCCGCCCATTTGCTCGTGAGGTATTCGGGATGCAGGTCGCACGCCACCAGCTGGGGCTTTGCCTCGAACAGCCGCTCGTAGGTGCGCTTCGCCTCGAACCAGGCATCGGAGGTCTCCGCGTTTTCCATGTCGCCAATATGCTGCGACACGAAGGTGCGATCGCCATTCACCAGGGCAAACGTGTTCTTCTGCTCGGGGCCGGTCGCGAACACCTGCAACCCATCGGGGTTCGGCAACTCCAACGCCTGCGGGGCGTAGCCGCGCGCTCGGCGAACGAGCTGGACGAACTTCATGTTCGTATCGAGCTCGATCAGGCGCACGACGCTATCGTCGTACCGGGAAAGGATGGCGCGGTCATTGCCGATGAACGCATCCGCCACCCCGGCGAGGGCCTCATATGCCTGCGCGTCATCGGTCTGGATGGGCTCGTCGTGCAGGTTGCCGGACGTCATGACGAGTATGCCCCCGAAGTCATGCACCAACAGGTGCTGCAAGGGCGTCGTGGGCAGCATGACGCCCAGCTCGGGAAGACGGTCGGCGAGCCCCACAGGATACGCCACATCCGCGCGCTTGCGCAGCAGCACGATGGGGCGCGCCGGGCTCTTCAGCAGGTCGGCCTCCTCATCGTTCACCTGCGCCCATTCACGCGCGGCATCCACATCGGCCACCATCACGGCGAAACCCTTGCCCTCACGCCGCTTGCGCAGACGCAGCTCGGCGAGCGCCTCTTCGTTTTGCGCATCGCACACCAGGTGGAATCCGCCCAGGCCCTTCACCGCGAGGATCTTGCCCGCATGCAGCAGCTCCACGCCGCGCGTCAAGATGGCATCCGATTCCTCGAGAGTATTACCCCAGGTTACAGGGCCATCGCCCTCTTTGAAGCTGATATGCGGGCCGCACTCGAAACACGCATCGGGCTGCGCGTGGAAGCGGCGGTTCTCGGGATGCTCGTATTCGTGACGGCACGCATCGCACATCGTGAAATCCTTCATCGACGTGCGCGGACGGTCGTACGGCAGCGAATCGATGATGGTGAACCGCGGCCCGCAGTTCGTGCAATTGATGAACGGGTAGCGGTAGCGACGGTTCTTCGGGCTGAACAGCTCGGCCAGGCAATCATCACAGGTCGCGAGGTCAGGGGATACGAGCGTCGTCTCCTCCACTGCCGACTCATCCGAAAAGCGGATCTCGAACGATTCGAAGTGCTCCAGGGGCACTTCCTTCATCTCGATGGTCTTCACCTGGGCAGCCGCCGGCGCATTTTCGGAAAGCTGCAGGATGAACTGGTCGACGAGGTCCTCGTCGCCTTCCGCGTGGATGGTCACGCCATCTGCGGCGTTCAAGACCCAACCATTCACCAGATGCCGCTTGGCCTCGCGGTACACGAAGGGCCGAAACCCAACCCCCTGCACGATGCCGTTCACCTGTATGCGCAATGCCGTGAGCATGCCAACCTCCGCTCGTTCGTTCGTGAACCCACATCTTACCCCGCACGCTGCTCTCTCTTGTAAGGTTTCCCCAAATGCGCGGGAACTCCGTGGACGCCCGGGGCCGGGGTCCAGCGCACAAAAACGCGGCCCTTCCCGCAGGGGAAGGGCCGCGCTCGGTTTCTGGAATG
>JAUNEQ010000132.1:1175-5426 GCA_030525445.1 Coriobacteriia bacterium | reverse complement strand
TGCTCGAGGAGCAGGTGCCGCACCAGAAGCTGTTCGACATGCACGACATCATGGCCGATGAGGAGTGCTACGACAACGACCTGCTGCGCCGCTACGACAGCATCGACTTCGGTCCGCGCGTATTCAACACGACGCCCATCCGCTTCGGCAGCTGGGGCGACCCGCCGCTGATCCTGGGCAAGCCCATCGGCTACCACACCGCCCGCCTGCTGCAGGCCCGTGGCTACACCGACGAGCAGATCGCCGAGCTCGAGGAGAAGGGCGCCATCCGCTGCTGGCACGGCGAGAACCTCGACGAGGACGTCGTGCCGGTGCTGAAGTCCAAGCGCCAGGTGAACGGCAACGCACCCTGCATGTGGGAGTAATCGACGGTTCGATTGCCCTGCATTCACCGTGAAATGAAAGAAGCACCGGTACCAGGTACCGGTGCTTCTTTGTTCTCGCTATGAGGCGTTTCGCTACTTAGCCTTCGGCGCCTCGGTTTCGACGGCGTTCTTGTCGAGCGCCTCTTGCAGGGCCTCATCCTGCGCCATGAGCTCTTCGCTGTTCTGCGCGGCGACGGTCATCCAGCCGGTGACGCCGTTACCGCTGGTTTCAACGTCGTAATCGCCCGGGTCGGCGCCGATGGTGAAGAGGACCTTGCCCTCGACGTCATCGTCGAAGATCGCGGTGCCGCCCTTGCTGGGGGTGATGGTGAGGTGGAAGCTGCCGGTTTCGGTGAAGGGGCTGATGACGATAACGTCGTTCTCCTTTACGGTGATGGCATCTTCGGTGGTGCAGACATTGTCGCTCTGGGCGTTTTCAGCTTCAATCTTCACGCCCGAGGCCTCATCGAGTGTGTACTGAGCCAGCGAAGACGACGCGTCTGCGGCGCAACCGGCGAGCATTGCTGCGAAAGCGAATGCCACGGCGAGTGATGCGATTTTCAGCATTTTCATATGCGTTCCTTTCTCCGGTTCCCGATTATTCCATGATACGGATTTGGCACGACTCCGTCTCACATGGAGGAGGCCAATCATATAGTTTCGAGAATCGAGGGGCTGCGGGCGGCTTTCCAGCTTAGTCGCCATCGCGGAGCGTAGCGAACTGGGGTACAATTACCCACCGAGATATTGGGAATTGAAAGCGGTGTTTATTTGAAGCTCGAAAGATGCCCCGTGTGCGGAAAGGCCACGTTGGACCTGACGAAATACCAATCGATGATGGTCGTGAGCGCCGATAAGGCGCTGTTCCATGTGGTGTGCCCGAGTTGCGGCAACCATACGGCGTCGCTTTTCGCCATCCCCGTGAGCATGCTCGAGAAAGTCCGTTCGGCGGCGGTCGAGCTCGGCGCCGGCATGGGCAGGGAAGCATAGCGCATGCTGAACGAGATCTACCAGATGCTCGATCCGGTCGCTATCTGGATTGGGCCGCTCGCCATCCGCTGGTATTCGCTTGCATACCTCATCGGCTTCGCCGGGGTTGCGTTCATCCTGGTGCGCGTATCGCGTCGCTGGAAGCTGCGCATGAACTCCGATGCGGTGCTCACCATCCTCGTCTGCGTGATGATCGGCGTGCTGATTGGTGCGCGCCTGGGATACTGCTTGTTCTACGGAAATGGATACTACCTTCAGAATCCTGTCGAGATCTTGGCGGTGAACAAGGGCGGCATGAGCTTCCATGGCGGCCTCATCGGCGCATTGATTGCGGGTGTTGTCGCCGCGCGGTGGACGGGCATTCCCTTCCTCACGCTTGCCGACCTGGGTGCTATTGCCGCGCCTATCGGGCTCTTTTTCGGACGGTGTGCGAACTTCATCAACGGGGAGCTCTGGGGCGCGCCCACCGACCTGCCGTGGGGCGTCGTCTTTGGCGGTTCGGCCGGCATGATGGCGCGGCATCCGAGCCAGCTGTACGAGGCATTGCTTGAGGGCCTGCTGCTGTTCATCCTGCTTTACCTGCTGTCGCGCAAGGTTCCGGCGCGTCCGCGCGGCACTTTTTTGGGCGTGTTCCTGGTGGTGTATGCCATCTGCCGCTTCGCGATGGAATTCGTGCGCCAACCCGATGCGCAGCTGGGCTACCTGTGGGGTGGATGGCTTACGATGGGGCAATGCCTGTCGGTGCCATTGCTCATCGCGGGCATCTGCTTGCTGGTGTGGGCGTGGAAGAAGAAGCTCCCCCAACAGGGCCTGCCGGAATAGCCGGAACACGGTTCTCATCGACCCATTTTCACGGGGGTGGCGTTCGGCCGCTTGCCGGAAGACGGTGTGGCTTCGGCTGTGTCCCCCCTTCCGTTTGCTACAATTGCATTGGTATGGTAGTTGCGTTGCCCACGAGATGGGACGGGGATTGGCCAGAAACGACTTGAGCGACGAGCGCTTGTTCAATCGTCTGACCCAGGGCGACAAGGAATCGCTGCGTCCGCTGATGGAGCGCCATGGCGATGCGCTTACCCTGTACATCAACGGTTATCTCCACGACCTCGATATGGCCGAGGACATTATGCTCGAGGCGTTTTCCCGTATGCTGGTGAAGGCCCCGCACCTGCGCGAGGGCGGATTCAAGCCATACCTGTACAAGACGGCACGCAACCTGGCTTTCCGGCACTTGAAGGAGCGCTCTCGTTTCCTGAGTCTCGAGGACATGGCGCAGGAACCGGCTGACGTGCGCCTTGTTGAGGAGGGCCTGCTCGCCGATGAGCGCCGTCGCAGCCTGTATCGCCATCTGGGAAAGATCCCCGCCGACTACCGCGAGGCGCTGTACCTCGTGTACATCGAGGAGATGAGCTACGACGAGGCAGGCGCCGTGATGCGCAAGTCGCGCAAGCAAGTGGACAACCTGGTGCAGCGCGGCAAGCGCGCTATGAAGGCCCTGATGGAGGGCGGTCGCGAGGAATCGACGCCCGATGCCGCCTGTGCCGTTAGGCGGTCGGGGAACCGGGCCGCCGAAGAGAACGCCGTTTCCCCCTCGCCGCTTCCTCAATGGAGGCGCGCGTGATAGAGCTGGCTTCGAGCGTCGTCGACATAGTCGTTGTCGCCATCACCTTCGTTTTCATCCTCGTGCGGCTGAACCAGACGCGCAGCAGGGCATGGCTGATGCTCGCCTTCGCCTGGGCATGCATGCTGTTTGCCGACATCTACTGGGCTGGCTATCTGGCGGTGTTCGGCGAGACGCCACCTTATTTCTATGTCGCGGAAATAGGGTGGGGGGCGATGTACCTGTTCTTGGTGATGCTCCTCGCGGAGTGCAACATCCAGCGAAGCCCGAGTGCCCCGGTTCCCGCTGCGTGGATTCCCGTTGTAATCGCTGCGGCGTTTACGGTGTATTTCGTCTCTTTGAAGGGGAATATCCTGTTCAACCTCTTGGACGATACGGCCATGGCGGGCATCGGCTATTTTGCGGTGAAAGGACTCGCCGCACCTCCTGGCCCGGGATTTCGCGGTAACCGGGCGTTTGCGGGCGCTGCGCTCTTTCTTGTGATGACCGAATTTGCGGTTTGGACGGCGTCCTGCTTCTACGATTCCGGCGGTTTCATGCCCTATATCGTGCTCAGCTACATCCTCACACTCTCGCAAGCGCTCATCATCGTGTGCGCCTGGAAGAGCGAGCACGTATGATGTACATCGAGAACATATTCCTGCTTGTGGCGACGCCGCTTGTGGCCTGCCTGTTCTGCGTGCGCGGCCGCCCGCGGCTCATCGCCGCTGCGCTGCTTGCGGGCATGACATGCTGCCTGCTCTCGGCATATGTGAATGCGTTTATCGCGGGAATCGTCGGGGCCGATGAGGTGCGGGCTGCCGTGGAGGTGGCGCCGGTGGTCGAGGAAGTCGTGAAGCTTTTCCCGCTGCTGTTCTTCCTGCTGCTGTTCGCGCCCACGCTCGAGGACGTCGACCTCGCCTTCATCTTCCTAGCCGTGGGCTTTGCCACGATGGAAAGCGCATTCTACCTGGCGGGAAACGGTGTGGATGCACCCGATGTGCTGGCCTTGCGAGGCTTGAGCGCTGCGATGATGCACCTTGCGTGCGGCATGATGATGGCGTTCGGCATGACGCGTGTGTGGCCCCAAATGTGGCTGCGCATTACCGGCACGGTGGGAGTGCTCAGCTTATGCATTGCCTACCACGGCCTGTATAACCTGCTTATCGCCGCCGGTGGCGTGGTCCACACGGTAGCACTTGCCGTCCCGCTTCTCACCTTGGTGGCCATACTGGCCGCGCGTCGCCGCGCAAACCCCATAGCACAGCACGCTGAATAAGAACGTCCCGATGTGAAACG
>JAUNEQ010000132.1:0-1075 GCA_030525445.1 Coriobacteriia bacterium | reverse complement strand
TGAAACGCTCAACCAGGTACGCCGTTTCACCGAGCAAGCTTCGTGCCCCTGGGGCGGATTAGTATGCATCGAAAAAATTTGAAATCGGGTGAGGATTTTCGGCGCTTGTCGGCTCTAAGTATCAACGGGTGTTTTTGAAACCGGAGGATTTGCATGCTGGAAACCGATGAGCGTATGGATAAGGTCTTGCGAAAGGCGTCGCGCATGAAGCGTCGCCGCGCACGTATGGCACTCCCCGCGCTTTCGGCATGCGCCGTCTTGCTGGGCGTGGGCCTCATCGGGGCCATCGGCGCCTTCGGCGGTTTCGGGTCGCCCGTTTCGGTAGACGACTTATACGGGGCGTCCTCGCTGATGGGAAGCGAGGCGGGCGGCTACGTCATCGTGGCGCTCCTCGCCGCGGCCCTGGCGGTCGTCGTCACCCTCATCTGCGTCATACGGTCGGGGCGGTTCACGAGAATCGACCTGCCCGATAATTTCGAGAAAGAAGAGCGCAATGACTAAGCACGCATCTCTCTCCGAAAACCCGAACACGACGCGGGAGGCCTGGTCGATTTGGCTGGGCATACTCGCGATACTCGTTGCCTTGGGCGTGATGCTCGCCTTGCCGTTGGGGGCTTACGCCTCCGACGACGCCGATGAGGGCGGGTCGGATTCCGTCGCTGCAGCGGCGGCGGATGACGATTCCTCGAAGGGGAAGGACAGCTCCGACGATTCCGCGTCGAGCGGGCAGGAGTCCGCTTCCGCGAACACGGCGAGCGAGCCGGAAGCGAGCTCGGGCGCATCCGATAGCGGCTCTTCCAGCAGCGCGGAATCTTCCAGCGGATCTTCCGAGGGCTCTTCCAGCAACGATAACGCCTCTTCCAACGACGCCGGCGACTCCGCCGGCGCAAGCGCGTCTGGAAACGATGGGGCTTCCGGCGGTAGTGCTGCCGCCGACGAGTCCAGTGCGTCTTCCGATGCGTCCGCCAACGACGCATCTGCCGGCGATGTGTCTGCCGGAGCCGAAGACGGTGACAGCGGCGATGCCGATGCCGCCGATGCCGCCGCCAATGATGAGAACGCCGACGAAGGCGCC
>JAUNEQ010000131.1 GCA_030525445.1 Coriobacteriia bacterium | reverse complement strand
GCCTCGGGAGCAAGCGCAACGAGTTCACCGACGGGCAAATAGCGCAGATAATCGGTTTGTATAACGACTTCGAGGACGCCGACCCGAAGCTCTCCAAGGTGTTCTCGAACGACGACTTCGGCTACGTGACCGTCGACGTGCGCCGCCCGCAGCGCGACGAGGCCGGCGAGGTCGTCCGCGACAAGAAGGGCCGCCCCGTGGCGGACAAGGAGCTCAACGACACCGAGAACATCCCGCTCACCGAGAGCGTGGAGGACTACATGGCCCGCGAGGTGCTGCCCTACGCTCCGGATGCGTGGATAGAGCCGCGCAAGCAGAAGAAGGGGCAGCTGCTCGAGCTGCGAGACGGCGGCACGGTCGGCTACGAGATTCCCTTCACGCGCCACTTCTACGAGTACACCCCGCTGCGCCCCAGCTCCGAGATACTCGCCGAGATTCGCGAGCTCGAGGCATCCATCGCCGAGAAGCTGCAGAGGGTGCTGTAGGCATGGAGCGGTACGAGGAGTACAAGGATTCGGGCGTCGAGTGGATCGGGGAGATTCCGGAGGGGTGGGATGTTCGCAGAGTTAAGTCATTGGCTACTGGCGGGGACGCGTTATTTCTTGACGGTGATTGGATTGAGAGCGATGTCATCGAGGACAAGGGGATACGCTACCTGACGACTGGCAATGTGGGCGAAGGATATTACAAAGATCAAGGGACGGGATTCATCAGCGAAGAGACCTTCAATAAGCTCAATTGTTTGAGGGTCATACCAGGTGATCTTCTTATTTCGAGGCTTAACGAACCGCTTGGTAGAGCGTGTTTAGCGCCAAATGTTTTCGATGAGTACGTCGTTGCCGTCGATGTTGTTGTCCTCAGGGGTGATAGCTTTCTAAACCGTTTTTTGACTTACGCTATGAATGAGCCCCATTACGCTGAGACGGCATTGATGCACGCACGTGGTTCGACCATGAAAAGGGTTAGCCGAACGATTCTTGGCGAATTAAAGCTTCCCATTCCGCCGATTATTGAACAAGAGGCCATTGCCGACTACCTCGATACCAAGACCGCCGAGATCGACGCGCTCGTCGCGGACTGCGAGCGGGAGGTCGGGCTGCTGCAGGAGTACCGCAAGGCGGTCATCTCCGAGGCCGTCACCAAGGGCCTCGACCCCGACGCGCCCATGAAGGACTCCGGCGTCGAGTGGATTGGCGAGATTCCCGAAGGATGGGATGCGGTAAGACTGGATAAAGTTGCCATTCGGAAGAGCGGGCACACACCGGATAAGAAAGTCCCAGAATACTGGGATGGTAGCATCGTCTGGATTTCTCTCGCTGACAGTCCAAGGTTGCGGGCAAACGTTTATGTTAATGAATCGACGACAATGACAACCGAGGCAGGCATAGCAAATTCATCCGCAGAGCTACTACCGGAAGGGGCGGTTCTCCTTTCTCGCGATGCTTCAGTTGGGCTAACGGCGATAGCTGGCGTTCAGCTTGCTGTCTCCCAGCATTTTATGGCGTATATTTGCGACGCCTGTTTAAACAATGAGTACTTGCGCTATGTCTTTCTGGCCATGCGTCAGGAGCTCGAGAAGCTGTCAATGGGGTCAACCATCCCAACTATCGGACTTCCCCTCATGCGCAAATTGACTATCCCATACCCGTCACGTAAAGCGCAGGATGACATTGTCGGTTACCTCAACGCCAAGGTTGCTGGAATCGATAGACTGATTGATGACAACCAGTCGATGATCGACAAACTACGCGAATACCGCCGTTCTCTCATATCGGAGGCCGTCACCGGCAAGTTCAAGGTTACGGGGGTCGAGTAGCATGGATTCGTTTTCGAAGAGAAATGGATATCGGGAGGTTCGCCCCGCTTTGCAGCTTGAAGAGGCAGACAACGCCCTTAGGGGTGATTTGTATAACATATTGTTCGAGCGGCTTATTGAGGATCCTTATAGCGATGTACGTGAAGAACTGCGCAGGGCGGTGTGGACGCGTGAATGGCACCTTCCGCTTGACGCGCTTGTGTACGAGCCGGCGCTTTTCTGCAAGGAGCTGAAATCGCGCGTCCTTGATGGGCCCTGGTATGGGCCATATGATCTCATCGAGCGCGTTTCCTCCGTCCTGAAGGACATTCCCGTATTCGATTCTCCCTTCGGCGATGAAGGCGAAGATGCCGAGACCGAGTACGATTCGTTCGAGGAGTCGGTCAACGAAGCGCTCGAGGAAAACGCTTCGGCATACCGGCTCATTAGCGGTTGCGTGGTTCCGATTGCGGACGATTGCGAGTTGCAATCGGTGGAGGAGTCGCTTGGGTTGGCGGCTGGGTTTCTTGAGGCGAGCAGGCATATGGAGAACGCCCTCGAGCTGCTCTCCCATAGGCCGAATCCCGATTACGCCAACTCCGTGAAGGAGTCGATATCAGCGGTCGAGGCGGCCTGCAGGGTCGTCGCGGGAAACGAGAAAGCCGTCTTAAGCGATGCCCTTAAGAAGCTCCGTGCGGACGGACGGGTGCATCCCGCACTTGCGGACGGATGGGTGAAGATATACGGCTTCACGGGCGATGAAGGAGGAATCAGGCATGCCTCCAAAAGAGAGGGGCTGCATGTGGATTTCTGCCTCGCGAAGTACATGCTCGTCAGCTGCTCGGCGTTCGTTAACTATTTGGTGCAGATGGACAGGTAGAGGCAGGTGGATCGTATGGCTGCTTCAGAATACGCATCGGTGAAGTTCGGCGGCACAGCCGAAAAGGACTTCGAGGACGACGTCGAGCGCATGATGCGCGACGCCGGATGGTCGACGTTCGCAACAAACGCGCAGGCGCAGGCCGACTACGACAGCGACCGCGCCTTGAAAACCGACTCGGTCATCGGCTTCGTCAAGCAGACGCAGCCCGCGGAGTGGGCGAAGATCGAGAAGCTCCACGGCGCCGCCGCGCCCGAGCGTTTCCTGAAGCGCCTGTGCGACGAGCTCGAGCCTCACGCCGACCGCGGGGGCGCGCTCAACGTGCTCAGGCACGGCATCAAGATGGCGCCCGGCGCACAGTTCCGGCTGTGCTTCTTCAAGCCTGCCACCGACAAGAACCCAACGGCGCTCGCGGGATACGCCGCCAACCGCTTCGAGCTGGTGCGGCAGCTGCGCTACGGGACGCTGCCCGACGATTCGGGCGATTCTATCGACATCGCGCTGTTCCTGAACGGCATCCCCGTGGCGACGATGGAGCTGAAGAACAACCTCACCGGCCAGCGCACCGCGCATGCCGTGGCGCAGTACAAGAAGGACCGCAGCCCCAGGGAGCTCCTGTTCAAGCCCAACCGGCGCGCGCTCGTGCACTTCGCGCTCGACTCCGAGACCGTGGAGATGTGCACGTGGCTCGCGAACGGGGGCTCGCGCTTCCTTCCCTTCAACCGGGGCAACGGCATGAACGGCGCGGGCAACCCGCCGAACCCGGAGGGGTACCGCACCGAGTACCTCTACCGCGAGGTGCTGGCGCCGGATTCCCTGCTCGACATCATCCAGCGGTTCGTGCGCGTGGAATACGACGCGGACTCCAAGGCGATGAAGCGCATCATTTTCCCGCGCTACCACCAGCTCGACGCCGTGCGCAAGCTCGTGGCCGACGCCAAGGCCAACGGGGCGGGGAAGAGCTACCTCATCCAGCACTCGGCGGGCTCGGGCAAGTCCAACTCGATAGCCTGGCTCGCACACCGGCTGCAGTCGCTGCACGACGATGGCGGCAACCCCGTGTTCGACACCGTGGTCATCCTCACCGACCGCCGCAACCTCGACGCGCAGCTCTCCGAGACGATCGACTCGGTGGAACACAAGCGCGGCGTGGTGGTGCGCATCCGCGAGGAGGACGGTTCCGCCGGCCTGCGCGAGGCGCTGAACTCCGGCGCGCAGATCATCACGTCCACCATCCAGAAGTTCCCCTACATCTGCTCCGAGACCAAGGTGTCGGGCAAGAAGTTCGCCGTCATCATCGACGAGGCCCACTCGAGCCAGTCGGGGAAGGCCAACGCCAAGATGAAGATGGCGCTGATCGACCGCGACCTGGACCCGGACGAGCCGTGGGACGACGAGGACGAGCTCGCCAAGGAGATGAAGGCGCAGGGGACGATTCCGAACCTCTCGTTCTTCGCCTTCACGGCCACGCCCAAGGCGGCCACGCTCGAGGTGTTCGGCACGAGGGACGAGCTGTGCAAGCTCGACAAGGACGGCGTCCCCATCCCGCGGCCGTTCCACCTGTACTCCATGAAGCAGGCCATCGACGAGGGGTTCATCCTGGACGTTCTGGAGAACTACACCTGCTTCGCGACGTACTTCAAGCTCGCGAAGACCATCCAGGACGACCCGCGCTACAAGGAGGCCAAGGCCAACCGGGCGCTCATGGGCATCGCCGAGTGGAACCCGGCCATGGTGGAGCGCAAGGCGCAGATCATCGTCGAGCACTTCATGAACGACGTCGAGGGCGTGTTGGGCGGCAAGGCGAAGGCCATGGTCGTCACCTGGAGCCGCCCGATGGCGTACCGCCTGTACAGGGCGATAGTGGGCTACATCGAGCAGGAGCGCTATGCCTGCGGGGTGATGGTGGCGTTCTCCGGCAAGCTCGAGGTGGACGGCGAGGAACTCACCGAAGCGAGGGTGAACGGGGTGCCCGAGACCCAGACGGCCGAGGCGTTCGATGCCGACGACAAGCGCATCATCGTGTGCGCGAACAAGTTCCAGACTGGCTTCGACCAGCCGAAGCTGTGCGCCATGTACGTGGGCAAGATGCTCACGGGCGTCGCGGCCGTGCAGACGCTCTCGCGCCTGAACCGCACATGCAGCATCCCCGGCAAGCGCACGTTCGTGCTCGACTTCGCCAACGACTGGGACACGATAAAGGCGAGCTTCGCCAACTACTACGAGGCCACCGAGCTCGACGCGGCGACCGACCCGGACGTCATCTACGACCTGGAGGCGAGGCTCGAGGGCTACCGCGTCTACGACCGCTCCGAGGTGGACGCCGTTGCGCAGGCGTACTACGACGGAGTTGACCACGACTCCGTGCTCCGCCAGGTGGAGCCCAAGTTGCAGCCGGCCGTCGACCGGTGGATGGCGCTCGAGGAGACGCGGAAGCGCGAGTTCAAGGCGCTGCTGCGCAAGTTCCTGCGCTCCTACTCGTTCATCACCCAGATGGTGAGCCTGGGCGACAGGGAGCTGCACCAGCTGTTCGTGTACGGCGGCTTCCTGGTGAAGAAGCTGTTCCTGCCGACCGGCGAGACGCCGGACCTGCGCGACAAGGTGGAGCTCGAGTACCTGCGCATCGAGGACCGGGGGACGAAGGCCATCAAGCTCGAGAGCGAGAAGCTGCACAACGGCGGCGCGAACGCCGGGGTGGCCAAGGAGGACGAGGAGGAGCTGCTGAGCGTGATCATCGCGCACCTCAACGAGGCCTTCGGCACGCGCT
>JAUNEQ010000130.1 GCA_030525445.1 Coriobacteriia bacterium | reverse complement strand
CCGAGCATGCGGTAGTTCGACTGGTGCACCTTCAGCAGCATCGCGGTTTCCGGGGTGATGGCGCGCTCGTAGTCGCGCGGATGGGTCTTGTTCGTGGTGCCCACTTCCACCATCGTCGCGTCCGAGAGCTCCATGATGTCGGGGATGCGAAACGCGCCGCCTATCTCCACGAGCTCGCCGCGGCTCACGATGGCCTCGTGACCGCTCGCGAATTCGCGCAGCACCATCATCACGGCTGCGGCGTTGTTATTCACCGCGATGGCCGCCTCGGCGCCGGTGAGCGCGCAGATGAGCGACTCGCAGTGCGCATGGCGGCTGCCGCGCGCCATCTTCTGGGTGTCGTATTCCAGCGTGGAGTATCCGCGGATGGCGTCGTTCACGGCTTCCACCGCTTCAGGTGCGAGCACGCTGCGGCCGAGGTTCGTGTGGATGATGACGCCCGATGCATTGATGACGCGGCGCAGCGACGGCTTCTTCAGGCCGGATGCGGCGGTTGCCGCGCGCTTCGCGATGACGTCGGTGGTGAAGGCGGGCTCGCTTCCGGCGAGTATCGCCGCGCGGATGCGCCCGATTTCATTGCGGACGGCCTCGACAAGCACATCATGGGGAAGGGAGCCGGCAAGCTCCCGAATGGCAGGCTGGTGGAGCGCTTCTTCCACCTGCGGCAGCTGCCTCAACAATGCGGTGTCGGGTTTGTTCGCCATGCTCGTTCCTCCTGCCGGTGCTCGCATGCAGCTGCTGAGCGGTTTTCCTTATGGCATCACGATACCCCTCTGCGGGGCTTTCGTCCCGCACAAGCTGGGAAGCGGTTTCCGTGGAATGGTTGTCCGGATGAGACGGGGTGATAGTGACAAATGCCCGGGTCATTTGTCAACTTGCGGATGACAAATGACCCGGGCATTTGTCATCTTGTGCGATATTGACGACAATGGGTGGAGCCTGGTTTGCGCACCCGCTCGAGAGGATTGGCTATGGGAAAGAAGGATAGGCCGCGGTCACCGGTCCGTTTGAATGCGGCCGGTGCAAGCGTGACGCCGGAGGAGCTTGCGATTGTGCTTCACGGCGCAGACAGCGTTGTCAACCGGGGCGGGAGGAACCAGCTCGTGAAACTGCTCAAGGGGTCGCGTGACAAACGGATCCTGGAACTGGGCTTGGATGCCGACGTCTCGTACGGAAAGCTGTCGCACCTCACGCTCGACGAAATCGCGCGGAAGGTCGACTGGACCATCGAAAAGGGGTACTTGGATTACTACTACGAGTGGCGCCAGCCCTTGCTCACGTTCACCGCTCTTGGCTGGGAGCTCGAGAGGCCCGTTGTCGAAAACGAGTATTTCGAGCAGTTCTGTCGCGACGTCGAAGACGGCGAGTTCCGCATGGCGGAACGCATGGCCGATATCAAGAACGAGGTTCAGCTCGGTGTCATCGAGCTCATTGCCGAGCGCTGCGACGAGGGCTGTTTCGAGAATCTCGAGGCGTGGAAGAGCCAAACCACCAGACGTATACGCAAGAAGATCAACTGGGCCCAGCAGACGATTCGCTCCCGCGAAGCGGA
This sequence comes from Coriobacteriia bacterium, assembly GCA_030525445.1. Taxonomy (GTDB): domain Bacteria; phylum Actinomycetota; class Coriobacteriia; order Coriobacteriales; family Eggerthellaceae; genus UMGS1519. Next base: position 4,035 of record JAUNEQ010000130.1, on the reverse strand, counting down.
TGGCGAATCTGGTAGGCTGGAATGCGACGAGTAGCGAGGTCGTTTGCGTATCGCGCAACGTGCACGAGCCTTGACGGTACGGGCTTCCCGCCGTTTCCGTGACGGAAATAGGGAGGGATAATGCCCATGGGAGGCAGGGCTTCGGGCGGGACGGCTTGTGCGGTGGCAGCCGAAAGGGGTCTCCATGTCGAAGATTCTCCTGATGAGCGCGCAGAAACCCGATAACACGGGCAGCGGCGTGTTCTTGAAGGAACTTGCAGCCGCATTTCGCGCGGCGGGACATGCGGTGGCGGTTGTCGCGGGCGTGGCGGCCGAAGACGAGTTCGCGTTTCCCGATGACACGCGGTGGCGTCCCGTTCGGTTCCAAACCCAGGAGCTTCCGTTTCCCGTGGTGGGAATGTCGGACGAGATGCCGTACCGCGCCACGCGGTATCGCGACCTCACGCCCGACATGCTCGAGCGGTTTTACGCGGCTTTCGATGCGGCCCTCGACGAAGTCCTGGCGCAGTTCCAGCCGGACGTCATCTTCAGCAATCACCTGTATGTTCTGACGGCGCATGTTGCAGGCCGCGATCTGGGCATCCCGATTGTGGGCATGTGCCATGGCTCGGAGATTCGCCAGATCCGGAAGAACCCGCTCGAACGCGCCACCATCCGTGCGGGCGTGGGGAAGCTCTCGGCCATCATGGCGCTGCACGGAGTGCAAAAGGCCGACATCATCGCGGAGTATGGCGTTCCCGCAGCGTTGGTGCATGTGACGGGCACGGGATACAACAGCGCGGTGTTCCATACGAAAGCTGCGACAACATTGCTTTCGCGCGAAAGCCGCGGGAGGACGATTGTCTTCGCCGGAAAGATCACTGGGGCGAAAGGCGTTTCCAGTTTGGTGCGGGCGGCGGATTCCCTCATCGCGCCCGAAGCGGTGGAGCTGACGCTTGCGGGCGGGTATAGCACGAAGGCGGAATATGACGCCATCGTGGAACAGGCTCAATCGAGCTGCTGTTCCGTGCGGTTCCCCGGCCGGCTTACGCAGTGGCAGCTGGCCGACGCATACCGTGCCGCAGACGTATTCGCGCTGCCGTCGTTTTACGAAGGCTTGCCGCTGGTGGTGATAGAGGCGCTCGCATGCGGGTGCAAGGTGGTGGTGACCGACCTGCCGGGAATCCGCCCCTGGCTTGAGGCGAACGTGCCCGACGCCCCGGTGTGGTTTGTGGAGCCTCCCGCGATGCGCAACGTCGATGAGCCGCAGCCCGATGCGCTTCCGGCGTTCGAGAAGCGCCTTGCCGATGCGTTGGCCGATGCGCTCGAGACGCCGTGCGTTGCCTGTGACGTGACCGGCCTGTCTTGGGATGCGCTTGCGCGGCGCGCCCTCGAATTGGCGTTGCCGCGCTCATGACATCGGTGCTTGCTTTGCCTATAATGGCGCCGAATGAACGAGGGGCGGGAAGGGACACCATCATGAATGAGACGAAGAAACCGTCATTCACCTGCGATTATGAGGAAGGTGCCCACCCGGCGATCCTCACGCGGCTGCAGGAGACCAACTGGTGCAAGGCGGCGGGCTACGGGCTTGATGAATTCAGCGAATCCGCCCGCGCCCGCATTCGCATGGCAATCGATTGCCCGGATGCCGAGATCCATTTCCTCGCCGGCGGCACGCAGGCGAACGCGGTGATGATCGACGCGCTGCTGGCGCCATACCAGGGCGTGATTGCGGCGGAAAGCGGGCATGTGAGCCTGCACGAGGCCGGGGCCATCGAGCGCACCGGGCATAAGGTGCTTGCCGTGCGGCAAGAGAACGGGAAGATGAGCACAGCCGATGTGAAGGCGGCCATTGGAGCCTGGGAGGACGACCTGAACCGTGAGCACATGGTGATGCCCGGCATGGTGTACGTGACGCACCCGACCGAATTCGGCACGCTCTACACGCTCGCCGAGCTCGAGGAGATGTCGGCGCTTTGCCATGAACATGGCCTGCGTTTTTACCTCGACGGGGCGCGGTTTGCCTACGCGCTCGCGTGCCCGGAAAACGACGTGGCGCTCACCGACCTGCCGCGGCTGTTCGACGCGTTCTACCTGGGCGGCACGAAATGCGGTGCCCTGCTGGGGGAAGCCGCGGTGTTCCCGAAGCCGGGGACCGTGCCCCATTTCTTCAGCATCCAAAAGCAACATGGCGCCCTGTTGGCCAAGGGGCGGCTGCTGGGCATACAGTTCGACGAGCTGTTTCGCGACGGGCTTTATGAGCGCATCGGGGTGCCGGCCATCGAGGCGGCGAACCGCATCCGCGCGGCGCTTCGCCAGGCGGGTTTTTCGCTGTGCTACGGCTCGCCGACGAACCAGAGCTTCGCGCTGGTGGCCGACTCCGACCTGCCGCGCTTGGGAAGCCTTGCTGTCTACGACTTCTGGGAGAAGGCGGATGCGGATCGCACCATCATCCGCTTCTGCACCAGCTGGGCGACCACATCCGAAGACGTTGATGCCCTGGTGGCGGCGCTCGCGCAGTGGTGATGGCTGCGGTTCGCATGCCGTAACCAAACACCATGCGCCGATTGACGCTTTTCGCGCTGGAAATCGGAACTACAATGGGTTCAGGCGGGGGAGTGCGCCACGTCCAAATTCTGCATGGGCGGCGCTTCTGCAAACTCCTTTCCGCGCAACCGAATAGCACCACCCATTCTGCGAACCGAATACCGCATTCTGCACGTATGCATTCAACCGGGCGTTTTGGAGAGACGCCTGCGGGTGCCTGCTTGCCTGGGCGCCCGACGCGAGGGAAGGTAGGAGATTATGCCTGTCGATCGTCATCCGATGTGGGAAGAGCTGGGAATGGACCTCGAGACGCACGATGTGCTGTGCTCGGTGCTGCCGACGGCGTTCAGCGACACGTTCCTGTCGCAGGAGAACCGCCCCGAGGGCATGGCGTTTTGGGACATGGTCGTGGCCGACGTCCACGGCATCCGCCCGGCCGAGCTCATCGAGGAACAGAAGAAGGGCCGCAAGGTGTTCGGCACCTTCTGCACGTACGTGCCCGACGAGGTCGTCATCGCGTGCGACGGCATCGTGACCGGCCTGTGCGGCGGCAGCCAGTTCTGGGTGCCCGATGGCGAGAAGTACCTGCCGGCCGACATGTGCCCGCTCATCAAGGCATCCCTCGGCGCGCGCTTCGGCAAGACCTGCCCGTTCTTCCGCATCGTCGACCAAATCGTGGGCGAGACCACCTGCGACGGCAAGAAGAAGATGTACGAGATCCTGGCCACCGACGTGGACATGCACATCATGCAGCTCCCGCAGATGAAGCGCCCGAAGGACTTCGTCGCGTTCGCCGATGAGATCGCCGACTTCGCGAAGAACGTCGAGGAAGTCACCGGCGTCGAGCTCACCTCCGAGCGCTTGGCCGAGGCCATCAAGGTCATCAACGAGCGCCGCAAGGCCCTCGCGCGCGTGTACGAGACCCGCAAGAACCCGGATGTCATCCCGATTTCCGGTACCGACGCCCTGCTGATGATGCAGATCGCCTTCTTCGACGACCCGGTCCGCTGCGCCCAGATGGCCAACAAGCTCGCCGACGAGCTCGAGCAGCGCCTGGTGGACGGCGTCTCCGTGTTCCCGAAGGGCACGAAGCGCATCCTGCTCACCGGCACGCCGCTCGCGATTCCCAACTGGAAGCTGCATCACATCATCGAGACCTCCGGCGCCGCCATCGTGTGCGAGGAGAACTGCACGGGCACGAAGTTCTTCACGAACCTCGTGGACGAGTCCAAGGAGACCCTGCCCGAGATGTACCAGGCGCTTGCCGACCGCTACATGCAGATCAACTGCGCATGCTTCACGCCGAACCAGGCGCGCATCGACGAGGTGCTCGCGCTCGCCAAGGAATACCATGTGGATGGCGTCATCAACACGAACTTGAAGTTCTGCACGACCTTCAAGACCGAGGCCCCGGCGCTCGAGAAGGTGCTCGAGGACAACGGCATCCCGGTGCTCGACATCGAGACCGACTACACCGACAACGATGCCGAGCAGCTGCGCACCCGC
>JAUNEQ010000022.1 GCA_030525445.1 Coriobacteriia bacterium | reverse complement strand
ATTCCGTGTCAACGGTGGTTTAACACAGAGCCCCCCTGAATCGCCGCCGTTACTTTTCTTCCAAGATCTCCTTGACCTCGGGGCTGTCGGCAGGCACCTGCTTCTCTTCGTAGTAGTAGCCGTAATAGCCGTACGAACCGCCGCTCGCGCGGGTCTGGAAGTTCATTGCCGTTCCCAGCAAATGGGCGCCTGCACCGCGCAGCTGTTCCACGGCAAGCATCGCCGCACGTTTGTCGGTGACGCCTTCGCGGATGACCACAATCGTGCCATCGGCCACACGCCCCGCCAGCAAGGCATCGGGGAACGCCCCCACCGGCGACATGTCGATGACGGCGAAGTCGTATTCCCCGCGCAGGGTCTCGAGCAGGTCGGCGAACTTCTGCGAGCTCAAGATCTCCTCGGGGTTGGGGATGCCCGGCTCGGCATCCAGGAACCACAGGTTCTTGTAGTTGGTCTCCACCACGGTTTCCTCGAGCGTGGCATCGCCGCGCAGCACCGCATGCATGCCGTGCTTGGGGTGCGCGTGGAGGGCGGCGCACAGCGAACGACGGCGCAGGTCGCCCTCGATGAGCAGGCATTTCTTGCCCTTCGCGCCAATGGCCATGGCCAGGCTCATCGCCACCGTCGACTTGCCCTCGTTCGGGGCGGCGCTCGTCACCACGACATTCTGAATCTTCTTGTCGACGCTCGAATACTCGATGTTCGCCAGCAGCACGCCAGCCGCGTTGCGCATCACTTCGGATTCGCACACCTCCGTCATCGGACGCAGGTTCTTGATCTTCTTGCTCTTTCCGAACATTAGTGACGACCCCCCTTCTCCATCGGGAATCGGCCGATCACCGGCATGCCCAAAAGCTCAACCGCCTCGTCATCGTTGCGGATGGCCGTGTTCAGCATGTCCATGAGCACGACGATCGCGATCGCTGCGAACAGGCCGGCCAGCAGCGCCACCAGGGTGTACAGCACACGCGACGGGCCGCTCGGGTCCTCGGGGGCCTTCGCATCGCTGATGATGTTCACGGCCTCGACGTTCATCACGCGCACTGCCGTGTCGCCGATCTCCTGCGCGAGCTTGTTCGCCACGAGGGCGCAGGCCTTCGGGTCGTTGCCCGTCACCTCCACCTTGATCACGCGCGTCGTGGTGGACGACTTGATGTCCACGTCGAAATTCCGCAGGTCGGGCATGCCCAGCGCCTCGGCCGTGCTCGCCTGCACCTGGTCGTTCTTCGCGAGCTCCGCGAAGTCGTTGGCCAGCATCTGCGAGGCGTTCAGGTCGCTGTAGGTCACGCCATCGGAGCCGTTGTTGCCCGAATCGCCCTTGGTCAGCGCGTAGATGCTCACTTCGGCCGTGTATTCGTCGGCCATGAAGCCCCAGCACACCGCCGCCGCCAGCACCGCGCACAGCACCGGCAAACCTATCACCAGGCCCAGCCGCTGCCGCAGCAGCTGCAGAAGTTCGAGCAAGGTCATATCGGCTATCCTTTCGTCCCTCTGCGCCCGCATGGGCGCTTATCTAGTCGACCTTCGTGTAGAAGGTGTCTACAAGAGTCTTGGTGATGCTGTCCGAATCCAGGTAGTAATGCTCGTGCACCACCCCGTTGTCGTCGGCGAACTCCTTCGTCTCGCCCTTCAGCTGCGTCACCTTCAGGTCGGCGTTGCCGCCGGATGCGAACACGCTCGCGAGATACGAGACCTCACTCGCGCCCAGGTTGGTCGTCACCTCGTCGGACACCCCGTTGTAGAGGTCGACCAGGCCCTTGGCGCCATTCGCCGAGGCCTTCGCGAGGAACGCCTTCACGAACTGCACCTGGCGCTCTTGGCGGCCAAGTGCCGATTCGTACACATTGATGTCGCGGTACTGCACGTAGCGGTAGGCGTCTTCGCCCATGAGCAGCACCGTGTCGCCCGGGCCATACGCGGCGCCCGGGATGTAATCGAGCGCTTCGAGCTCGACGCCGCCCACCGCGGTGGAGGCATCGGCCACGGCAGCCTCGTCCAAGGCCAGGTAGTACTTCAGCGGCACCCCGTAGAAGATGCGCGAGACGGCCTTCACCGTGTTCTCGGCGCGCTGGTTCTCGGTCTCGACATCCACCGCATAGGAGAGCAGCAGGTTCATGCGCTGCGTCTCGGTGAAGGTGTTGCCCTGGTACACGTCCACGTACACGTAGGAATCGCGCGGGATCATGACGGCCTTCGCCTTCTTCGTCTGGGTGTCCAAAGCCACGAGCACGATCGCATCGGCGCAGCTCGTGCCCTCGGGAACCGTCACGTAGTTGCTTTCGTCATCGTGGCCCACGAACAGCACGCTCACGATGTTGTCGTTGTACACGTAGTGATGGCCCTTGTATTCCAGGGTGTCGCCGGTATCGGCCGACTTCACGTCTTTCGGGGCGTCCTCCAGCGGAGCCGACGCCAGGTGCAGGTTCGCATTGCCGGAATTCACCAGAACCGCTGCGGCGATGCCCGCCACGGCTGCGAGGCCCAGGACGACCGCCGCCACGATGATGGCGATGCGCTGTCCCTTCGTAAGCTTTTTCAGGCCCTTTTTCTTCGAGCGTTTCTTGCGCTTGCGCGTGCGGATGGTCACCATGTCGGGGTTTTCCGCATCGCGGATGATGGTGACGTTGTCCTTGGTCACGCGCGTGGTCCTGGTGGTTGCATCGGCGCCCGCAGGTGCGGTGGTGTTTTCCAGGTCAGACATGGTCACCTCCCCCGCTATTTCGTTTCCACATCGCTCGTGAGCACGCCGCACACCAGGTAGCGGCCCACATGGCCGAGCTCCCACGGATTGCACGTGGAAAGCACCACGAGCTTGCTGTCCTCGTCGAGCTTCACGTCCTCGCGCACGTTCTGTGCAATGGATTGCGGATCCTTGATGACGCTCTCGAACGCGAGCAGGTCCTCGTCTTTCGAGAAGTTGTAGACCGAGAACAGGTGCCTATCGTCCGTCACGAACACGCTCGCGATGGTGTAGGTGAGGATGTGGCCCGGCGTGTAGATGTAGAACTCGGGATGCTCGTTGAAGAACGCCTCTTCGCGCAGGTTGTGCAGCGTGGTGAAATACGTGTCGCCGTACCCGTTATGGCCATAGAAGATGGTCACCGGGTCTTTCATGTCGTTGTCGTTGTAGAGCTCGCAGAACACCGAGCCCGATTGCGACTCCTCGCCTTCCTCGTTGTGGTTGAGGTAGAACGTGTTGTCGCTGGGATGCTGGAGCACCGGGTAGTTCACGTTGGTATCGGGCACGGTGAGCCACGCGAAGATGTCGCCGTTGCCCTTCTGCAGCGAGGCGAAATCGATGGGATTGTCGGGCAGCTCGGGTTCGGGCTCGGGCTCGGGCTCGGGTTGCGCCTGCGCAGACGAGCTGGAATCGGCCGCCTCCGAGGGAGCTTCGGGCACCGCCGTCTGCTCCACGCGCTGCTGCTCCTGGAAGATCTCGAGCCCCGTGGACACCAGGTATGCACCGCCTGCCAATGCGCCAACGAGGCAAACAGCAAAGATGACCTTAAGCGCGGTGCGCGAAAGGCCTTGTTTATTCCCTTGTTTCCCCTGATTTTGCTCCATTGCGCTTCCCGCTTGCACTGGCGTCGCATACAACGTGAAAATGGGAGCTGCGTCTTTCGACGCACGCTCCCATCACGCTCGTGCGATTAGCCGCAAATGTCTTTACTTGCGAAGACGAGCAGCGGCAGCGCCGGCACCAGTGGCCATGGCAACCGTACCGCCAGCGACAGCGATGAGCATCGCGCCAGTAGCAGGAGAGGTCGCGGGGGCCTGGGCAGGATCGGCCTGATCGGTGGCCTGGGCAGCAGCGGTGGTGTCAGCGGAACGGGTGAGCTCCGGAGCGTCGCCGCCGGTGCTGGAAGCGGCAAATGCAGCGCCCATGGGCATAGCGAGAGCAAGCGCCAAAGCGATGATGCTCATTGCGAATTTCTTCATCATAAAGAACTCCTTTGTTATCAACAGTTGAATCCCCCCGGTTTCCCGTTGAGCACTTTTAGGAATACTAGCACAAAATAAATAGCGTGATTCAGGCTTTTCTATCAATGTACGGCGTTATCTCGTCATATAAGCGTGATTGGAGGGTATCACTTCCGACATATATGCCCGTCTGGTTAAACCGAGTGCGCCATCGCTTCACAAACGCATCAAACATGCAGGTGACAGAGTCCAACCCCCGGGGTTTCCGCCATGCGTGAGAACGAGCCCCGTTGTCCCGAGCGAGCGAAACTCCCACTTTGTCATCCCGAGCGAGCGAGTCCCCCGCCATCCCGAGCGAGCGAAGCCCCTACTTTGTCATCCCGAGCGAGCGAAGCGAGTCGAGGGATCTCATCCGAGTTGCGGAGGTCCCTCGACTTCGGCGGCTGCGCCGCCTCCGCTCGGGATGACAAAGTGGGACGCTCGGGGAGACGATGGGGCGGGACTGCGCCTTACGCGCCTATCGCCAGGGATCGGCTTCGAATTCGGGGGCGCGGGCGTTACCGTCGTGGAAATCGGAATACGGGTCGTAGCCGTCGTCATCCTCGTTTTCGGCACGAGGGCCCGGGCCAGCTGCAACTGGCTTCCCATTCGCAAGCTGGCTCGGCAGCGGCTTCACCACCGGGCGCAGGGTGTACCGCGGACGCGGTTCGCCCGTCTCTTCCCTATTCGAAGTCATAGCGAATCGCGGCGATCTGCTCGACGATGGGCGCGAGCGCTTCATCGGCCACACATTCCTCGACGCGGCCGGCATCGGCAAGCGCTGCGAACTGCGGGTTGATGGGAAGCGTCGCATATGCGGGAATGCCGCGCTCGGCAGCAAGCTGCGCGCCCTTCGGCTCGCCGAAGAGGTAGTGCACCTTCCCGCAATCGGGGCATTCGAAAGACGCCATGTTCTCGACGATGCCCAGCACCGGAACATGCATGTTGGTGGCGAGGTCGATGGCCTTGTCCACGATCATCTCGACGAGGTCCTGCGGCGAGGTCACCACGATGATGCCGTCGACGGGCAGCGACTGGAAGATGGTGAGCGCCACATCGCTCGTTCCCGGAGGCATGTCCACCACCAGGTAGTCGAGCTCGCCCCAGTTCGTCTCACTAAAGAACTGCTTCAGCACGCCGGACACCACGGGGCCGCGCCACGCGACAGCCTGGCTCGGGTTGTCGAGCATGAGGTTCGTGGAGATCATTGGAATGCCCAATGCGCTTGTAGGCAGCACAATATTGCCGTCCATGTCGCCCATCAGGCGGTCATGCACGCCGAATGCCTTCGGGATGGAAGGGCCGGTAACGTCGGCATCCATGATGCCGACACGCTTGCCCTGGCGGCGAAGCGCACACGCGAGCATGCTCGACACCGTGGACTTGCCCACGCCGCCCTTGCCCGACACCACCGCGATGATGCGGTTGATCTTCGAGTTCGCGTTGGGCGCGTCCTTCGTCGCGCTCAGCTTCGGGCTGATGCTCTTTGCTTCGTCTGCCATAGGTGCCTCCCCTGCTCTCGGGCCGTTTCCCGCAAGCATGATAGCACTCCTACACGATGGTCGGACACGACCCCATCCCCACGACAGACAGAATGATGATGAGATAGGTGGCGAACAATCGTAGAACCCTCATGGCGTCCCCGCTTTCCTGGTAATGCTGCATATTCGGGGACATGGCCGGAACCGCCGGATAGCACCACGCAGGCGCTCATGTCCTGCCAGCATAATAGGGCGCGAGAGGATATGTACTGTCCCATTTACCGGACACGATGACGAATCAACCGGATCGCGATGCGGAAGCCCGTGGAAAACGGCCGCCGAGCACGTGGGGAAAGGCAAGGCGATACGGAATCGCAAGCTAAACGTCAAACCCTGGGCGCCTACGTGTCGACCAAGAAGAACTCGTCCTCGTAGTCGTCGATGTAGGCGTCCACCAGGATCTTGGTCTCGGGATCGGGCTGCACGTTTATCTCGTGGTCGAACGCGTACGTGCCATCGGTCGCGATCACCACGTAGTTGTCCACCATGCGCGGCAGGCCCTCGGAACCCGGGATCACGTATACGTGGGCGAACTCCTGCTGCAGCGTGAACATCACCCGGTGCAGCAGCTGCGCGTGCGGCCCGCGCAGCGCGGATATCACATTCGTCAGGAACAGGCCGCCTTCGCTCAAACGGCTGTGAATCACGTGCACGGCCTCGCGGGTGGCAAGGCTCATCACCGGCACGCGCGCGGAAAAGCAGTCATTCACGATGGCGTCGTAGCGAGCGCCCGGCTCTTCCAAAAACTCGCGCGCATCCTGCACGTAGATGCCAAGCCGCCCGGTTTCCTCGGTCTCGAATTCGGCCATCAGGCGATCGAGGTAGAACCACCGCTGCGCAATCGACACCACCATCGGGTCGACCTCCACCACGTCGACCGAAACCTCGGGATGATGCGCGATGAGGTATTTCGGATACGAGAACCCGCCGCCGCCCAGCATGGCCACTTTGCGAATCGCGGGGGCTTCCCCGCCGGAGCCCTCAGGCGAAGCGGCATCGCTCGGCTTCCGGAAATGCACGGCGGGCAGCTCGACGCTGTCCTCGGGCCGCACGGCCTTCCACGCGCTCGCGTCATCCTCGCCTGCACCCGCCATCACCGGACGCGCCTTGAACATCGCGTTGTACGCCCGGTGGTATCCAAAGACCAGCTCGTAGCAGTCTTTCTCTAGGTACGTGGCCGATTGATAGGTTCCCCGCACATTCATCACACGCACGAGCTCACCGTCGTCGTAGACGATTTCGTAGATGTTCGCATTGCCAGCCATCGTGCGGTATTTGTGGCGTCTCATGCGCCCGCCGCCGCCAAATGTCGACAGCGCAAGCTCGCGTATGTTCGTGAAGATGGACATGCCACCATTGTAACGGCTCGATTGCCAACCCGTCACTGCCCAGCTGTCCTCCCCTGTCGCAGCCCAAGCGTCACCACCATGCGCCCCACGCGAATGGACGCGATGGCTAAACCCGCCCGCTGCGCTGCCGCTCGCCCAAAAATGGTGGGGTTTCGGCGGTGGACGGCGAATTATTACCGGCAAACGGCAGATTTTTACCTATACTACAGCGTAGGTTAATCAGAATAGGAAACTAGCACGCGCCCTGGCGCGGCAAGAGATAAGGAGCAACCATGTCTGAGTACTACACCCGAGTCTTCGTTGCCATTGACGGTTCCGCCATGCAGGACGAGGTTCTGCATAAGGCCATCCGCATCGCTTCCACCAACCACGCATCCCTCTTCATCGGCCACGTGGTCGATACGGCCGGCACCGACGCCACCGTCATCAACTCCAAGGAGCTCGTCGATTCCATCAAGGGCCGCATGGAAGAAAACATGAAGGAGATCCTGGACCTCGCCCGCAACGACGAGAACATCCCCGAGACCATCTTCGAGGTCGCTTCCGGCCCCATCACCGACACCATGGTCGAGAAGTTCATCAAGCCCTTCAAGCCCAACCTGGTCATCTGCGGCGAGCGCGGCTTCTCCAGCGTGAAGTACATGTTCGTGGGCAGCGTCTCCACGTACCTCATCCGCGCCATGAATTGCGACGTCCTGGTCGTGAAGAAGCGCGAGGGCCAGTACTTCTAGGATCTGCGCGCGTAGCGCACCCGAAGGCGAACCCAAAGGCGGGTCCGGCATAGCCGGACCCGCCTTTTCGTTGCCCGGAACGGGCTCTTGCAGCGATTCTCTTTCAGATCTCGGCCCAAAATGGGGTCCAGATGACCCAAAACCAAGGTTTTTGAGCAATCGATTTCTGCCGCCTCGCCCGAGTATTATCCTGCAAAAAGATAGCGTCAAATGTGACCTGGGGAGATGCGTGGGCTAGACTGCCGCACCCGAAAGGCGTTAATCTCCCGACTGCTCAAAAACCTTGGTTTTGGGTCTCAGACGGGGCGTTTCGCCTCGAGGTCTGAATGCGGTGGCCGAATCTGCCATGCGAACCGTCCTCGAAGCCGTCCCCATGTTGGATTGCACGCGGGATTCCGCCTGGACCCCATCCGTTTGACAGAGCCACCACGGTTTGGTTTCCTAAACGCATGAACGAGAAGCTGTACAGGGCAATCCAGTGCACATGGGGGCTGCCGCAAACCCTTGCGGGGCTGGGCGTGTACCTCGCTCATGCACGATGCCCGCACTCCGAATTCCATGGTGCCGTGGTGACAGAATGGCCCAACCGCAGCGGGCTTTCCCTGGGCATGTTCCTGTTCGTCCCCGATGCCACTGACGAGCGGCTGCTCGTCCACGAATTCGGGCACAGCGTGCAGTCGCTCGCCCTGGGGCCGCTGTACCTGCTGGCCGTGGGTTTGCCATCGGTCACCTGGGCGAAGTGCCCGCCGGTCGTTCGTTGGCGGCGCACACGCAACATCCCCTACTACACGTTCCTCCCCGAACGAAACGCAAGCGCCCTCGGGTCGCGGATACTCCACCACCGCGCCCTGTAGCGCCCGGAACCGCAAGGTAACATCCCGGAAAGAGCCGCGGGAATCCTTCCCGGTTACTGGTACACTGAAACTGCTTGATGATCAACCGATGGGGGCCACCATGAGCAACGAGCACAACGACGACTTCCTGTCTCAAGAGACCGAGAGAAAGGTCGCTGAATTCGAGGCCAAGCTGAAGGCCGAGCAGGCAGCCATGCCCGACACCTCCATCCGCAGCAGCGGCATGAGCATCAACGCGCCGCAGCAGTTCTACTTCGACAGCGGCGAGAAGATCCCCATCTATGACACGGGCCTGAACAAGCAGATCGACCGCGTGGACATGAAGGTCGACAAGGCGCGGCGCAACCGCAACACCATCATCGCCGACGAGGTCGACCAGTACATGCGCGAGATCCGCGCGGAGATCCAGGCGAAGCAAGACGCCGAAGCCAAGGGCGTCGCGCTGCAACCGGAAGAGCACCACACGGCGCCGTTCGTGTTCATCGTGCCCATCGTCGTCCTGGTGATCGGCATCATCCTCGCCGTTCTCTCTTCCATGGTGTAACCGCCTGGAAACCAAATGGGACACCACCCCGGAGGTGCTGTCCCAAAAATAGGCATTTTCCAGGAATTCATCGCATTGCGGCGCCTCATTTTCCAGAGGTTGTGAAATCGCATTCTCATTAGCCGATTCGGGCTTAAATCTGTGCGCGCGATAGGGCATAATCGGGGACTGAACAAGAATCAACGGACCAAGGCACGGTAGGTTTGGCGAGCGCGAACACAACATCAATCCGCGACCTCTATGCAGGCATCGACATCGGGTCCACGACGACCAAAGTCGTCGTGCTCGAACCCGCCACGCGCCAAATCCTGCACTCCACCTATCGCCGCCATCACGCGCATCAGGTGGAAAGCCTCGATGACGTCTTCGCGGACATCGCAACCCGCTTCCCGGACGCCCGCTTCCATGTGGTGATGAGCGGCTCGGGCGGCAAGGGCCTCGCGGGTTTCCTGGGCATCCGCTACCTGCAGGAAGTCGTCGCGAACTCCATCGCCGTGCAGGAACTCTACCCCACGAGCCGCTGCGCCATCGAACTGGGCGGCCAGGACGCGAAGATGATCTTCTTCGACCACAACCGCGAGACCGGCGCGCTGCAGGTGAACGACATGCGCATGAACGGCAGCTGCGCGGGCGGCACGGGCGCTTTCCTCGATGAAATCGCCACGCTGCTGAAAACCCCGGTGGAACAGCTGAACGACCTGGCCGAACGCGGCACCACGGTCTACAGCATCTCGGGCCGCTGCGGCGTCTACGCGAAAACCGACATCCAGCCCCTGCTCAACCAGGGTGCCACCAAAGAGGACATCGCGCTCTCCACGTTCCACGCCGTGGCGAAGCAGACCATGGGCGGCCTCGCCCAGGGCCTCGACATCAACGCGCCCGTCATCTTCGAAGGCGGGCCGCTTACCTTCAACCCCAAGCTCGTCGACGTGTTCGCCGAGCGCCTGGAGCTCGACGGCGATGGCGTCATCATCCCCGAGAACCCCGAGGTCATCGTCGCACAGGGCGCGGCGCTCTCGCTTGCGGGCATGTTCGCGGAAGAAGACACCGCCGTCGATCTGGATGCCCTGCGCACGCAGCTGAAGCAGGCGCCGGCGGCGCTCGCCGAAGCCGCACAGATGGGCACCCCGTTCTTCGCGAACGACGAGGAACGCGCGGCATTCCAGGAACGCCACCGCGTGGCACCCGACCCCGTTGGCACCGCGGCGTTCGAGCGCGGCGAGACCGTGCGTGCCTACCTGGGCGTCGACTCGGGCTCCACCACCACGAAGTTCGCGCTGCTCAACGAGGACGGCGAGCTCATCGACAGCTTCTACGCCAGCAACGAGGGCGAGCCGCTCGACATCCTGCGCGACGCGCTCACTGCGCTGGCCAACCGCTACCGCGACGCCGGCGTGAACCTGGACATCGTCGCATGCGGCACCACCGGATACGGTGAGATGCTCTTCCACAAGGCCCTGCACGCCGACATCCACATGGTGGAAACCGTCGCGCACTCCTTCGCCGCCGCGCGCAGCGTGCCCGACGCGAGCTTCATCCTGGACATCGGCGGCCAGGACATGAAGGCCATCTGGATCGACAACGGCATCGTCACCGACATCCTCGTGAACGAGGCCTGTTCATCCGGTTGCGGCAGCTTCCTGGAAAGCTTCGCCCGCTCGCTCAACATCCCCACGCGCGAGATCGCCTCGGCGGCCTTCCGCTCCATCAACCCGGCCGTGCTGGGCAGCCGCTGCACGGTGTTCATGAACTCGAGTGTCGTCACCGAACAGAAGAACGGCAAGTCGCCCGACGACATCATGGCCGGCCTCTGCCGCTCCATCATCGAAAACGTGTTCACCAAGGTCATCCGCGTGTCCAACCTCGCGAGCCTGGGCGAGCGCATCGTCGTGCAGGGCGGCACCTTCAACAACGACGCCGTGCTCGCGGCGTTCGAGCAATACATCGGCCGCGAGGTCACGCGCGCGCCCTACCCCGGGCTCATGGGCGCCATCGGCGCCGCGCTGCTGGCCCAGCGTCATGCGCGTGAGCGCATCGCCGAAGACGGCGCGTTCACCTCGACGTTCATCGGGCTCGATGCCGTCCGCAAGCTCACGTACACGCAGCAGGCGAACTCCGTCTGCCCGTTCTGCGCGAATGCCTGCAACCGCAGCATCATCACCTTCCAAGACGGATCCACGTTCGTCACCGGCAACCGCTGCGAGCGCGGCGAAGTCGTGGGCGACCCCAAGGATGCAAGCGTGCGCGATGCCGCCAAGGCCGCACGCGCGAAGACCGACGCGGTCCCCAACCTCTACAAGCTGCGCGAGAAACTGCTGTTCAAGAGCTACCCGGTGGAACCGCTCGCAGAAGAGCGCGGCATCACCATCGGCCTTCCGCGCGTGCTCGCCTACTGGGACAACGCGCCGTTCTGGACCACGTTCTGGCGCGCACTGGGATTCACCGTGCGCCTGTCGCGAAAGAGCGACCGCCCGCTGTTCGAGAACGGCCTGCCCGCCGTGGCGTCCGACACCATCTGCTTCCCCGCGAAGCTCGTGCACGGCCACGTGCGCGACCTCGTGAAGCGCGGGGTCGACCGCATCTTCATGCCCGTCATCACGACCGTTTCCAGCGAGAACACGGAAAAGACGAGCGAATCGATGTGCGCGGTGGTGAAGGGCTACCCCATGGTCATCCGCAATTCCGACAACCCCGAGCATCGCTTTGGCGTGAAGTTCGACGACCCGCTGTGGCATTGGTACACGCCGGCCGACCGCGAGAAGCAGCTCTCCGCCTGGATGCAGGAGACCTTCGGCGTCGATCACGCGCTCGTGAAGGCGGCGCTTGTGCAGGCAGACGCAGCGCAGGATGCGTTCCGCGGCGAGCTTCTGGCCGAAGGCGCACGTGTGCTCGAGCAAGTGCAGGCAGACGGCCGCTATGCCGTGGTGCTCGCAGGCCGCCCCTATCATAACGACCCGCTCGTGAACCACGACCTGCCCGACCTCTTCGCCTCGCAGGGCATCCCCGTGCTGCCGCCCGATGCGGTGCCCGGCGCCACCGAGGTGGACCTGTCGCACAGCCGCCTGGATATCGTGAACAACTTCCACGCGCGCATGCTGAGCAACGCGATTCTCGCCGCCCAGCGCCCGTACCTGGAATTCGCCCAGGTCGTGAGCTTCGGCTGCGGCCATGACGCCTACCTCACCGACGAGATCGTGCGCATCATGCACGAGCTTTCCGACAAGACGCCGCTCGTGCTGAAGGTCGACGAAAGCGACATCGCGGGCCCGCTGCGCATCCGCGTGCGCTCCTTCGTGGAGACCGTGAACATGCGGCGCGCCACGCAGGCGGACGAGGCCGGAAAAGCACCCGCCACATCGCCGGCAGTCCGCCAGCTCGCCGACCCCTACCCGCAGAAGTTCGACAAGGCCGCCAAGCGCGACCGCGTCGTGCTCGTGCCCAACACGAGCCATGCCTTCAGCCGCCTAATGGCCGCCGTGTTCTCCAAACAGGGCCTGCGCGCCGTGCCGTTGGAGATTGGCCGCGAAGAGGCCATCCGCCTGGGCAAGAAGTACGTGCACAACGACATCTGCTTCCCCGCGCAAATCGTCATCGGCGAGGCGCTGGCAGAACTGGAAACCGGCAAGTACGCGAATTCCGAGGTCGCAGTGGCCACGGGCAAGTACATCGGCGACTGCCGCCTCACCCATTACGCCGCGCTGCTACGCAAGGCGCTCGACGAGGCGGGCTACGAAGACGTGCCCATCGTCACGAACGACGACGTCGACTACCACAACGCGCAACCGGGCTGGAAGATGAACATGATGTCGGCCATCCGCATCGCGCTCACGCTGCCGATGATCGACGCGCTCGAAGAGCTGCTGCGCAAGATGCGCCCCTACGAGCTCGTGCCCGGCAGCAGCAACGAGGCCTTCGAGCATGCCGTGGACGTGCTCATGGAAGGCCTCGAGGCCCATGGCGCGCGCGGTGCCGAACGCGCCTTCAAGAAGTCGATCGCCATCATGAACGAGGTGAAGTACGACCGCAGCAACCCCCGCCCGCGCGTGCTCATCGTGGGCGAATACCTGCTGAACTTCCACCCCGGCGCGAACCACGACGTAGAGCAGTACCTGGAAGACAACGGCTTCGAGATCATCGAAGCCCGCATGACCGACGTCATCCGCAAGACATACTTCTACAAGGATGCGCAGATCAAGGAATACGGCGTGGGCAAGCCGTTCGGCGAGAAGGCGTTCCTAGACGTGGCGAACCGCCTGTTCGAACGCGGACACGACGTGTGCGACCGCATCGCGAGCGCCCACCCGCTCTACGAGCCCGCGTGCCGCATGCCCGAACTCGTGCAGGCGAGCGACCCCATCATCCACCACACGTTCGACGCCGGCGAAGGCGTGCTCATCCCCGGCGAGATCCTGCACCACGCGGCTCATGGCTGCGAGGCGTTCCTCATCCTGCAGCCCTTCGGGTGCCTGCCCAACCACATCGTGGGCCGCGGCATCGCGAAGCGCCTGAAGGAGCTCTATCCCAACGCGCAGATCCTGCCGCTCGACTACGACCCCGACGTGAGTTTCGCGAACCTGGAAAACCGCCTGCAGATGCTCGTGATGAACGTGCAGGGCGCGAAGGCCCCCAAGGCCGAAGGCGTCGCGGAATCGGGCGCGAACGACATCACGCCGCCCGCCCCCACCGACCCGAACAACCATCCCTGGACGCCGAGCGTCGTGCCCGGACGCACTTGGCAGGGCGACGACATGGTGGGCAACCTCGCAGCTGCCGTCGCGGAGGTCGCGCATCTGGCGGCGAGCATGGCCGACGAGGCTTACGCGAACGCGGAGTCGAGCGAGGCGCTGCAGGCCAAGCTTGCGCGCACTCGCGTCAACGGCCTCGTGTCGGAGATCCGCGGCAAGCTCGACCAGATTCGCCAGATGGCGGAACGCGCAGACGAGCTCGCGGCCATCGCGCATAAGACCGCCCTCGAGCAGGCAAACGAAGCCGCCGCGCAGATGGATGCGGCCGCCAACCGCCTCGACGAGCTGGCAAACCGCACCTTGGACTACGCGTGCCGTTCGTTCGCGGAGCTCAACGCATACGCCGAGCAGCTGGGCGATGACGCCCAGCGCCGCGCCGACGACGCCATCTCGCATACCGTGTCCGACCTGCGCGCCTACGCCTCGCGCGTCGCCGAGCGGGCCGCGCATATCCGCACCGAAGCCGACGAGATCGCCCGCCAGGCGGAAGAGATCAGCCGCGACACCATGAAAGCGCAAGCATAGCCGCCCACAGGGGGCAGAAGGTTCCCGCCATACGCAAAACGGGCGGGAGCATATGCTCCCGCCCGTTGCTCACATGGTTTGCGTTCCGCTACGCCAGTTTCATGAGCTCATCGCGCAGCTGTTGCAGCCGGGCGATGCGCAGGTCGTATTCAGACAGCACGAAATCGAGCTCATGCTGCCAGATGACCTTGTAGCGGTCGAGCGTCGCAGCGTCTTCCACGTTCAGGAACTCGATTTCCTTCTTCATGTTGTTCGCGGCATGGGCGTTGCGCTGATCCGTGAGGTTGGCGATGCCGGCATCGATATAGGCGATCGTGGACGCGGGCTCCAGATGGCCCATGAACACGAGCTTCAGGAACATGCGGTCGGCGCTGGTGCGCGTGTTCTCAAGCACGAACGGCTTCACGAGCCATGCCTTCGCGGCCGCAGCGCCCTTCGCGGTGATGCGGTACAGCTTGAGGTTGGGCTTGCCCTCACGCTCGACTTCGGTAACGGTGACCAATCCCTCATCGCGCAGGCGGCGCAGCGCGGGATAGATTTGGCTCAAGTGGGCACGGTACAAATATCCCGTCGATTCTTCGATGAACGAATGGAGCTGATATCCGCTCACATCCTCATGCATCTGCATCAAACAGAGCAACACAAAGTCTAGGTCGAGATGTTTTCCCGCCGATCCTTTTACTGCCATTTTACTACCCCTAGTCAGCATCCCTGTTATTTGCAATCCCATTTCATTATACGACCCGCGTTGCGGTGCTGTCCCGCAGATTGTTCATATTCATGTTAATAACCATACGTCATATTTTAAATTACTGGCATATCTTTTATTGAATATGAATTAGCAGTCCGCTATTCCTTACCACCCCACACGGCAATATAGACCAACGCGCAGGCGGCAAGCAGGTACGGGTAGAACAGGAACGGAATGATCTCGAACGGCGACACCGCCATGCCCACGGCAGCGGCGCCCGCGCTCGCATACAGGATTTGCGCGCCGTACGGGATGATGCCCTGCCATACCGACGTGAAGATGTCCACCAGCGATGCGGCGCGGCGCGGCGAGATGCCGTGCTCTTCCGAGATCTGCTTCACGATGGGGCCGGCAACGACGATGGCCACCGTGTTGTTCGCCGTGGAAACGTCAACGAGCGACGCGAGGCCGGCGATGCCGAACTGCGCCCCGCGCTTGCCCTTCACCAGGCCATTGATTCCGCGCAGGATCCACTCGATGCCGCCGTTGTCGCGCACGAGCCCGATGATGCCGGCGCAGACTATCGAAATGACCGTAATGTCGTACATGTTCACGATGCCGCCGTTGCCTTCGAGGCCGGTGCCGATGGCGATGAAGATCATGTCGGGGGCGATGGTGCCCAGCGCCACGCCCACAATGATGGAGAGGACCGTGCCGCCGATGAGCACGAGGAACACGTTCACGCCGGCGAGCGCGGCCACCAGGACGGCGACGTACGGAAGCACCTGCCACAGGTTGTAATCGAGCGGCCCCTCCAGGTTATAGTCGCTGCCCAAGCCCATGACCAGCAGCACGATAAACGTCACGATGGCCGCCGGGAGCGCGATCTTGAAGTTCTCCTTGAACTTGTCGGCCATCTCGCAGCCCTGCGTGCGCGTCGCCGCGATGGTGGTGTCCGAGATGATGGAAAGGTTGTCGCCGAACATGGCGCCGCCCACGATCGCGCCCAGGCAGAGCGCACCCGCAAGGCCGGTCTTGTCGGCCACGCCGATGGCGATGGGCGCAAGCGCGGCGATAGTTCCCACCGACGTGCCCATAGACAGCGAGATGAAGCAGGCGATGAGGAACAGTCCCGGCAGCACGATGCCGGTGGGCAAGATGGAGAGCGCGAAATTCACCGTGCTGTCCACGCCGCCGGCAGACTGGATGGAACCCGTGAAGGCGCCCGCAAGCACGAACACGAGGCACATGATCATCACGTTCGAGTCGCCCATGCTCCGGGCCACGCTTTCGAGCTTTTCGTCGAACGAGCGCTTCGGGTTCTGCACGAACGCCACGGCGAGCGCGCACACGAACGCGACGATCGCCGGGATGCTGTAGAAGTCTTGCAGTATCACGCCCGAACCGATGAACAAAACCAAGAACACGCCTACCGGCAGCAAGCCCGATAGTTTCGGTTCCACTGGCTGCCAGGCGCCGGTATTTTCCTCCATTTCCCTACCCCTTCATGTCATTCTGCAACGGAAAACCGTCTGTAACCCAATCACTCTATGGTAAACCATCGTTGACATGCGCGCTCGGTACTGGCGCTCGCCACCAGTGTCATCCCGAGGGGCGGGCGCAGCCCGCGGAGCCGAGGGACCTCCTGCGGTGCGGGGTGGCTGCAACCCCGCCTGCGGCAAGCGCCGAGGGGGATCCTTCGGCTCCGGCGCTTCGCGCCTCCGCTCAGGATGACACGGGGTGGCGCATCCCACGTCAACGGCGGTTTAACACAGAGCCCAATCACAAAAAGTTAGCGTAGCACGTTATGCATGAATGCGACAGGGACCATATGACCACAGGGCGCAGATACAGCGGAAAAATGACCGCTGCGAATCGTTGGCGTATGCAAGCGAGCATGGGACGCCCCGGTCGGGCGCCCCGTTCAAACGTTTACCGGCGGCCGCCGAAGATGCCGCGCAAGATTTGCTTGCCCACTTCGCGGCCGATCTGGTTCACGGCGTTGGTGGCGGTGCGCATCATCGCGTCCTGACGCTTCTGCTGCTCGCGGATGCGGCGCGCCTCTTCCGCTGCAGCGGCCTTCTCGGCTGCGATGCGCTGGCGCTCGGCTTCCTTCTCGGCGGCGATGCGGGCGCGTTCGGCTTCCTTTTCCGCCGCGATGCGTTGGCGTTCGGCCTCCTTCTCGGCCTTCGCGGCCTCGATGGCCTTCTGCTTCTCGAATTCCGCACGTTCGCGCTCGAGCTTCGCGCGCTCGAGCTCGAGTGCCGCCTGCTGGGCAGAAATCTCGGCCTCTTCGCGGATCATCTCGAAGGCGCTCTCACGATCGATCGCCTCGCCGTACTTGTTCATCAGGCCGAATGCGTCATCCATGCACTTCTGCACGTTCGCGGGGTCGGGCGCGTTCATGGAGCATTGCGGCGGCAGGATCTTCGCGCGCTGCACGATGCTCGGCGTGCCTTCCGCGTCCAGGAACGACACGAGCGCCTCGCCGGTGCCGAGCTCGGTGATCACGTCGACCGCCTTGAACGCGGGGTTCTCGCGGAAGCTCGACGCCGCGGCCTTCACGGCCTTCTGCTCGGCCGGGGTGTAGGCGCGCAGGGCGTGCTGCACCTTGTTGGACAGCTGCGCGAGCACCTCGTCGGGGATGTCGGACGGCGATTGCGTGATGAAGTACACGCCCACGCCCTTGCTTCGGATGAGCTTCACCACCTGCACGATGCGGTCGCGCAGTTCTTTGGGCATGCCGTTGAACAGCAGGTGCGCCTCGTCGAAGAAGAACACGAACTTCGGCTTGTCGGGGTCGCCCACCTCGGGCAGCGTGTCGAACAGGTGCGAGAGCATCCACAGCAGGAACATCGCGTAGATCTGCGGCATCGTGATGAGCTTGGCGGCATTGAGCACGTTCACCACGCCCTTGCCATCGGCGGCGGTCTGGAACCAGTCGTTCAGGTCGAGGTTCGGCTCGCCGAAGAACACCTCGCCGCCCTGGTCCTCCACCGCGATGAGCGCACGCTGGATGGCGCCGATGCTCTGCTTGGCGATCGCACCGTATTCGGTGGCGTATTCGGCCGCGTGCTCGCCCACGTAGTTGAGCATCGCGCGCAGGTCTTTGAGGTCGATAAGCAGCATGCCGCGGTCATCGGCGATGCGGAAGACGATGTTGAGCACGCCCTCCTGCACGTCGGTGAGCCCGAGCAGACGGCTGAGCATGATGGGGCCCATGTCGGAAATCGTGATGCGCACGGGAATGCCCGTGCCACCGGTCATGTCCCAGAAGCGAACCGGGCAGTTCTTGAACTCCCAGTCCTCGATGCCGAATTTCGTGACGCGCTTCGTGACGTTCTCGTTTTCGGTGCCGGCCTCGCACATGCCCGCGACATCGCCCTTGGCGTCGGCCATGAACACGGGCACGCCTGCGTGGCTGAAGCCTTCCGCCATCACCTTGAGCGTGACGGTCTTTCCCGTGCCGGACGCACCGGTGATGAGCCCGTGCCGGTTCGCCTGGTTCAGCAGCAGATAGCAGGATTCCTCGCCCTGCCCCATCCAGATCTTGTCGCCTCGCAGCATGCGCGCACCTTTCGCCAAATTTGCAGGTTCCTCCAAATTATAGCGAACCTATCACGGGGACAGTCCCCGTGATAGGCTGCGCGTCGCCCTCGTGTGGCAATTGCTTGATTACTTCGACAGGTCGGCGCGGATTGACTCCTTCAGCTTCACCCAAGTGACGATTTCGTCGCATGTGAGAAGGTCGGTTTCCTTCTTGCCGGCCCGGATGGCATCGGCGACGGCCGAGGCGATGTACTCGAACCCGTTCTGCTTGAACGGCTCCTCGATCACGTAGCTCGTCGTGCCTTCGGGCACATTCGACACCGTGCCGGTGCCCTTGCTGTTTCGGCCAGCCTCCACATCCGGATACTGGTAGACCGTCGCGGTGGTGGCGCGGCCGTATTCGGGAATCTCGATGCGCCCGCGCGTGCCGATGACCATGGCGCGGAACGGCGCCGGCGTGGAGATGGAGAACGTCGCGTCGGCCATGGCGCCATTTGGATACCCCAGCGACAGGTGCAGCACCTCGTCAACGCCCGTGGAGCCCAGGCGGCCCACGGCGAACACGCGGTCGGGCTCATAGCCCAGGAAGGTGCCGATGAAGCCCAGCCCGTACACGCCGATGTCGTACAGCGCGCCGCCGCCGAGGTCGGGGTTGAAGAAGCGGTCGTTGGGGTCGAATTCCATGCGGAAGAAGTAGTCCGCGTGTACCACGCGGACCTCGCCGATGCCGCCGTCGGCGATGAGCGTGCGCAAGCGGTCGTAGATGGGCAGGAACCGCGTCCACAGGTTCTCGCACAGCAGCACGTCCTGTTCGCGGGCAATCGCCACGAGCTCTTCCACCTGCTCGCTTTGCATCACGATCGGCTTCTCGCACAGGACGTTCTTGCCCGACAGGAGCGCTTCCTTCACGACGTCATAATGCTGGATGTTCAGCGTGGCCACGTAGACGGCATCGATGCGCTCGTCGGCGAGCAATTCGGCGTTCGTGTCATAGACCGTCTCGATAGCGAATCGCTCTGCAAAAGCATCCGCCTTCGCGCGCGTCCGATTCGTCACCGCGATGATCTCTGCATCATCCAGAGCCGCGATGGCCTCGCCGAACTTGCAGGCAATGATGCCCGTGCCGATAACGCCCCAACGAAATTTTTCCGCCATGATATGCTCCTTCCGGCCATCATCCCCACTCAAAGATAACGCCCCAGGATTCTCCTGCATACGGTCACCCTCCGCATTCTGAACCTATCGCGGGGGACGCCCGGGGACGGTGGCTCGCCGCCCCACCGGTGACAGGTATGTCAAGAGATATAAAACAGCCGCCGGTGGCACGGGGCCATCGGCGGCTCTTTGTTCACGCTCTTATGAGGCGCAGCCTACTTCATCAGGCTGAAGATCTTCTGGGCGTAGTCAGCGGGGTCGTCGAGTTCCAGGCCGTTCACGAGCAGGGCCTGGTCGTACAGGATCTCGGTGTAGAGCTTCACCTTGTCGGCGTCGCCGGCTTCCTGGGCGCTCTTCAGCACCTCGAACACCGGATGCTCGGCGTTCACCTCGAGCACGCGCGTGGCCGTGAGGCCGCCCATGTCGGCACCCGGCATCTGGGCCATGATGCGCTCCATCTCCAGGGAAATGGGGCCTTCCGCTGTCACGACGGCAGCGGAATCGCCCAAGCGCGTGGACACCTCCACCTTCGCAACCTTGTCGCCCAGGGCGTCCTTCATCGCGCCGATGAGGCCCTCGTTGAGCTTCGCGGCGGCCTCGGCGGCGGCCTTGTCGCTCTCGGACTCGAGACCCAGGTCGTCGCTCATGACGTTCTTGAACTCGTGCTCCTTGTAGTCGATCATCGTGCCCAGCACGAACTCGTCCTCTTCCGCGGTGCACAACAGCACGTCGTGGCCCTTGTCGAGCACGGCCTTCACCAGGGGCAGCTTGCCCAGACGCTCGAGCTGCTCGCCGGCGGCGTAGTAGATGGCCTTCGGCGCCTCGGACTCCTCGCCCACCACCGTGGCGACCTCGGCCTCGCTGGCCAGGTACTCGTCCAGGGTGATCATCTTCTGCTGCTTCGCGGAATAGAACAGCAGCAGGTCGGCCAGCAGGTCCTTGCGCATGCCATAGCTGGAATAGATGCCGAACTTCAGGCTGCGGCCGAAGTTCGCGTGGAACGTCTCGTAGGCCTCGCGGTCCTTGTCGCGCATCGCGGCAAGCTCGCTCTTGATCTTCTTCTCTACCTTGTTCGCGATGGCGCGCAGCTGGCGGTTCTGCTGCAGCGTCTCGCGCGAAATGTTCAACGTGAGGTCCTGACTGTCGACGACGCCCTGCACGAAACCGAAGCACTCGGGCACGAGATCCTCGCACTTTTCCATGATGAGCACGTTGGAGCTGTACAGCTGCAGGCCGCGCTGGTATTCCTTGGAATACAGGTCGAACGGCGCACGGCCGGGGATGAACAGCAGCACATCGTAGGAAATGCCGCCCTCGGCATGCACGGATACCACGCGAGCCGGGTCGGTGAAATCGTGGAACTGGCTCTTGTAGAACTCGTTGTACTCCTCGTCGGACACCTCGGACTTGCGGCGCTTCCAGATAGGAATCATGGAATTGACGGTCTCGTCTTCCTTGT
>JAUNEQ010000129.1 GCA_030525445.1 Coriobacteriia bacterium | reverse complement strand
GCAACCGCCGGTTGGCTCCAACCACAACCCGAGGAATTTCCCGAGGAGAGAAAACAGAATGGAACGCTACCGTGATTTTGGGGATTTGATCGACCGGATGGCGTTCGCATGTCCCGGGAAGGTGGCGTTGCGGGGGTGCGATGAGCGCGGCGAGCTGCGAGACGTTACCTGGAGCGAGCTGCAGGGGCTGGTTTGCGAGCGCGCGGATGCGCTTGCGCCGCGCGGCGGTGAGTGCGAAGCCGTGCTGGCTGATGGCTCGATTGCGTGCGTGATCGAGGTGTTCGCCGCGGTGCGGGCTGGCCTGCAGGTGGCGCTGGCGGATCCGTTCATTCCGAATGCCGTGCTGATGCCGCTGCTGGCCTCGGTGGATGCGGGTTGCGCATGGGCGCCCGATGCCGCCCGGCAGGCGGAAATCGAGGGGCAGCTGGCCCCCGCTGCCGCGCCGGCGCATGGCGCGCATGCCGTGCTGTTCTTCACGAGCGGCACGACGTCGCAGTCGAAGGCGGTCGTGCTCACCGACGAATCCCTGATGGCGAGTGCATTCAACGGCTCGTCGCTGTTGCCGCTGTCGCCTGACGACACGCTGCTGTGCCTGCTGCCGCTTTCCCACGTGTTTGGGTTCGTGTGCGGGCTGCTGTGGGGGCTCGCGTGCGGCGCGACCGTGGCGCTTGGCCGCGGGCCGCGTTATTACGCTGCCGACCTGGCGTTATTCGACCCCACGACGATTTCGGCCGTGCCGCGGCTGCTTGAATTCCTCGTGGCGCGGCAGGCGCTCAACCCTGGGTTGCGGCTTGTGCTCGTGGGGGCGGCCGACTGCGCAGACGCGCTGCTCGACGCGGTGCGTGCCCGCGGAATCCGTGCGAGTTTGGGCTACGGGCTCACCGAAACGAGTTCGGGCGTGGCGCTGAGCGTGGGGGACGACTTCCATGCGATGACCGTGTGCCCCGAGGACCGGGTGACGATTTCCGAAGAGGGCGAGATCCTGGTGAGCGCGCCCACGTGCCTGATGCAGGGCTATTACCGCGACGACGCGAAGACTGCCGCCGCGGTGCGCGAGGGTATTCTGCATACCGGTGACCAGGGCTTTCTCGATGCCGATGGCCTGCTGCACGTGCAGGGCCGGTTGAAGGACGTCATCGTGCTGCCCAATGGGACTAAGGTGTTCCTGCCCGAGTACGAGGCCGCCGTGGCGGGTGCGCTGCACGAGGCCGATGTTGCCGTCGTGCTGCACGGGGGCAAGCTCACGCTCGCCTGCGGCCGGCTGGTTGCCGCCCGCACCGACCGCGAGCTCATGGATGCCCTCGCCCCGGCGCTCGCGTCCTATCCGCCCGGGTCGCGCATCGAGCGCATCGCCCGCCTGGGCCACGCGCTTCCGCGCACCGCATCCGGCGACGTCGAGCGCTGGAAGATTCTCGAGGAACTGGATTGAACCAAAGGGGACTGCCCCCATTGGTTCGATAGGAGGAATGAAACATGGCAACTGCCGAAGAAGTGAAGGCCCGCGCGCGCGAGATCATGGCGCAGGACCTGCCCGAATACTACAACCCGGAGGTCAAGGACGACGAGGTGCTCATCGCCGAGGGCGGCATCGACTCGCTTGGCTTCATCCAGGTGCTCACCAAGCTCGAGGCGGAATTCGGCGCCCACGTGCCCGACGAAGAATGGTGGGAGGCCAAGTCCCTCGACGCCCTCGCCGAAGTCATCCTCCGCAACCCGCGCTAGCCAACCCGGCAAACACATAGAACTGTCCCCTGTGCTGACGACAACTGTCATCCCGAGCGCAGCGCCGAAGGCGCGGAGTCGAGGGGTCTCCTCCAGGTTGCGTGAGGTCCCTCGACTCCGGCGGCTACGCCGCCTCCGCTCGGGATGACAAGGGGGCGGCGCTTCGTACCTCCGCTTGGGATGACAAGGCGGCGCTTCGCTCGCTCGGGAAGGGGTGGCGTTCGGTGCGCTACAATCATGCGGACACGAGTGAGCGCATTTGCCGGGGGAATGGATAGAGAGCGTGCCTAAGAAGACCGACAACACGACCGACGAGCCCAAGACGAAGCACCGGTTCTTACGCTGGCGCGGTGTGCTAGGCGAATCCACGCAGATCATGCGCGTCATGGTCGCCATCATGCTTGCGGTTGCGGGCGCGGCGCTCGCATTCACGCAGCTCGGCTTCGTGGCCATCACCCTGCCCGATGGCGAAACCGGGTACGTCATCGTGCTTCTGCAAATCGTGGCGCTGGCCTCGCTGTTCTTAGGTCCCATCACGGGCGCGATCATGGGCGTGAGCCTTGGCGGCGTGCTCTACCTGCACTCGCAGGTGATGCCGCTCGACCACTACGAGCTCACGTACGTGACCCCGATGACATCGTTCGTGATGTTCGGCCTTGCGGGCCTGTTCTTAGGGCTGCTGTTCGCGTTCGTCTTGCGCAACAATCCGTCGCAAGTGCGGCGCGTAGTCTACATCTTCATCGTATGCATCATCATATCGCTCTTGTACACGGGCGGTTTTGTCGTGAATGTGGTCGTCTCTCTTCTCGCAGCTATAGCCGGCACCTATGGCTGGGATGTCACGACATCGCAAGTGGCGTCTTCGGCGATTTCAACCACGCTTGGGTTTGGGAGCATGAGCGTGCAGGTGGAGGGCACGGGCCTGTTGATGGGCACGCTGTGCGCCGTTGGCGATTACGTTGCCGGCAGGATACGGGCGCATGAAGGAACCTACGGGCTCCGTGTCGTTTTCGGCGCGTGGCTCGCGGCCGTGGTGTCGCTCTCGTTCTTCACGATGGCCGCGGTGAGTTTCGCGGTTGCAACCGGCGATGACCTGAACGATGCGGAAGCCGATCTCTTCAGCGAGGCGAATTACCTGCAGAAACAGACCATGTCGTTCGACAAACAGCAGCGCTTGCTTCGGCAAACGTTCACTGAGGCCGGGCTTGACTACGACAAGGTCAGCGACAAAACGCTTTACGAGCTGTCCGAGATCTTCGAGGCGAGGAATATCCTCAGCGGCTACACGGCGGAAGATGACGGCATCATCTTCATATCGATTGGCGACGGCATTTACGCGACGGACGACGAGCGCTACAAGAGCTCCATGCTGATGTCCGACGCCTTGAGCGCCGAGGCGCTCAAGGCGGTTGACCGTTGCCTGGAAACGGGCAAGATGCAGCGCATCGTGTTCATCCCTCCCGCGGCGATGAAGGCCATTTCGGAGGAAAACTACGAGCTGCCCGATACCGCGGAAATGCAGCCCACCATCGCGTATCTGGTCGCGCGCAATGCGCCCGGTTCATACGTGACCGAGGATAACAAGACCAAGACCTACGACCAGAAGGTCATCATCATCAGGACGTCCGACCAGGTGTTTGAAACCCGCGAGCAGCTGATGGTTTGGATGACGGTTTCACAGCTCGTGCTCATGCTGTGCGTGTTCGGCATCATGTTGCAGCTGCTGAACCGTGTGGTGGCGCGGCGCATCGACGAGACGAATGCCGCGCTGAGCCGCGTGACGGCGGGCGAGCTCGACACGCGCGCGCAGGCCGGCGGCACGAGCGAGTTCGAGTCGCTTTCCACGGGCATCAACACCACGGTGGACACCCTGAAGGGCTGGATCGCCGAAGCCGAGACGCGCATGGACGCGGAGCTGTCCACCGCCAAGACCATTCAGGAATCGGCGCTGCCGCGTACGTTCCCGCCGTACCCGGATATCGAGAAGTTCGACGTGTATGCCATCATGAACGCCGCGCGCGAGGTGGGCGGCGACTTCTACGACTTCTTCCTCATCGGGGACGACAACGATTCAGATTCGGGCAAGCTCGGATTCATCATGGCCGACGTGAGCGGCAAGGGCGTGCCCGCGGCGCTGTTCATGATGAAGGCGAAGACGCAGATCCGCGACTACCTGGCTTCCGGCATGGAGCCGGGCGAGGCCATCGAGAACGTGAACCGCCTGCTATGCGACGGCAACGACGAGAGCATGTTCGTCACGGTGTGGGCGGGCGTGCTCGATTACGCCACCGGGCACGTGGAGTTCGTGAATGCCGGGCATAACCCGCCGCTGATGTGGGATAACGAAAGCGGTTGGCACTGGCTGACGGAGAAGTCCGGCCTGCCGCTGGGCCTGTTCGAGGGCTTGCCGTACCAGACGCATTCCGTTGAATGCCAGCCGGGCGACACGTTCCTGCTGTATACCGACGGCGTGACCGAGGCCATGAACGTGGACGACGAGCTGTTCGGCGAGGACCGCCTGATGGCCGTGGCGCAGGATTCCGTGGCGGCGCATCCGCGTGCGCTGGTGGAGCGCGTGCGCCACGAGGTCGCCGATTACACGCGTGGTGCGGAGCAGTCCGACGACATCACGGTGCTGGCGCTTGAGGTGGGTGTGCCGCCCGAGATCACCGCGACCCTGACGGTGCCGGCGGACGACACGCAGCTTCCGCGCGTGAACAGGTTCATCCACACCGAGCTCGACCGGCGCCTGTGCCCGCTGCGTGCGCAAAACCAGCTGGACATCGCCGTCGAGGAGCTGTTCGTGAACGTGTGCCACTACGCGTACCCCGACGCGACCCCGGAGCATCCGGGCACGGTGCGCGTGAGCTACACGTGCAGCGCCGAGCCGCCGTCCGTGCGCGTGGACATCGTGGATGACGGCGTGCCGTACAACCCGCTGGCCAAGCCCGACGCTGTGACGCCGGACGACATCATGGATGTTCCCATCGGTGGCCTGGGCATTCTCATGGCCAAGCGCAGCGTCGACGAGATGACCTATCGCCGCGAAGGCGGCAGCAACATCGTCAGCATCACCAAGAAGTGGTAGCGGGCCGCCCCCCGCAAGCGGGATGGGACAAACGGGCCCGCAGCAAATGGGACACCCTTGGACATGCAACATGCTTGTTGGCTCCCAAGGGTGTCCCATTTGCTGCGGGCCCGTTTGTCCCATCCCGCTTGCGGGGGGGGGCGGGCGCAAACAAAAGGCTCCCGGCGAGTGCCGGGAGCCTTTCAACTTCTTGCAAGCGCGCCGTTACAGCAGCTGCACGCCGGCGGCCTTGCAGGCCTCGACGGTTTCGGCATCCCACACGGACGCCTGGACCTCGCCCACATGGGCCTTGCCCAGCAGTAGCATGCACAGGCGGCTCTGGCCGATGCCGCCGCCGATGGTGCTGGGGAGTTCGCCCGCCAGGAGCATCTTGTGGAACGGCAGGTCGCGGCGGTCGTCGCAGCCGGCGATGGTGAGCTGGCGATCCAGCGACTCGGGGCTCACGCGGATGCCCATGCTGCTGATCTCGAGCGCGGCGCCCAGCGTCTCGTTCCAGAACAGCAGGTCGCCGTTAAGCGCCCAGTCGTCGTAGTCGGGCGAGCGGCCGTCGTGCGGCTTGCCGGAGCGCAGCGCCCCGCCGATGCCCTGGATGAACACGGTGCGATGCTTTTCCACGAAGCGGTTCTCGCGTTCCTTCGGCGTGAGGTCGGGGTAGAGGTCCTCGAGCTCCTGCGCGGTGATGAAGGTGACGTCGCGCTCGAGCTTGATCTCGAGCTGCGGGTAGTACCACTTCAGCTCATCGAGCGTGCCGCAGATGGCGGTGACGATGCGGTTGACCACTTCGTGCAGGTATTCGGAGTTGCGCTGGTCGGGCTGGATGACCTTTTCCCAGTCCCACTGGTCCACGTAGATGGAGTGCAGGTTGTCGAGCTCCTCGTCGCGGCGGATGGCGTTCATGT
>JAUNEQ010000128.1 GCA_030525445.1 Coriobacteriia bacterium | reverse complement strand
TTCAGCCACCGCAAGAAGCTCGAGGAGCGCTTTAAGAACAATCCCGAAATCGTCGAGGAGACCATGGAGTTCTCCCGCGCCATGGGCGGCGCACGCACCATCGTGCTCGCCTTCCTCCTGAAGCCCACGTATTCCGAAGAGGATATGCCGAGCTGCATCGAGAGCGTGGCCGCCGCGATGAACACGCTGTGCCTGGCCGCGTACGACAAGGGTGTCGCGAGCTGCTGGGTGGAGGAGCTCAAACGCGTCGACGAGCAGGCCCGCGCACGATTCTGCCCTGACAAGGGCGCGCTGCTCGGCGGCGTCGTGCTGGGATATCCCGCCATGGAAGCCCGTCCCATCCGCCGCAAACCAGGACGCATCGATATCCGCTAGGACCGCGCGATACGCATAGAGCTGCGCCTCCCGAAAGGAAGCAACCATGTCCTACATATATATAGATACAGAAATGCGCGACGGGATCTT
The DNA here is from genome assembly GCA_030525445.1 of Coriobacteriia bacterium. GTDB lineage: Bacteria > Actinomycetota > Coriobacteriia > Coriobacteriales > Eggerthellaceae > UMGS1519. The sequence goes on along the minus strand of JAUNEQ010000128.1, from coordinate 5,253 downwards.
CATCCTCACGCTCAATAGACCCGATAAGCGCAACGCCCTCAACACCCAGATGTGGCTGGAAATCACCCAGGCCATCGAGGAATTCGAGGCGCAAGACGATGCGCGCGTGCTCGTCATCACGAACAACGGCCCCTGCTTCTGCGCGGGCTCGGACCTCAAGGAAATCTCGACCGGGGAATACCACCCGCCGATTGGCCACGAGGACGAGGGGTTCGCGACCATCACCGGCCATTACATCGACAAACCCGTCATCGCCGCCGTCGAGGGCATGTGCATGGGCGGCGGGGCGGAGATTCTCCTCGCCTGCGACATGGGCGTTATCTCAAGCGACTGCATCATCGGGTACCCTGAGGTGAAACGCGGCCTGGTGGCGGGCGGCGGTGCCGGCATCTTGCGCCTTGCACAGGCCATTCCCGTGAAATACGCGCTGGAACTCCTGCTCACCGGCGACAACATCGATGCGGAGACCGCCGTGCGCTGGGGACTCGCGAACCGCATCGCCGAGCCCGGCCATGTGCTGGACGAAGCGCTTGTCCTTGCCCGCGCCATCGCACGCAACGCTCCCATCGCCGTCCGCCTCACGAAGAAGACGGTCTACGAAAACCTCAACGAGAGCTGGCTGCGCGGTAGGGGCGCGGGATGGGATGCCGCATTGAACGCCGACATCTCCATCAAGGAGACCGAAGACGCGCATGAGGGCTCCACGGCATTCGCCGAAAAACGCACGCCCGAGTGGAAGAACCGCTAGATCGCTCCACTCCCTCAAACGCAATGCGGGCTCCCGAAGTGACCGTCACTTTGGGAGCCCGTTCCTGTTATCGGCAATCGGTTTCGGCTAATCGCTTTCCACCAGCGGCTTGCCCTTCGTCTCTCGGCCGATGAGCGCGACCACCACCGCGACGATGGCGAACGCGGCGCACAACACGGTAAACACGGCCGCGAACCCGGCGGCTTCGCCGAAGGAGGCATACACGACCGGCACGACGAACGGGGCGATGAACGCGCCGATACGACCGAAGGCCGCCGCCCAACCGGCGCCCGACCCGCGGACCTCGGTGGGATACACCTCGGGGGTGTAGGAATACACGCAGCCCCACGCGCCCAGCGCGAAGAAGTACAGCAGGCAGCCGGTGGCCAAGACCATCGTCTCGCTATCGGCATGGCCGAACAGCCACGCCGCAACCGCGGTTCCCGCGAAATAGCAGATGAGCACCGGCTTGCGGCCAGCCTTCTCGATGAGCCATGCGGCGCTGAAGTAACCGGGCAGCTGCGCCAAGCACATGATGACCGTGAAGCCGAAGCTCTTCACCATCGCGAAGCCCTGCCCCATGAGCAGCGTGGGCGTCCACAGCACGAATCCGTAGTAGCCGAAGTTGATGCCGAACCAGACGATCCACAGCACGATGGTCGCACGCAGGTGCTTGCGCATCCAAAGCTGGCGGAAGGTGCCGCCCTTCTTGTGCTCGGTGGGCGTGTAGGAGGTCTTGCGCTCGTTGGGGAAGGTGATTCCGGCCTCGCTCTCCATGCGGGCGACCAGGTCGTCGGCCTCTTCATGCCGTCCCACAAGCTCGAGGTAACGCGGGCTTTCCGGAACCGCCCGACGCAGGACGGCGGCGAAGAACGCCGGCACCGCGCCCACGAAGAAGGCGATGCGCCATCCGTAGACGGGAATGAGCAGGTAGGCCACGAGGGCGGCCACGATCCAACCCCATGCCCAGAAGCTCTCGAGAAGCACGACGTTGCGGCCGCGGCTCTTCAGCGGGCTGAACTCGCTCACCAGCGTGGATGCCGCCGGAAGCTCGCCGCCCAGGCCGAAACCGGTGATGAAGCGGCACACCACGAGCATCTCGAAGTTCACGGCAAGGCCACACAGCAAGCTTCCGAAGCTGTACATGAGCAACGTGAACAGGATGACCGTGCGGCGGCCCCACCTATCGGAAGCGACACCGGAAAGCGCCGCGCCCAAGATCATGCCGAACGTGCCGGCGCTCGCGAGCATCGACTGCTGAATCGTTTGCAAATCCCAATCGGTTCCCACGGCGGCGAGGACACCGGCCACCATGCCCTGGTCCATCGCGTCGAACATCCAGCCAATGCCCACCAAGAGGAGGATCTTCCTCATCATCGGGGTCATGGGCAACGCTTCGAGGCGTTCCGAGATATTCATGAAGTTCCCTTCGCCCGTGCGAAAGGTGACAAGACACCTGTCGCGACAGTTAATGTGGTCGCAGGTTACCATATACAGAAACTATCGACGGCAACATGCGAAATCTTCACAGATGGAACGCGCGCGAACGCTTGGATGGCGCGCTGCGCGAGACGGCCCGGCCTTATACGGTAATATGTGCCCGAACACGAGGAGGAGCGTATGAACGTCACGGTATATTGCGGATCGAGCATGGGCGACAGCCCCGCGTTCGCCGAAGCTGCTCGCAAGCTGGGAGAATGGATCGCCCAAGAGGGACATAGCCTCGTCTATGGCGGCAGCGCCGTCGGGCTCATGGGCATCGTCGCCGGCGCCGCGCTCGAAGGCGGCGCCCACGTCACCGGCGTGGAACCGCGGTTCTTCCTGGAAAGCCCCATACCCCAGCATGAACTCCCCACGCTCATCCCCGTCGACACGATGTCGGAGCGCAAGGCGAAGATGATCGAGCTGGGGGACGCCTTCGTCGCACTGCCGGGCGGCATCGGCACGCTCGAGGAGATCACCGAAATCATCAGCCGCATCCGCCTGCGCCTCACGACCGCACCCTGCATCTTCTTGAACATCAACGGGTTTTACGACACCTTCCAGGCGTTTTTCGACGAACTGCTCGCCGCGAGATTCGTCGATGCCTACGAGCACGATGCCATCCGCTTCTGCCCCACCGTGGACGACGCCATCAGGGAACTCGCTGGCTGGCACGTCGACCAAGACGCCCACGACCACCCCAACCGCTACTTCGCCTAGCGTGAGGCCCGAAACAACCGATTCCCCACAACTGTTACAACCATGTTGCGGTGCAACGATATTCCACACGCGACTGCGCTGCATGCCCTATATAATGTTGAAGGTTTAAGCAGATACGCCAAAGGAGGCCTCATGCCAAAACGTGATGATATTAAGAAAGTTCTCATCATCGGATCCGGCCCCATCATCATCGGCCAAGCCTGTGAGTTTGACTATTCCGGCACCCAAGCCTGCAAGGCGCTTCGCGCACTGGGCTACGAGATCGTCCTGGTGAACAGCAATCCCGCGACCATCATGACCGACCCCGAAACCGCCGATACCGTCTATATCGAGCCGCTGAACGTCGAGCGTCTGACGCAGATCATCGAGAAGGAGCGCCCCGACGCGCTGCTCCCCAACCTCGGCGGCCAGTCCGGCCTCAACCTGTCCTCCGCGCTCGCCGCGAAGGGCGTGCTCGAGAAATACGGCGTGGAGGTCATCGGCACCCCCATCGACGCCATCGAGCGCGGCGAAGACCGCGACATCTTCAAGCAGACGATGGCCGAGCTGGGCATCGAGATGGCCCGCTCCAAGGTCTCGCACACCGTGGAAGAAGCCGTTGCGATCGCCGATGAGCTCGGGTATCCCTGCGTGCTCCGTCCCGCATACACCATGGGCGGCACGGGCGGCGGCCTCGTCTACAACATCGAAGAGCTGCGCACCGTCGTGGCCCGCGGCCTGGCGGCCTCCCCGGTCACCGAGGTGCTCGTCGAAGAGAGCGTCCTGGGCTGGGAAGAGCTCGAGTTCGAGGTCGTCCGCGACGCGAAGGGCCAGATGATCACCGTCTGCACCATCGAGAACATCGACCCGATGGGCGTGCATACCGGCGACAGCTTCTGCGCCGCCCCCATGCAGACCATCGACCAGGCCGTCATCGACCGACTGCAGGAAAAGTCCTACCGCATCGTCGACGCCGTCAAGGTCATCGGCGGCACGAACGTCCAGTGGGCGCATGACCCGGTCACCGACCGCGACATCATCATCGAGATCAACCCGCGTACGAGCCGCTCCTCGGCCCTCGCCTCGAAGGCCACCGGCTTCCCCATCGCGCTCATCTCCTCGATGCTCGCATCCGGGCTCACCCTCGACGAGATCCCGTGCGGCAAGTACGGCACGCTCGACAAGTACTATCCCGACGGTGACTACGTCGTCATCAAGTTCGCCCGCTGGGCCTTCGAGAAGTTCAAGGGCGTGGAAGACAAGCTCGGCACGCAGATGCGCGCCGTGGGCGAGGTCATGAGCATCGGCAAGAACTACAAGGAAGCATTCCAGAAAGCCATCCGCTCCCTCGAGAAGGGCCGCTACGGCCTGGGCTTCGCCAAGGACTTCAACGAGAAGTCCCTCGACGAGCTGCTTCGCATGCTCGCCGTCCCCACGAGCGAGCGCCAGTTCGTGATGTACGAGGCGCTGCGCAAGGGCGCGACGGTGGACCAGCTGCACGAGATTACGAAGATCAAGAAGTACTTCATCGAGCAGATGGACGAACTCGTCTCCGAGGAAGAGCAGCTGCTCGCCTACTCCAAGGACCATCCCACCCAGCTTCCACCTGACGATGTGCTCGTCCAGGCCAAGAAGGACGGCTTCGCCGACCGCTACCTGGCCGAGCTGCTGCAGGTGCCCGAAGCCAAGATCCGCGCGCGCCGCGAGGAGATCGGCTGCACCGAGGCCTGGGAAGGCGTGCACGTGTCGTCCACGAAGGATTCCGCGTACTACTATTCCACCTACAACGCGCCGGACAAGTCCGTCGCGAGCGACGGCCGCAAGGTCATGATCCTGGGCGGCGGCCCCAACCGCATCGGCCAGGGCATCGAGTTCGACTACTGCTGCGTGCATGCGGCGAAGAGCCTGAAGAAGCTCGGCTTCGAGACCATCATCGTGAACTGCAACCCCGAGACGGTCTCCACCGACTATGACACCTCCGACAAGCTCTACTTCGAGCCGCTCACCGCAGAAGACGTGCTCTCCATCTACAAGAAGGAAAAGCCGCTCGGCGTCATCGCGCAGTTCGGCGGGCAGACACCGCTCAACCTGGCAAGCGAGCTCGAGGCCAATGGCGTGAACATCCTGGGCACGAGCCCTGAGATCATCGACCTCGCCGAAGACCGCGACCGGTTCCGCGAGGTCATGGACCGTCTGGGCATCCCGATGCCCGAAGCCGGCATGGCCGTGAACATCGACGAAGCCCTCGAGATCGCGCATCGCATCGGCTTCCCCGTGATGGTGCGTCCGAGCTACGTGCTCGGCGGCCGCGGCATGGAGGTCGT
>JAUNEQ010000127.1 GCA_030525445.1 Coriobacteriia bacterium | reverse complement strand
CCGGGGAAGCCGGTGGGAGGATAGGGCGTCGCGCTCATGCGGGGCGTTTCTTTTTTCATTGATGCCCTCTCGCGTTGTATAATCGATAGTGGAGTTTTACTGACGCTTGAGGTTTAGGAGGGGTCAGTGAGCGAGAAAACCGAGGAGATCAGGGAGTTAGCAACAACCTGCATTACCAATGAAGGCCTGCTGAAGGAAACCGTCGAGCAACTCGAGGGGTCTTCAAGGAGGAATAGGCAGCGAGCAGCCAGCGTCATGTGCGCCATTTCGAAGACTGCGCCTGAAGTGCTCGCGCCGTTTATCGGGGATATGGTCGACGCGCTGAACCGTCCCGAGATTCAAACACGATGGGAGTGCCTGGAAGCCCTCACCCGTATGGTGGGCGTCGATTCGCGTGCGTGCGATAAGGCGATTGAAGGTGCCGAAAACGCGCTGTTCGATGAGGGCAATGATCTGCTTCATCTAGGCGCGATACGTTTCCTGTGCGCACTGGGCGCGACCACCGAAAAGCGCTGCGAGAAGATCTGGCCGCTCATCGACGAGGGCATGCAATGCTATCACGGCGATCCCGCGTTCCAGGATATGCTCGTCGCGATCATCGACTTTTCCAAGGGCAAGATCACGGATGATGCGAAAGCCGGTTTGAAGGAGCGCATGAGCTTCGATGCCGCAAACGCGAAGGGCGTGTTGGGCGTTCGTGCAAAGCAAATTGTGGAAAACGTTTCGTGATTGTGCTTCAACACCGTTATATGTGCGCCGGACGGGGAACGTCCGGCGCTTTTTTATGCGCTAGTACGGTATCCTAGGACGACGCGAGTTGGCCGTTATGCAATACGACGAATGGGATAGGAGAACCCGGATCGCGCGACCTATCGTGGGATAGTTCCCCTGATGGGCTTTGGCCGCGAATGTGGGTTCGGGCTCCATGAAACCTATCACGGGGACAGTCCCTGCGATAGGTCGCGCGATAGCTTGAATGAAGGGATTGCATGTTATGAGGAAAACGCTGAACGTTGGCGGAAAAGACTATAGCTACTACCCGATTTCCGCGGTGGAAGGTTCCGAAAAGCTTCCGTATTCCTTGAAGGTGCTTTTGGAGAACATCTTGCGCCTTGCGCCTGATGAGGCCCGTGCGCAGGAATTGAGCGCGCGCCTGATACAGGCTGGCCTTGCCGGCAGGCAGGGCGACGAGGTGGAGTTCACCCCCGCACGCGTGCTCTTCCAGGACTTCACCGGCGTGCCGGTATTCGTGGACTTCGCCGTCATGCGCGAGGCCATGCAGGCGTTGGGTGGCGACCCGGCGCGCGTGAACCCGCAGGTACCGTGCGACCTGGTCATCGACCATTCGGTCATCGCAGATGAGGCGGGCTGCGCGGGCTGCATGGATGCGAACATGAAGCTCGAGTTCGAGCGCAACCGCGAGCGCTATGCATTCCTGAAGTGGTCGCAGGAGAGCTTCGACAACGTGCGCATCGTGCCGCCGGGAGCGGGCATCTGCCACCAACTGAACATCGAGCGTTTTGCGAGCGTCGTGATGACGGCGGAAGACGAGAACGGCACCACCGCGTATTTCGACACGCTCGTGGGCACCGACTCCCATACGCCCACGGCGAACGGCATTGGCGTTTTGGGTTGGGGTGTTGGCGGCATCGAGGCCGAAGCGGCTGCGCTCGGCCAGCCCATCACCACGCTCGTGCCGCCGGTCATCGGCGTCGAGCTCACGGGCACGCTGCCCGCGGGCGTTTCCGCGATGGATTTGTCCCTGACGTTTGCGCAGATGCTGCGTGCGGAAGGCGTCGTGGGCTGCTTCGTCGAATGCTTCGGCGACGGCGTCGCGAACCTCACGACCACGCAGCGCACCTGCGTTTCGAACATGACGCCGGAATACGGCTGCACGTGCACGCTGTTCCCGGTTGACGAGCAGACGCTTGCCTACCTCGAGACCACCGGGCGCAGCTCCGAGCAGATCGCGCTTGTCGAAGCGTATGCGAAGGAGCAGGGCCTGTGGAACGACCCGGCTGCCGAGCGCGTGTATTCGAAGATCTTGAAACTCGACCTTTCCTCCGTCGAGCGCAATATCGCCGGCCCGTCGCGTCCCCACGACCGCATTCCGCTGGCGGGGGCTCAGGCGGCGTTCGAGGCGACGTGCACGGCGCGTGGCCTCGACCGCACGAAGACCGTGCGCGTGGCGCTTCCCGCTGGTGAGCAAGAGATTTCGCATGGCGCTATCGCCATCGCCGCGGTGACGAGCTGCACGACGGCAACCGACCCGGCCATGATGCTCGCGGCAGGCGTACTCGCACGCAATGCGGCGAAGGCCGGACTCTCGCCCAAGCCGTGGGTGAAGACGATCCTAGCGCCGGGTTCCCGTGCGACCGAGCGGATCCTAGAGCGCGCTGGGTTGCTCGACGGCCTGCAGCAACTGGGCTTTTACACCTGCGGCTTCGGCTGCATGAGCTGCATCGGCAATTCCGGCCCTCTTTCGGCGCCGATGCATGCAGTGGCCGACGAGATCGAGCTCGCGAGCGTGCTTTCAGGCAACCGCAACTTCGAGGGCCGCATTTCCCCGGACGTTTCGCAGAACTACCTGATGCAGCCGGCGACGGTCATCGCCTATGCGCTGGCCGGCACGCTCGACTTCGATTTCCAGACGATGCCGCTGGGTACCGTGGATGGACACGATGTGTTCCTGAAGGACATCTGGCCCGATGACGCGGAAGTTGCCGCGCTTCTGGGCGAGCACGTGAACCGCGCGCTTTTCGACGAGGCCGCAAAGGGCCTGTTCGAGGGCGATGCCGCATGGCAGTCGCTGGGCGGCGAGCCGAGCACGGTGTTCTCGTGGGACGATGCGTCCACCTATGTGCGCCGCGCCACGTACTTCGAGGGCATGGGTGCGCAGCCCGATGACGTGAAGCCCATCGCCGGCGCCCGCGCGCTTGCCTTCCTGGGCGACTTCATCACGACCGACCACATTTCACCGGCTGGCGCGATTGCGGCCGATTCCGCTGCAGCCCGATACTTGCGCGAACATGGCGTTGATGACGCCGATTTCAACACATACGGCAGCCGCCGCGGCAACCACGAGGTGATGGCGCGCGGCACCTTTGCGAACGTGAAGCTTGCGAATGCGCTGGCCGAAGGCAAGAAGGGCGGCTGGACGCGCGACTTCCTCGACGGCCAGGTGAAGCTGCTGTTCGATGCGTCCGAGGCCTACCGCGCGGCCGGCATCCCGCTGGTGGTGGTTGCCGGCAAGATGTACGGCAGCGGTTCGTCGCGCGACTGGGCGGCGAAGGGGCCGATGCTCCTGGGCGTTTCCGCGGTGTTCGCGGAAAGCTACGAGCGCATCCACCGTTCCAACCTCATCGGCATGGGCATCCTGCCGCTGCAGTTCCTGGAGGGCGAGAGCGCGGCGAGCCTGGGGCTCGACGGCACCGAGACCTACACGGTGGAGCCCGTCGACTTTTCCGCGGGCCTTCCCGTGCCGGCGGTGGCGCAGGTCGTTGCCGAAAAGCCCGACGGTGCGAAGGTCGAATTCAAGGCGACGGTGCGCATCGACACGCCCACCGAGGGCGCCTACTACCGCCATGGCGGCATCTTGCAGTATGTTCTGCGCAATCTTGCCGCAGAAGCCGCAGAGTAGGGTAGGATATCGACACCAGGCGAATAGTCGCCTGGTGTGTCATTTCGCAAACGAAAGGGGTAGCCTTGGTTGAGACTGCCGGACCGAATATTCCCAACATGGGAAACCTGAACTGGAAGGACATCCTTAACGGGTTCGGGCTGAACGTGGAGACGCCTGATTTCCAGGCGGCCGTTCCGCGCGCGCCGAAACCGCTGAGCACGGTCCAGAAGGTCATCATCGCCGTCATCGCCGTGCTGGTGATCGGATTCGCCTATTGGTGGTTCCACCCGGCGATCAACATCCACAGCATCGACATGTGGTACTTCATCGGCATCGTCATCTTGTTGCCGGGATTCCTCATCCTGCGCATGCTTTCGCGTCGCGCGGCCGACAAGGAACAAGACGAGATGAAGGCCGCGCGCAAGTCGGACCTGTTCAAGAAGCTCTCGTTCATCCCCGTCATCATCGCGCTGCTCGTGGTGGTCGGCGGTATCTCGTCGTGGTCCGTGATCCCGGGCAACGCCGAACGCTATGCGAACGTGCTGCAGACCGAGGAATGCGACTTCGCGACCGATATTCAGGAAGTCAATTACAAGCAGATTCCGGTGATCGACCGCGATTCCGCCGCGCTGCTGGGCAACCGCACCCTGGGCGAGATTCCGGAGTACGTGAGCCAGTTCGAGATTTCGCCGCTGTATTCCCAGATCAACTACCAGGGCACGCCGGTGCGCGTGAGTCCGCTGGGCTATGCCGACTTCTTCAAGTGGATCAACCAGATGAGCACCGGCCTTCCCGGTTACGTGCTCGTGGACATGACCACGCAGGACACGAAGGTCGTGCGTGACGCCGGCGCGATGTTCTATTCGCAGTCCGAGCCGTTCGACCGCAACATCGACCGTTACGTGCAGCTGGCATACCCGTTCAAGATGTTCGACGAGAAGTCCTTCGAGATCGACGAGGAAGGCCATCCCTGGTGGGTGTGCCCGGTGCTCGATTTCACGATCGGCCTGTTCGGCGGCCAGACCATCAAGGAGGCCGTCCTGGTTGACGCCGAGACCGGCGAGCATACGCTGTACAAGCTGGAAGACGTGCCGCAGTGGGTCGACCGCGTGTTCCCGTCCGACCTGCTCATCACGCAGTACAACTGGAGCGGCCTGTACCTGAACGGCTGGCTGAACTCCTGGCTGGGCCAGACGGGCGTCAAGCAGACCACGCCGGGCAGCAATGGCTTGGCTGGCTACAACTACATCGCCAAGGACGACGATGTGTGGCTGTACACGGGCGTCACCTCCGCCACGGCCGACAACTCCATCATCGGCTTTGTGCTCATCAACCAGCGCACGGGCGAGTCGCACTTCTACTCCGTTTCCGGCGCGACCGAGATTTCGGCGATGAATTCCGCTGAAGGCCAGGTGCAGAACCTGCGTTACGTGGCCACCTTCCCGCTGCTGCTGAACATCAACAACCAGCCCACGTACTTCATGGCGTTGAAGGACGCTGCGGGCCTGGTGAAGAAGTTCGCGATGATCGACATCCAGCGCTACCAGAACGTGGCGACGGGCGACACCGTGAACGAGTGTCAGAAGACCTATAAGGCGCTGCTGGCCACCAACGGCATCTCGGGCAAGTCGGGCGATGCGACGTCCGATACCGTCACCGGCACCATCGAGACGATGGCCCAGGCGGTTATCGACGGCAACTCGCACTTCTACATCACGCTGAAGGGCGACGAGCGCATCTACGACCTGAGCCTGCCCGGCCTGATCGAGATCGTGGGCTACAAGGTGGGCGACGAGATCACGCTGTCCTACACGGCTGACGACCCGACGAGCCCGGTCGACGGCATCGGCGCCGATGCCGAGGAGGCGACCACCGCTGGCGGCGCGAAGACGACCCAGGAAGCCAGCGCACAAGGCGAGGACCAGCCCGCCGCACTGGAAGACGAAGCGGTTGACGAAGGCTAGCGAGCCTTCGGGATAACGAAAACGCCCCATCGCACATGCGGTGGGGCGTTTTTTGGTTGGGATTCAGGACGCCCCCGGTGAGACAAAAGGGCCCGCAGCAAATGGGACGGCCTTGAAGGCTGACGAGCAGGCTGCCTTCAAGG
>JAUNEQ010000126.1 GCA_030525445.1 Coriobacteriia bacterium | reverse complement strand
CGGTGCCGTAGATGACCATGCTCTGGCCATAATCCTCATTCGCCCACTGCTCGTTCTCATGCGCGAGCAGGTCGTAGTTGAACGGGCTCGGGGTGCCGTCGGACACGAAATACGTGGCGGTGGGGCCTTCGGCGAACTCGAAAAGCACCGTCACGGAGTCCTCGGCGTTGTAGCCACGGATGAAATTGCGCTTCGCGGCGTATACCCTCTTCACCGTCATGCCGGCGACATTGTTCAGGTCGTCGATGTCGTGGATGGCGTTGATGAGGAGCACCGCTCCGCCCGGCTCGCGATGCCATTCGGCATCCCAGTAGTCGAGCTGCTTCGCGATGGCGAAGGTGCTCTGGATGCTCACGATCTTGCCCAGGCGGCCGGTGGCCAGGAAGTCTTTCAGGAACAGGAACAGGTTCGATGAGCGACGATGATGGCCCACGAGCAGGGTCGCGCCGGCCTCATTGCAGATGTCGATAATCTTCTGGCCTTCCTCAGGCGTGTTCGCGATGGGCTTCTCGAGCAGGATGTACTTGACGCCCGCATCGAGGCAGGCCTGCGTAGCCGGCAGGTGCAGCGAGTTCGGGAGCGCGATGGCCACGCCGTCAACTTCCTCGTTGGCAAGCAAGTCGTTGTAATCTGCGTAGAGCTTCACATCGAGCTCAGCCGCAACGTCCTCTGCCTGCTGGCCGAAACCGGCAACCGCCACGAGCTCGGCATCCTTGTTGGCCTTCATCAGACGCGCGATGCGTGCGCCCTGGTTCAGGCCAAATACTGCAAGTTTCACCATAAGAACTATCTCCATTCGCTTTGGCAACGAGACGCCCTCGGTTCAAGGGCGTCTCGCATGGTATCGCTTTCTGCGCGCTGCGCGCAACAGCAGGTTATTGGCTTTTGCGGCCCTGTTAGCCGTTCAGCTCGGCGTTGATCTCGTCAACCGGCATGTCGATGCCGAACCAGATCTTCTCGCCCACCGCAGCCTGCTCGTTCATCATGCCGATGCCGGTGATGGCCTTGGCGCCAACGGCCTGGGCATCCTGCAGCAGCTGCGTGTACAGCGGCAGGTAGATGCAGTCGGCAACGGCGAGGTCGGAACGCAGGAACTCGGCCGGAACCGGGGTATCGGTGCAATCCTCGCCCATGCCCACGTTCGTCGCGTTCGCGAGGATGGAGCTCTCGGCGATGCAAGCCTTCATATCGTCGAGGTCCTCGAGCGCATGGAGCGTCACGTCGCAGTTCGTGGCTTCGCGCACCTTGGCGATGAGGCCTTCGGCATGCTTGTAGCTCTTGCCGCCGCCACGAGCGAACACGTTGAGCTTGGCAACGCCGTCGAGCGCCGCCTGGACGAGCACGGCAGAACCGGCGCCGCCCGGGCCCACGAGCGTCATCGTGGCGCCTTCCACCTGCACGCCCTGCTTGCGCAGGTTCTCCATGAAGCCCATGCCGTCGCTGTTGTGGCCGATGAGCTTGCCGTCTTCGGTCTTCTCGATGACGTTCACGGCGCCGATGAGCTCAGCGCCAGCGGAAAGCCCGTCAAGGTACGGAATGACCGCCTGCTTGCAGGGCATCGTCACGTTGCTGCCCGCCCAGCGCTTCATCGCGCGCATCGCGTTGAGGACATCGGGGAGGTTCTCCGGCTCGATGTCGAATGCCAGGTACACGGCGTCAACGCCACACTTCTTGAACGACAGCGTGTGGGTCACCGGCGATTTCGAATGGCCGGTGGGTTTGCCAATGAGGCTGATGAGCTGAGTATGACCGGAAATGTCGAGTGCGATTTCCATCTTCTACTTCCCTTCCTTGAGGATAGCTTTCCCCTATTCATGCAATTGTAGCGCACCTGCAATGAGCCGCCCCACGGGACGCCCCGGCTCCCGAGGTTTTTTGGAACCTATCACGGGCCGGTGAGCATCCCACGAAAAAGGCCGCTCCCGAAGGAGCGGCCCTTGCTCGGTGCTGTGAGCTGAGGTTATTCGGCCTCGCCCAGGACGAAGCGCTTGAACTCGGTGATCTTGATGGTGTCGCCGAGCTCCTTGGCGACCTTGTTGGTGTAGTCGGCCACGGACATGTCGGAGTCCTTCACGAACGGCTGCTCGGTGAGGACGAACTCGCCGAAGAACTTGTTCATGCGACCCTCGGCGATCTTCACCTGGATCTGCTCGGGCTTGCCGGACTCGGCAGCCTGGGCCTTGTAGATGCTCATCTCGTGCTCGACGGTCTCGGCCGGAACAGCCTCACGCGTGGCGGCGATGGGAGCAGCAGCGGCAACCTGCATGGCGATGTCGCGGCCATAAGCCTTGAATGCATCGGTCTTGCCGGTCTCGGCGTTGCCCAGCTCGAAGCCCACGAGGATGCCGATCTTGCCACCCATGTGGATGTAGGAAGCAACAGCGTCGGCCTTCACGGTCGCAAAGCGGGACAGCTGCGTGTTCTCGCCCATCACGTGGATGCAGTCGGTAACGATGGCCTCGACGGTCTCGCCGTTGAGCTCGGCGGCCTTGCAGGCATCCATGTCGGCCGGGTCGTTGGCCAGGACGGCGTCGGCAACCTTCTCGGCATAGGCCTTGAACTTCTCGTTCATGCCCACGAAGTCGGTCTCGCAGTTGAGCTCGACGACGGCGCCCATGGTGCCATCCTCGGAGACCTTGGCGAGCACGGTGCCCTCGTTGGTGGCACGGCCGGCCTTCTTGGCGACGGCGGCGAGGCCAGCCTTGCGCAGGACGTCAACGGCGGCTTCCATGTCGCCGTTAGCCTCGACCAGGGCCTTCTTGCACTCCATCATGCCTGCGCCGGTCATCTCGCGCAGTTCCTTAACCATAGCGGCTTTGATTTCGGCCATAGTTAATTCCTTTCGTTCATGCCGCGGGTGCGGCGTTGCTTACAGGGAAACAGGTTCCTACTCGGCAGCCGGGGCATCCTTCTTCAGGAGGTCGGCGAGGTCGATGGCCTCGGGGGCAGCCGGAGCAGCCTCGGGAGCGGCTTCGCCAGCCATCTCCTCGGCGGTCACGGCAGCGCCAGTGCCGGCGATGACGGCGTCGGCCACGAACTCGGTCATCAGCTTGACGGAACGGATGGCGTCGTCGTTGCTGGGGATGCCGTAATCCACGTCATCGGGGTCGCAGTTGGTGTCGAGCGTGCCGATGATGGGGATGTTCAGGCGACGGGCCTCACGCACGGCGATGTCCTCGCGGTTGGTGTCGATCACGAAGATCGCGTCCGGGGTGGACTTCATGTTGCGGATACCGTTGAGGTTGGTCTGCAGCTTGGCGAGCTCCTTGTGCAGCAGGATCTGCTCCTTCTTCGGAAGCAGGCTCATGCGGCCGTCGGCGTCCATGGCCTCGAGCTCTTCCATGCGGTTCACGCGGGTGCGGATGGTCTCGAAGTTGGTGAGCATGCCGCCGAGCCAACGGGCGTTCACGTAAGGCATGCCGCAGCGGTTAGCAGCCTCGGCAACGCTTTCCTGGGCCTGCTTCTTGGTGCCCACGAACAGCACGGTGCCGCCCTTGGAAGCGGTCTGCTGGACGAAGCTGTACACGCGGTCCATGCCGATGAGGGTCTGCTTGAGGTCGAGGATGTAGATGTCCCCACGGCTGCCGAAGATGTACGGCTTCATCTTGGGGTTCCAACGACGGGTTTGATGCCCGAAATGGGCGCCTGCTTCGAGCAGGGTCTGGATGCTGACCTTAGCCATAATCACTCCATTCGTTAGTCCTCTGCGCGGCTTCACCCCAAGTCCTGCAGCCTTTTTCGGTTGGCCACTCGCAGGCTCGGTCCACCTCGCATGTGAAATATAGAAACTCTGGCAGTATAGCACCTATTTCCGCACGTCATGGGAAAGACACAAACATCCTGGCCATGTAGCTCTATGGGGAGATCGCGCAGCGACATGACGGCTTGCCCGCATCGCGTGATCTTCATGGCATCGCGACATGCCATCGAAGGTACCGCACCTCCCCTCGGCGCATTCGCGATTCTCCCCACCCCGCACGCAGCCGGTTTTTAGCCAAGCACCCCCATTTCGTGGCTCAGAACCGGCTCCGTGCCCAGCACGCTGCCGGTTCTCTGCCAGATTCGGGCACAAAACCGGCTCCGTGCCCAGCACGCTGCCGGTTCTCTGCCACAAATCATGGTCGGGTGGCTCAAAACCGGCTCTGTGCCGAGCGCGGAGCCGGTTCTGCGCCATATTCTCCTTGATGAGGAACGATCCGCATAAAGCATTCCATTTGCATGCGTTTTTCCTTCCTTTTGCTATAATCGAGTCATCAAGCATTTCGGAAAGGAGGAGCCGTCATGCCCGCACTCCAGGTGAAGGAATGTCCCGACGAGCTGTACGAACGACTTCGCGAATGTGCCGCCCGAGAAAACCGCAGCATCGCGCAGCAGACCGTGACGATACTCGAGGAATACCTGGGCATGCGCCCTGCGGCGAAACCCGCAATTCCCACGATGGCGCACGCACCGAAGGCTGGTCGGCCGCGCCTGATGTACTCCACCGAAAACCAGGGCAACATTGACTATGCCGCAGACTTCCGAGAAAAGCTCAGGCTCTTCGACGATCTTCCCCCCATACCTATTTCCAAGCAGTGCCCGAGAACTGACGTGATCCTCGCCCAAATCCGCGAAGAGGAGGCACGATGATCATCCTTGACTCCTCTGCGGTTGTCGAAATAGCTCGTCGAACTGAACTCGGCCTGGTGCTCATAGAATTGGCAATGGTCAACGAGAAAAGGATTAGCTGCAATCTCATGCGTGCGGAAGTAGCAAGCGTATTCCGCAAGCTCACACGTACCGAGGGCCTTTCCAGCCAACAGGCGAAGATCTATTTCGAGCGTTCGATTGGGCTGGTAAACGAGTTCTACCCCATCGAGGATCTGGAAACTGAGGCCTTGCATGAGGGCATTCGCCTGAACCACTCGACGTACGACATGTTCTACTTCGTGCTGGCTCGCCGCACGGGCGGCACGCTCTTCACCACCGACCGCAAGCTCATGCGGCTCTGCCTGGACAACGGCGTGAATTGCGTGACGCAACTTGCTTGGGACGAAGAGGAATTCGGGCTGTAAGGCTATCCCCTGGATAGGACCCCGAACGCAGAACGGGCGGCCCGGAGGCCGCCCGTTTCGTATTGCCTGCGTAGGATCTTTGCTGAAAGGCTAATCCTTGCGTGTGACCGTCGGAATGGGGGTCTCGTCGACTTCCTCGAGGTTGCCGCCGTACACGTAGTGCTTCGTGCCCGCTGCGATCACGCCGCCGAGCGCGAGGACCGCAATACAGTTCGGGATGGCCATGAGGGCATTCGTGATATCGGAGATGTTCCACACGAGGTCGCCGCCGCCGATGCAGCCCCAGAAGACGAACAGCAGGAACACGACCTGGTACGGGCGGATGCCCTTGCCGCCAAAGAGGTACATGACCGCGCGGTTACCGTATGTGGACCAGCCAAGGATTGTGGAATAGCTGAACAGGATCATGCCCAGGGTGAGCACGATGGGGCCGAGCACCGGAATGGCCGAGAACGCCGTGGTGGTGAGCTGGGCTGCTGCCGTGATCTCGCCTGCCGCGATACCTGCTTGGATGGAAGGATTCGCCAGCATGGTGGAGACGAGCATGATGCCCGTGATGGCGCAGATGATAACCGTGTCCCAGAAGGTGGCGGTCATCGAGACGAGCGCCTGACGGGCGGGGTTCCTCGTGGTGGCGTTCGCCGCGACGAGCGGCGCGGAGCCGAGGCCCGACTCGTTACTGAACAAACCGCGCTTGAAGCCGAACTGCAATGCAAGCGCGATGCCGCTGCCCACCGTGCCGC
>JAUNEQ010000021.1 GCA_030525445.1 Coriobacteriia bacterium | reverse complement strand
GAAAACGAGCCGTGATTGATACGGCTCGGTAAATGTGGTGGAGCCTAGGGGGATCCGCGTATTCGCTCCGCGAATCCGCAAGCCCTCGCCCTGCGGGCTCGGGCCCGAAATGCCCACTGGGCATTTCGCCCCTCGCGGGTTCGATCCCCATGGAACGGGCCCGGAAATGAAAACGAGCCGTGATTGATACGGCTCGGTAAATGTGGTGGAGCCTAGGGGGATCGAACCCCTGACCTCCTGCGTGCAAAGCAGGCGCTCTCCCAGCTGAGCTAAGGCCCCGTATGTTGTGCGTTTTGGTCGAGATATTAATAAACGCTCCACCGGCATCTCGGCTCACGGTGGAGCGTTTATCACGAAAGTGGTGGGCCTAACAAGATTTGAACTTGTGACCTCACGCTTATCAGGCGTGCGCTCTAACCAACTGAGCTATAGGCCCTCGCAAAACGCTCGAATTATATTAAACATCGGCATGCCTACGGTCAAGAACTATTTCTGCTACCATGGAGAAAAATTCATAAACGCACGTCATGGCGGCGCACATGTGAACCGCCCTTTGGAAAGAAGCATATATGATCTCGGTTGACGTTCTCACGCTCATCATGTCGCCCATGCCGGGGCCTTCCATTTTGGTGTTGCAACCTACCGAAGATGTGGGTAAGAAACAGAACGGACGCGTCGTTCCCATATGGGTGGGCGTGTCGGAGGCAACGCAGCTAGGCATCGCCCTCGAGCACGTGCGCTTCGCCCGCCCCATGACGCACGACCTGTTCCTCGATGCGCTCACGAACCTCGATTCCGTCGTGGAGAGCGTGGTCATCGATGACGTGAAGGGCCCGACGTTTTTCGCGAAGCTGAAGCTGCAGCATCACGGCCGCACGATCACGCTCGATGCGCGCCCGAGCGATGCCATTTCGCTTGCGTTGCGCGAGCAGGCGCCGCTGTACATGACCGAAGCGGTGCTGGAGCGCGCGTCGTTCCCGTACATGTTCAACGAGAACAGCGAAGAAGAGGAGCTCGAGGAGTTCCGCGATTTCATCAGCCACATTGCGCCCGAGGATTTCAACCCCGCTGCGGATGGCGGTGCGAGTGGGACGTTCCGCAATGTGAACAACCTGGCCGACCTGAATATCTTCGAGGCTGAGCAAGATGGGGGAGAAGCCGCAGGAGGGCCGGATAACGCGTAACGCTTGCCCCGGCGATCGCCGCCCATGCTTCGCGCAAGAAAGAAAAAGAGCCCGGCGCAATGCCGGGCTCTTTGCGTAACGTTTTGCGTGCTGCGTTAGTCCATGTTGGTGGCGACCACCTTGTAGTTGGCCTCGGACTCGGCAAGCGGGGTGTTGTCGTGGCCCATGACGAACTGGCGCCCGCACTGGATCCACTCGCGGTATTCGGCCGTGGCGGTGAACAGCACGTCCGAGGACGAGTTCAGCGCGGTCTCGCAGGAGTCCTGAATCACGCCGATGATGAAGCCGACGCCCACGACCTGCATCGCGATGTCGACCGGGATGCCGAACAGCGAGCATGCCATCGGGATGAGCAGCAGCGAACCACCGGGAACGCCCGACGCGCCGCAAGCCGAGATGGCGGCCAGGGCGGAAAGGATGACGGCGGCACCGAAGTCGATGGCCACGCCGTGCGTGTAGGCGGCCTGCATCGCCATGACCGTGATGGTGACGGCAGCGCCGGCCATGTTGATGGTGGCGCCCAGTGGGATGGAAACCGAGTAGTTGTTGCGGTCGAGGCCCAGGCGGTTGCACAGGCTCATGTTCACCGGGATGTTCGCGGCGGAGCTACGGGTGAAGAACGCGGTGATGGCGGAGTCCTTCAGCACGCGGAACACCAGCGGATAGGGGTTCTTGCGCGTGAGGATGAACACCATGAGCGGGTTCGTGACGAGCGCGATGAAGAGCATGCACCCGACGAGCAGCAGGATGAGCTGGCCGTACTCCAGGAAGATTTCCGGGCCGTTCTGGGCGACGGCGGCGTAGACGAGGCCGAGGATGCCGAACGGGGCGCAGGAGATGATCCAGCGGACGACCGTGGTGAGCGCGTCGGCGATGTCGGCGACGACCTGCTTCGCGGTTTCGCCCACGTGGCGCATCGCGATGCCGATGAGCGCCGACCACATGAGGACGCCGATGAAGTTGGCGTTGGCGATGGAGTCGACGGGGTTGGCGACGATGTTCGTGAGCAGCGTGGTGAGCACCTCGCCGAGGCCTTGCGGCGATGCGAGGTCGACGGCCTCCACACCCTGCAGCGTCAGGGTCATCGGGAACATCATGGAGCCGATGACGGCGACGACGGCCGCGATGAACGTCGAAATGAGGTACAGGGCGATGATGGTGCCCATGTTGCTTTCGCCCTTGGCGTTTGCGAGAGCGCCAATGACCAGGAAGAACACCAGCAGCGGCGCGATGGCCTTCAAGGCGCTTACGAACAGCGTGCCGAGCAGCGTGAGGACGCTGGGCAGCAACGAGCCATCCGACGGGACGACGAGGCCCAAGATGGCGCCGATGACCAAGCCCACGCAGATTCGCGGCACGAGGCCGATGGAATTCCATTTTTGTACGATATTCATTTGATCCCTCTCCCCAGGATTATTTGGTCAATATGGTACCAGACCCCGTCTAACATGCGGTATTCGTGTGCGGCGGTTTTACGGCAACGGCGTAGCATGCATGGGGTGATACCATATCCAGCTGCTGTGAAACCGCATGAAAGAGTAACCATGAAGCAAGAGAACATCCGCAATGTCGCGATTATCGCCCACGTCGACCACGGCAAGACCACGATGGTTGACCGCATGCTGTATGCCGCCGGCGTGTTCCGTGAGAACCAGCAGGTGGACGAGCGCGTGCTCGACTCCAACGACCAGGAGCGCGAGCGCGGCATCACCATCCTTTCCAAGAATTGCTCCATCCAGTACAAGGATGTGAAGATCAACATCATCGACACCCCGGGCCACGCCGACTTCGGCGGCGAGGTCGAGCGCGTCCTGAACATGGCCGACGGCGCCCTGCTCATCGTGGACGCGTTCGAGGGTCCCATGCCGCAGACGCGTTTCGTGCTGCAGCATGCGCTGAGCCTTGGCCTGCGCATCGTGGTAGTCGTCAACAAGATCGACCGCCCGGGCAGCCGTCCGGAAGAAGTGGTGGACGAGGTGTTCGACCTGATGGTGGAGCTCGAGGCGACCGACGAGCAGCTTGATTTCCCCATCATCTACGCGAGCGCGATGGGCGGCTATGCCCGCTACGAGGCCGATGACGGCAACATGAACATGCTGCCGCTGCTCGACACCATCCTGAAGGAGATTCCCGCGCCGGACGTGGACCCCGATGGCCCCATCGCCCTGCAGATTTGCACCGTCGACCACTCGAGCTTCGTCGGCCGTATCGGCGTCGGCCGTCTGTCCTCTGGCTCCATCCACAAAGCCGAGCCCGTGCTCGTCCTGAAGAACGACGGCACGCGTTATAACACCGACATCAAGCAGGTGTTCACCTTCGAAAACCTTCAGAAGAAGGAGCAGAAGGTCGTCACGGCCGGCGACATCGTGGCCGTTGTGGGCGTGGAAGACGCCGATATCGGCGATATGGTGACGAGTCGCGAGCATCCGGTGAAGCTCGATCCCATCAAGGTGCAGGAACCCACGATGGCGGTTATCTTCGAGGCTTCCACGAGCCCGCTTGTGGGCCGCGAGGGCGACATCGTCGGCGCGCGCCAGCTGCGTGAGCGCCTGCAGCACGAGGCCGAGAGCAACATCTCGATGCGCATCACCGAGATTCCCGGCACGCAGGGCATGGAAGTCGCCGGCCGCGGCGTGCTTCACCTGTCCGTGCTCATGGAGACCATGCGCCGCGAGGGCTTCGAGTTCCAGGTGGGACGCCCGCGCGTGCTCGTCAAGACCGACGAGCATGGTAACAAGCTCGAGCCCATCGAGGAGGCGACTGTCGACGTGCCCAGCGAGTACGCGGGCAAGGTCATCGAGGTCTTCGGCACCGCCGGCGGCGAGATGACCGACATGTTCCAGCGCGGCGAGCAGACGCACCTCGTGTTCCACATTCCCACGCGTGGCACGATGGGCCTGCGTACCCGCGTGCTGAACGTGACGCGCGGCGAGGGCATCCTGTTCCACCACTTCTACGAATATGGCCAGGTGCACGGTGATTTCGGTGGCCGCAAGAACGGCTCCATGATCTCCATGAGCACCGGCAAGACCGTGGCCTATGCGCTCGATACGCTGCAGGAGCGCGGCCGCCTGTTCGTGGGCCCCGGCGAGGATTGTTACGAGGGCATGATCGTGGGCGAGAGCGCCAAGGAAGGCGACATGGTCGTGAACTGCGAGAAGTCCAAGCAGCTGGGCAACCAGCGTTCTTCGGGCGCCGACAAGGCCATCAGCCTCACCCCGCCCGTGCGCTTCACGCTGGAGGAATCGCTCGAGTACATCCAGGACGACGAGCTGGTGGAGATCACCCCGAAGTCCATCCGCCTGCGCAAGCGCCTGCTTTCCGCCGTCGACCGCAAGAAGGAAGCAGCCGGCAAGCTGAACAAATAGGCAACCCGCACACAACCAAGAAGGGGCGTCGCGACCGCGGCGCCCCTTCTGTTTGCCGGACCCGTAGTTGCAGAGAGCCGAACTGGGTTTCGCGGCGGCCTACGGCATTCAATCCGCGCCATCGTCCCAGGGCATGGCGTAGAAACGTCAAGTACAGCGTGAGATTCCAAACCTCGGGCCGAAAACAGCCAAAATCAGGGTAAAACCAAGGTTTGAGGTATACGGATATCGAGGGCCCCGCAATACAACTATGCTGCATGGAGAATAATGAGGTTGTGACCTGCGGTTTTGGACGGCTATTTTCGCTGCTACTTTGCATCCGGAAATTTCGCGTGCCTCAAGCCTTGGTTTTGCCCCGATTTAGCCCCTTCGGCCACCGAGGTTTGAGCAAGATCGGGCAAAACCACCATGTCGTGGACGTAGTAGCGCGGTCTGGCCGCTTCCTATCCCTGGTGAACCTGCGGACATGAAGCCGGGAGAGTGGGCTTGGGGTGGTTTGCTGTACCCTCGTTGCGAAATGCTCGTAGGAGGACCGCTGGTGCATGCGGCGTAGCAGGGCGACCCCTTCTTCTAAGGAATGCGCGGCCAACGCCCTTGCAACTGCACACGAATTGGCGGAAAATTCACACCGCCTACGGGATTGCGGGTGGCACGCCCGGGTTTCGGGGGTATGGTGGGGCAAAGCAAAACGTCCCCAGTATTCGGGAAAGGATGCGATATGTGCGCAAATGGCGTTAACACCGAACAGTACAAGATGATGATCGACTACATGGATGACACGCTGGCGGTGAACCGCCGCTGGATCCACAAGATGGCCCATACCGTCGAGGACAACGGCTACGCCAAGACCTCCGAGGTCATGCACCAGGTGCAGGCCCTGCTCGATGACGCTCGCGCGCTGCTTACCGATGCGAAGGACGCCATCGAAGAAGACGACGAAAAACTCGGCGGGGTGACCGTCAGCTTGGTGTAGCAACCGGCTGTGTAAGGGGGAGATTGCGTGAGCAACGACCTTATGCGGTTCTCGGTGGCCATGCCCGAGAACCTGTTGATGCAATTCGACCAGCTTGTGGCGAAGCGCGGTCTGGCGAAGAACCGCAGCGAAGTCATCCGCGACCTCGTGCGCGAGGCGTTGGTGGAAGAGGAGTGCGTCGTGCTCGGCCGCGAGGTGATGGGCACGCTCACCATCGTGTACAACCACCACACCACCGACCTGCAAAGCAAATTGCACGATATCCAGCATCGGTACCTGGGCAGCATCGTCGCGTCGATGCACGTGCACCTGGATGCCGACAATTGCCTGGAGGTCATCGTGCTTCGGGGAGAATCGGGCGATGTGCGCGATATCGCGAACGTCCTGCTGGGCGTTCGCGGCGTGAAGAACGGGAAGCTCGTGACCACGACCACGGGCAACAATCTGTAAGGGACGGTTATGGACGAGACGGTACTGCTGGGCCATGGGTCTGGCGGAACGATGATGAAGCGCATCATCGACCAGGTATTCTACGAGGCATATGGGTCGGACGAGCTGCTCGAGGGCAACGACGCCGCGAACCTGCCGCTTCCCCAGGCGGGGGAGCGCCTGGCGTATTCCACCGATAGCTTCGTGGTGACGCCGCAATTCTTCCCGGGTGGCGACATCGGCCGCCTGGCCGTGTGCGGCACGGTGAACGACGTCGCGACAAGCGGCGCAGTGCCGCAATACCTGAGCTGCGGATTCATTTTGGAAGAGGGATTCCCCGTCGCCGACCTGCGCCGCATCTGCGCGTCGATGGCCGAGGCCGCCAAGGAGGCGGGCGTGCGCATCGTCACCGGCGACACCAAGGTCGTGAACCGCGGCCATGGTGACGGCGTCTACATCAATACGAGCGGCATCGGGTTCATCCCGGCCGGCGTGCGCCTGGGCGGCGAGCTGTGCCAGCCTGGCGACAAGGTGCTGCTCACCGGCACGCTCGGCGATCACGGCATCACCATCATGAGCTGCCGCGAGTCGCTCGGCTTCACCGCTGCCATCGAAAGCGATGCCGCGCCGCTCAACCACCTCATTGCGGCTGTGCTCGAGGCCGCCCCCGCGACGCGTTGCTTCCGCGACCCCACGCGTGGCGGCATCTCGTCCACGCTCAACGAGCTCGCATCCCAGTCGAACGTCGACATCCTCGTGCATGAGGAGGCCATTCCGGTGAAGCCCGCCGTGCAGGGCGCCTGCGAGCTTTTGGGCTATGACGTGTACCAGGTGGCGAACGAGGGCAAGATGGTGTGCGTGGTTGCCGCCGATCAGGCCGAGGCCGCCCTTGCGGCGATGCGCGCCACGAAGTACGGCGCCGACGCCGCCATCATCGGCGAGGTGTCGGAAGCGAACCCCGACCGTGGCCCGCGCGTCACCCTGCGCACCGCATTCGGCGGCACGCGCATCCTGGACATGCTCGTGGGAGAGCAATTGCCCCGCATCTGCTAACGCTGCGAAAAAGACTGTTTAGAATGGGCCGAAGATGCACTCTTCGGCCCATTTCTTTCGCAACCATTTACCGGTACGCGCAAATTAGTGTTTGCTATCTCGGGATTCCGTGGTATCTTGCGCACAGGACAGGAAGCAGAAATAGACGCGGCCCCGACAAATAGGGTCGTTTGGTAGGAATGGAGGATTCACATGTCTCGTCCCATCATTGATGAAGATACCTGTATCGGTTGCGGCATCTGTGTCGACTCTTGCCCGCAGGAGGTTATCGAAGTCGTCGATAGCGTTCTGGAGGTCGTGAATGAGGATGCATGCATCGCTTGCGGCGACTGCCTCGAGGAATGCCCGATGGGTGCCATCACCGAGATCCAGGAAGACTAATCGTCTGGACATATCAATGCGAAGGGGCGGGGCCTGCGGGTTCCGCCCCTTTTCTATATTTGGGTTCCGTTTCGCGGAATCGATTCACCGCCATGACTGCGGGACATGAACTGCTGCCCGCGCGGGAGAACAGGGCCTTTTCGCCAAAAAATCGAGGGTATGAACCGGCGACGAGGGCCAATAATTCGAAGCTGTGGACACATAAGCATGAATCTTTGGCCATTACCGCGTGACTCTATGTTAAACCACCGTTGACATGTGCGCTCGGGATGACAAAGGGGGAGGCCTACGGCGCTCCGCTCAGGATGACACCGGGGGTCGCGCATTCCGTGTCAACGGTGGTTTAACGCAGAGCCGCGTGATAAGGGTTCGCAACTGCGAATAATTGGCAAAGCGAAGTGCATAAGCGCAAATGTTTGGCGGCAATCTCGAAAGACGATGCACGGCGGGAACCGGCCCCGGGCTCCGGCTGCGCATCTCGTCCGTCCGCCAGGCGTCTTGGCCCCGTCGCCCCGTCTCTGCACCCCTCTGCTCCCCAATTTGCTTGAAATGTGGAGAAACATAAAATCTAAGTGCATCATTATCAAGGTAACTTGACAATGGGACACTTAGATTATATATTGCAGTCAACCTCGAGAGGGTGTATGCCCTTCGAGCGAAGATCGTTTATAAGTTCCGCAAAAAGCGGATGGAGAAAGGAAACAAGAAAATGGCAAAGATCATCGGTATCGACCTTGGCACGACGAACTCCGCCATGGCGATCATGGAGGGTTCCGAGCCGGAAATCCTCGTGAACTCCGAGGGCGACCGCACCACGCCTTCCGTGGTCGGTTTCCGCAAGGACGGCGAGCGCGTTGTTGGCAAGGCCGCCAAGAACCAGGCCGTCACGAACCCCGAGAACACCGTCAGCTCCATCAAGCGTTTCATCGGCCGCTCCTACGCCGAGACCGGCGAAGAGCAGAAGACCGTGGCCTATCGCGTGAAGCCGGGCAAGGATGGCCGCGCGGTCGTCGACATCGACGGCAAGGACTACATGGCCGAGGAAATCTCCGCTGTCGTTCTGCAGAAGCTGAAGGCTGACGCCGAGAAGCAGGTCGGCCAGACCATCACCCAGGCCGTCATCACCGTTCCGGCGTACTTCAACGACGCTCAGCGCCAGGCCACCAAGGACGCTGGCAAGATCGCCGGCCTCGAGGTCATGCGCATCATCAACGAGCCGACGGCTGCTGCTCTGGCCTACGGCCTCGACAAGACCAACAAGGACGAGAAGGTTCTCGTCTTCGACCTCGGCGGCGGCACCTTCGACGTGTCCGTCCTCGAGCTCGGCGACGGTGTCTTCGAGGTCTGCTCCACCGCCGGTGACAACCACCTGGGCGGCGACGACTGGGACCAGCGCGTCATCGACTGGCTGGCCGACAAGTTCAAGAAGGACAACGGCATCGACCTGCGCAGCGACAAGATGGCCCTGCAGCGCCTGAAGGAAGCCGCCGAGAAGGCCAAGATGGAGCTCTCCAACACCTCCCAGGCCAACATCAACCTGCCGTTCATCACCGCCGACGCCACCGGCCCGAAGCACCTGGACTACACCCTCACCCGCGTCGAGTTCGAGCGCATCACCCGCGACCTGCTCGAGCGCTGCAAGGGCCCGGTCCAGCGTGCCCTCCAGGATGCCGGCCTTTCCACCGGTGAAGTCAACGAGGTCATCCTCGTCGGCGGCTCCACCCGTATGCCGGCCGTCCAGGAGCTCGTGAAGCAGATCACCGGCAAGCAGCCGAACATGTCCGTGAACCCGGACGAGGTCGTGGCCATGGGCGCTGCCGTTCAGGGCGGCGTGCTCGCCGGCGACGTCGAGGGCATCCTGCTTCTGGACGTCACCCCGCTTTCCCTGGGCGTCGAGACCATGGGCGGCGTGATGACCAAGATGATCGACCGCAACACCACGATCCCCACCCGCAAGACCGAGATCTACTCCACCGCCGCCGACAACCAGACGAGCGTCGAGATCCACGTCCTGCAGGGCGAGCGCCAGATGGCAGCCGACAACAAGACCCTCGGCCGCTTCCAGCTCTCCGGCATCCCGGCTGCCCGCCGCGGCATCCCGCAGATCGAGGTCACGTTCGACATCGACGCCAACGGCATCGTGAACGTTTCCGCAAAGGACCTAGGCACCGGCAAGCAGCAGCAGATCACCATCAGCGGTTCCACCGCGCTTTCCGATGACGAAGTCGATCGCATGGTGCGCGACGCCGAGATGCATGCCGAGGAGGACAAGCGCCGCAAGGAGGAGACCGAGGCCCGTAACAACTGCGACAGCCTGGTGAACGCCACCGAGCAGACCCTCCAGGAGCTCGGCGACAAGGTTCCGGCCGACACCAAGAAGGCCGCGGAAGATGCCATCGCCCAGGCGAAGAGCGCCCTTGCCGGCACCGACATCGAGGCCATCAAGAACGCGAGCAACGTGCTGCAGCAGGCGGGCTACAAGCTGGCCGAGATCGTTTACGGCAACAACCAGGGCAACCCGGGTGCCGCTGCTGGCGATCCGTACGCGCAGGCTCAGAACAACGCGAACGATGACACCATCGAAGCCGACTACGAAGTGGTCGACGACGACAACGAGAGGAAGTAACCATGGCTGACGAGAAGCTAAACCAAGACGGCCTGGATGCCGTGAAGGAGCAAGCTGCCGCCGCTCGCGATGCCCTGAAGGACGCCGCGAATGCCATCCACGGGCTCAACCGCTCCCTAGGCGACGAAGCCTACAAGGGCATGAAGGCCATGGCCGATAAGGCTGCCGAGGTTGCCGCGGACATGGCCGAGGTCGCCGACCCTTTGACGGGCGGCGCCGCCAGCCGCGTGAACGAGGCGGCGAAGAAGGCAGCGGACGCAGCGGGCGAGGCCATGGACAAGGCCTACGATCTCGCCTCCGAGACCTTCGACAAAGCTTTCGAAGCGGCCAGCAAGTTGGCCGAGCCGAAGGCGGCAGCAGCGGAGAAGCCGGCCGAGGCCGACGCGGCGCCCAAGAGCGGAGCGCGGTAGTCATGGCCGAGGAAGAGAAGAACGAACAGGCTGCAGAGGCTGCTGAAGCCGAAGCTGCGAACGTAGAAGAGACTGTAGACGCCGAGGCTGCCGAGGACCTGGAAGAGGCCATCGGCGCCGAGGCCGACGAAGCCGTGGCGGGCGTGGTCGACGAGAGCGAAGAGCTCGCGAAGGCCAAGCAGGAAGTTGCCGACTGGCAGAACAAGTACCTGCGCCTGCATGCGGAATGGGATACCTACCGTCGCCGCACGAACGAGCAGCGCGAGGTCGAGAAGGCCCGCGCAAACGAGAAGCTGGTGGAAAGCCTGCTTCCCGTGCTCGACGACTTCGAGCGCACCATCGATTACGCCGAGAAGAACGGCACCGATAACCTGCTCGGCGGCGTGGAGGCCGTGTACGCGAAGCTCGTGAACACGCTCCAGACCGACGGCGTCGAGGTCATCGACCCGGCAGGCGAACCGTTCGATGCGCTCCAGCATCAGGCGGTCGCGACGGTGCCCGACACCGAGGCGTATGACGAGACCGTCGCCGCCGTGTACCAGAAGGGGTACAAGATGGGCGGCAAGGTGATTCGGCCGGCCATGGTGACGGTTACTACGGGCGGGCCTAAGCGGCCTGCGGAGGATGCTGGCGAGGACGACGAGTAGCCCCTTCGGGCTGCGGGCGTGGGGCGGGGGTCCCATGCTCAGACAGTCCTCGCTTGGTGAAAATGTCTACTGGACATTTTCAGTCGTGCGCGACGCGAAGCGTAGCGTAGCTAGTCCCTTTAGGGAGAACTGCGCGTGGTGCGCGTGGAGTCCCCGCCCCACGCCCGCAGCGAGAACGGTTGGCTTATTGGTGGCCCCGGTGATTCCTTCTGGGGCGCCGGGGCCCGACCGTAGGTTGGGGCTGAAATTCTTCTTGGGGCTTTGCCTTTGGATGAAGGGGAGTCCTGATTGGGGAAGGTTATTGATTAAGAGAGAAGAAGGAGGTGCGTGATGGCTGGTGGAGCACCGGATTATTACAAGATTCTTGGCGTGTCGCGCACCGCTGATGCCGACGAGATCAAGAAGGCCTATCGCAAGCTGGCGCGCAAGCATCATCCTGACGCAGGCGGCGATGAGGCAAAGTTCAAGGAGATCAACGAAGCGTACGAAGTGCTTTCCGACGAGAAGAAGCGCAAGATGTACGACCAGTTCGGCACCGCGAACGGCAACCAAATCCCCTTCGGGGGTGGGTATGGCGGCGGCAACCCCTTCGGTGGTGCGGCCGGAGCCGGTTTCGCGAGCATCAACTGGGCCGACATCCTCGAGAGCATGCGTCGGGGCGAAGGCGCCTTCGGCGGCTTCGATTTCCTGAACATGAACGGTAACGGCCCTGGATCGCCGATGCCCACGCAGGGCTCCGACGTGAAGGCTGAAATCCATATCACGTTCGAAGAGGCGCTCGAGGGTTGCATGAAGACGCTCGTGATGCGCATGCCGAACGGCGAGAAGGAAAACGTGAGCGTGAAGGTGCCGGCTGGCGCCGTCGATGGCGGTCGCTTGCGCATCCGCGGCAAGGGCAATCCTGGCCAAAACGGGGGGCCAAATGGCAACCTGCTGGTGACGACCCGCATTCATAAGCATCCGTGGTTTACGCGCGATGGTGCCGACGTGTTGCTCACCGTGCCCGTTTCGCCTGCCGAGGCGGCACTCGGTGCGGTGGTAACCGTGCCCACGCCCGACGGCAAGCGTGCCAACGTGAAGATTCCCGCAGGCACGCAGAACGGCAAGCACCTGGTGATGAGCGGCAAGGGCGCGCGCAAGCTGAAGGGCTCCGGTTACGGCGACTTCAGGATGACCGTGGAAATCGCCCTACCCACCACGCTCAGCGATGCGCAGCGCGAGGCGCTCGAGGCATATGCCAAGGCGCCCGGTGCAAGCGTGAGAAACTGGTAGAAGAGGAAGCGGAAGAATGATGAACGACAGGAACAGGCCACTCTACATGATTTCCATCGCGGCGGAGCTCGCGGGCGTGCACCCGCAGACGCTGCGCATGTACGAGCAGAAGGGTCTCGTGACCCCGCAGCGCACAAGCGGCAACACCCGCATGTATTCCGAGGCGGACATCGAGCGCCTGAACTTGATCTCCGAGCTCACGGGCGAAGGCATCAACCTGGCCGGCGTCATCCGCATCCTCGACCTGCAGGGTCGCTTGGCGGAACGCGACAAGGAGATCGACGACCTGCACAAGCGGGTGCGTCGCCTCGCCGACCGCGTTCACGAACTCGAGACCCGCGAACAGGTGAACAATGCGTTGATGGAACCGAACGCAGCGTCCGCCCTGCGCTACCTGCTGGGGGAGTGACGGGGCTGCGGCTTCGCGGGCAGAGGGGTGCAAGGCGGTCTCCTCGCCCGTGTTGCCGTATCGGAATGCGTGTGCATTCCTCGCTGCGGGGGTGCCGCCTTGCACCCCTCTGCCCGCGAAGCCGCAGCCGGGGCGTTTCCCCGGGTTGTGCAGGGCGGGCGTCGGCCGTCAACCGGGCATTTGGCTGAAAGAGCGACAAGCGAAGGTGCCTTGCTCCGGAGCTTTTTGAGAGATGAGAGGTAAAAGCGTATGGCTTTGAGACCTGACAAGCTTTCCATGACTTCCATGCAGGCGTTGCAGGATGCGTTGGGGTATGCGTCCGAGAAGAACTCGGCGATGGTCGAGCCCCTGCATTTGCTGCATGTGCTGCTGGACAAGAAGGGCAGCAACCTCGCTGCCATCATCAAGCGCATCGGCGCCGATCCGGCGCAGCTGCTGAAGAACGTCGATGCGGAAATCGATAAGATGCCCAAGGTGAACGGGTCGCTCATGGTGATGTCGAACCCGAGCCAGGCATTCCTGAAGGTGTTCGACGAGGCTGTCGCCATCTCCGAGAAGCTCGGCGACGAGTACGCCACCACCGAGCACCTGCTCATCGCGCTCGCCGACAGCAACGATGCTGCCGGCAAGGTGCTGAACATGGCCGGCGTGACGCGCGACAATGTGGAGAAGGCCTATGCCGACCTGCGCGGCGACGCTCGCGTGACCGAGCAGGACGGCGCGATGGAGCTCGAGGCCCTGAAGAAGTACGGCCAGAACCTCACCGATGCCGCCCGCGAGGGCAAGCTCGACCCGGTCATCGGCCGTGACCAGGAGATCCGCCGCACCATCCAGGTGCTTTCCCGCCGCACGAAGAACAACCCGTGCCTCATCGGCGAGCCGGGCGTCGGCAAGACCGCCATCGTCGAGGGCCTCGCCCAGCGCATCGTGAACGGCGATGTGCCGGCCTCGTTGAAGGACAAGGACCTTATTGCGCTTGACATGGGCGCGATGCTCGCCGGTGCGAAGTACCGCGGCGAGTTCGAAGACCGCCTGAAGGCCGTCCTGCGCGAGGTGCGCCAGTCCGATGGCAACATTATCCTGTTCATCGACGAGCTGCATACCATCGTGGGCGCCGGTTCCACCGGCGACAGCTCCATCGATGCCGGCAACATGCTCAAGCCCGCGCTTGCACGCGGCGAGCTCCATGCCATCGGCGCCACCACGCTCGACGAGTACCGCAAGTACATCGAGAAGGATGCCGCACTCGAGCGTCGCTTCCAGACGGTGCTTGTGGACGAGCCGTCCGTGGAGGACACCATTTCCATCCTGCGCGGCCTGAAGGGCAAGTACGAGGAGCATCATGGCGTGCGCATCACCGACAGCGCGCTCGTTTCCGCGGCCGAACTTTCGAACCGCTACATTTCCGACCGCTTCCTGCCCGACAAGGCCATCGACCTCATGGACGAGGCGGCGAGCCGCCTGCGCATCGATATCGACAGCATGCCGGAAGAGGTGTACCTCGCGGAAAAGAAGCTCACCCAAATGCAGGTGGAGGAGCAGGCCCTCATGAAGGAAGAGGACGAGGCCTCTGCCGAGCGTCTGGAGAAGCTGCGCCACGATATCGCGACCGCCCAGGAGGCGCTCGATGCCAAGAAGGCGGAATGGCATAACGAGAAGGACGTCATCGTGAACGTCCAGGAGCTGAAGAAGCAGATCTCGGATGCCGAGTTCGAGGAGCAGAAGGCCACCCGCGAGGGTGATTACGCCCGTGCTTCCGAGCTGCGTTACGCCACCATCCCCGGCCTGCGCAAGCAGCTTGAGGATGCCGAGCGCACGCTCGATGACAACCAGGAATCCGGCGCCATGCTGAAGGAAGAGGTCACGAGCGAGGAGATCGCCGAGGTCGTGGCCAACTGGACGGGCATTCCCGTTTCCAAGATGATGCAGGGCGAGATGCAGAAACTCGTTGACCTCGAGGACAAGCTGCACGAGCGCGTTATCGGCCAGGACGCAGCTGTTTCCGCGGTTGCCGGCGCCATCCGCCGCTCCCGTGCGGGCATGAGCGATCCCGACCGCCCCATCGGCAGCTTCCTGTTCCTGGGCCCCACCGGCGTGGGCAAGACCGAGCTCGCCAAGGCGCTCGCCGAGTACCTGTTCGATTCCGAGAAGCAGATGGTGCGCATCGACATGTCGGAGTACATGGAGAAGTTCAGCGTGCAGCGCCTCATCGGTGCCCCTCCGGGATACGTGGGCTACGACGAGGGCGGCCAGCTCACCGAGGCTGTGCGCCGCAAGCCCTACTGCGTCATCCTGCTCGACGAGATCGAGAAGGCGCATGCCGACGTGTTCAACATCCTGCTGCAGGTACTCGATGATGGCCGCCTCACCGACGGCCAGGGCCGCGTGGTTTCCTTCAAGAACGCCGTCATCATCATGACGAGCAACGTGGGCAGCCAGTTCCTGCGTGAATTCGAGGAAAACGGCGACGAAAAGCTCAAGCGCCAGTCTATCGACAAGGCCCTGCGTGCGACGTTCCGCCCCGAGTTCCTGAACCGCATCGACGACATCATCGAGTTCGAGCCGCTGAATATGGAGAGCATCGAGCCCATCGTCGAGCTGCAGCTCAACGATGTGCGCAAGCGCCTCGCCGACCGCCGCATCGAGCTGGAAGTGGGACCGGCCGCGATGGAGAACCTCTGCATCGAGGGCTACGACCCGGTGTTCGGCGCCCGCCCGCTCAAGCGCCTCATCCAGCGCAACATCGTCGACCTCATCTCCAACGAGATCATCAAGGGTTCGCTGCACGATGGCGACAAGGTGCGCGTGGAATACGACCTGCTTTCCGGCAAGTACAGCTGCGAGGTTGTGGGCAGCCACGCCATCGACACCGAAGCCGAGAAGCTGCTCGAGGGCCTCGACCTGGATCTCGATCTCGGGGAATAGCCCGAGGGTGGGACAAGAATCCTCCGGAGCCGGGGCGTCCCAGGTCAACCTCCACTCCTCGGATGTCCGCTTAATGGCGTATGCACATCTGCCTTTCTCCTGCGCCCGCAAGCTTCATGCTTGCGGGCGTTTTGAACAGGGGTAAAATACCGCGCATGGCCAGGGCCAGGATGAAGATAAAGCACGATTTCAAGACCCCCTTGAAGGGCCTTGGCAGCGTCGTGCTCATGGCGCTGTTCTTCGTCGTGTTCTGCGTGATGCTCATGGGAGCGTTGAGGTTCTTGGTCGGCTAGCATGTGGCAACGGTACACACTCTACGACTTCCGCGTGGTCGCCCACTATTTGGGCGACTTGATTCTGCTTCTCGCAGCGGTTCTCGTCGTCCCGTTTGCGACGGCGGTCGTTTTCCATGAATGGGGTCCCGCGGTTCACTACCTCTATGCCATTGGCATCTCGCTCGTCGTGGGCACGACCCTGTGCTACGTATGCATCTCCCCCGGCCAGCTCAACCGTCAGCAGGCGCTCGCCGTCACCGGCTTCGCCTGGATCATCCTGGCGGTCATCGGCGCCATCCCGCTGTTCATGTCGGGCCATTACGGCTCCTACCTCGATGCCCTGTTCGACGCGGTCTCGGGCTTCACGTCCACGGGCGCGTCGGTCATCACCGACCTCGACCACCTTGCGTATTCCGACAACATGTGGCGTTTCGTCATGCATTTCGTCGGAGGCTTGGGCTTGGTCGTCATCCTGCTGTCGCTGGGTTTGGGCGGCCGCAGCTCCTCGACGATGTACTCGCGTGAAGGCCGATCGGAACACGTGTTGCCCAACATCGTGCAAACCACGCGCCTCATCATGCGTATCGCCATCGTGATGGTGGTGGTATTCGGCGCCCTCATCGGCTGTTTCTGCTATGTCGCCGGCATGGAGCCGGTGCGCGCGTTCTTGCATGGTCTGTGGCTTGCCATCACCGGCTTCATGACCGCCGGCTTCACGCCCATGTCTTCGAACGTGTACGCCTATCACTCGTTGCCCATGGAAATCTCGCTTATGGTGCTCATGCTCCTGGGCGGCATCAACTTCGGCCTGTACGCCGCTTTGTGGAAGGGCCGCACGAACGACCTGTTCAGCGACATCGAGGTGCGCACCATCGCGGTGTGGCTCACGCTGCTCGTGTCGGTGACCGCGCTCTCGCTCGCCGCCTCCACGATGTTCTCGGAAGGCTCGGCGATCATGCGGCGCGGACTGTTCATGGTCATCTCGGCGGCAAGCACGTCAGGCCTCATGACCGTCACCGAAAACCAGCTGGTGACCGCGTTCTCGTCGGGGTCGTTCCTCGTCTTGGCGCTTGCGATGTCGGTGGGTTTGGCGTCGGGCAGTACCGCCGGCGGCATCAAGATCCACCGTCTGGCCATCATCGCGCGATCGGTGGTGGTGACCATCAAGCAAACGGCTTCGGCGGATACGGCCGTGGTCATTTCGAAGTACTACCATGTGGGCAAACGCGTCGTGAGCGACGCGGCGGTGAAGGAGGCCATGACCATCTTCACCTTGTTCATCGCGATGTATGCCGTGGGCACGCTGGCGGCGATCGCGTATGGGTACGAGGCGACGTCGGCCATCTTCGATTCGGTGGCCATGGCAAGTAATGGCGGCCTCACCTCGGGCATCGTGTCTGCCGACATGCCGGCGGGCCTGGAAGCCCTCTACATCGTCATGATGTGGGCGGGCCGTCTGGAATTCGTCACCCTGTTCGCCCTGGTCATGAAGATCCTCGTCTCCGCGAAGGAAGGCGTGCGTATCGCGCGGGAGGAGGCCGAATGAAGCGCTTCCGCATTATAGCCGCCGTCTTGGCCGCGATGCTCGTCTTCGCCCTGCCGGCCTGGGCGGAAGACGATAACGAGGTCGATACCAGCCTGCTGCCCGATAGCTCGTTCATCTACGAGACGAGCATCTACGCGCTGCAGACGTCGGATTCCTACTATGAGGGCCAGACCGTGCAGGTGACGGGCGAGGTCGTGGGCGACATCGTGAAAGCCGAGGGCGAAGATGGCCACAAGTGGATAACCGTGGATGCGCTGCCCGACGAGCAGCAGGCATCGGTGCAGGTGTATGTGTCCGACGACCAGGCGGCGCTCATCGATACCCTGGGTCGTTTTGAACGCACCGGCACGACGGTGAGCGTGACGGGCAAGTTCCACCTGGTGTGCGGCCAGCACGATGGACTGTCCGACATCCACGCGACATCGCTTTCCGTGCAGCGTCAAGGCTCCCGGCATCATACGAACTTCGAGTTCGCCCCGTTTGTGCCGGCGCTGTTGCTCGTGGCTGTGGGCCTGGGCATGCTGTGGATGTATCGCCGCAAGCGTGAGGAGCTGCAATGACACAGGAGGAGCTGACGGCGGAAACGGTGGCCACCGGCGAGGTGGTGAAACTCGATCGCGGATTCCCGATGGTGGCGGCCGACGACGGGCGCCTGTATCGTTGCAAGCATGCGACTGCCCTGGTGAAGGGCGAAAACCACCGGGCGGTCATCGGCGATAGGGTGCGCGTGGCCGAATCGGCGGAGCGCGATATCGCCCAGATTCTGGAGATCTTGCCCCGGAGCACGCAACTCGTTCGCCGCGACCCCGCCGAGCGCACGGTGGCGCAGGTCATGGCCGCGAACTTCGACATCGTGGCCATTGCGCAGCCCGTGGTGGACCTGAACCTCCACCGCCTGGAGCGCGAGCTTGTGTTGGCGTACGAAACCGGTGCGCACATCGCCATCGTGCTCACGAAGGCCGACCTGGCCGACAGCGAAGAGCAAGTGGATGAGCTGCGCGACGCCGTTGCCGGCATGGCGGGTTCGGTGCCGGTGTTCCTCATCGCGCCCGACTATCCGCAGGGCGTGCAGGCGTTCCGCGATTTCGTGGGCGGGCGCACCGCCGTGCTCGTGGGGAAATCGGGTGTGGGGAAGTCGAGCCTGGTGAACCTGCTCGTGGGATACGAGATGCAGGCGACGACGCCCGTGCGCGAAGTGGATGGCAAGGGCCGCCACACCACGGTTTCGCGTGAGATCGTGGAGCTGCCCGGGGGCGGGCGCGTGGTGGACATGCCCGGCGTGCGCGGCCTGGGGCTATGGGATGCGCGCCGTGGCATCGCGGCGGCGTTTGCCGATGTGGAGGAGCTGGCGGCGCAGTGCCGCTTCCGCGATTGCGCGCACAAGGACGAGCCGGGTTGCGAGGTTCGCGCTGCCGTTGAGCGAGGCGAACTTGCGCAGGAGCGTCTGGACGCGTATCTTCACCTGACCGACGAATACGAGTCGAACCTGAAGCGCCGTGAAGTCGCGAAACGCAAACGCGAACGACGGGGGCACCCCCGCCGCCGGAACGGCGATTTGGGATAGGACGTCCCGCGAAAACAGGGGGGGAGGCGCACCCGAGCGCCGAAGGAGTTTGATGAATCCGGTTGTAGTGATACCGACGATATATGGCTTGCGCCGGCGCAGGAAGACGCCATCCAAGAATCCCTTGGAGGTGTACGACCATCCGAATGCGCCTGGTGAGGTGGGCGAATTGCGTCGCTGCCTCGCCTCGCTTTCGAAGGTCGCCGATGTGCCGCCCATCATCTTGCTGGTGGCCTCCCAGGCATCGGCGCGCCTTGCCACGCGCGAGGCGGTCGAGGCCGTGGTGCGGGAGTTTCCCACGCTCGATGTGCTGGTGATTGGTGAGGCCGAGGCCCAACTCGTGCGCCAGCGCTTGGCGCAGCTGGGCGCTTCGGGCTTGGAAGACAAGGTGGGCCTCGTGGGCTATGGCGCCATGCGCAACCTGGGGCTCGTGCTTGCAAACGTGTTGCGCTACGATGCCGCCATCTTCCTGGAAGACGACGAGGTGGTGGAAGACGCCGATTTCATCGCTCGTGCCGTGTATGGCCTGGGCAAGCTCACGCGTCGCGGCGTGCCCATCCTCGCGAAGACCGGCTTCTACTACAACTCGCAGGGGAGCTACCTCTCCCAGAGCCAGGACAAGTGGTACAACCGCCACTGGCAGCAGGGCAAGGCGTTCAACGCGTGGATTATGCACGCGATGGCCGGCCCGCGCTTGTCGCGTTCCAACCATGTGTGCGGCGGGTGCCTTGCGCTGCATCGCGAGGCGTTCCGACGCCTGGCCTTCGATCCCTGGATCCCGCGCGGCGAGGACCTCGATTACCTGCTCAACCTGCGCATGTACGGTTCGGATATCTGGTTCGACAACCAATGGAGCTTGGTGCACCTGCCGCCCGACACGGGCAACGAGGGCATGAGGTTCCGGCAAGACATCTACCGGTGGCTCTACGAGTTCCGCAAGGTGGAGTTCAGCCGCACGCAGATCGACCTCAACCAGATTCAGGCGTCATCGCTCGAGCCGTATCCGGGGCCATTCCTGCGTCCCGGCATCACGCGCCGCGTGAAGCGCACGGCGTTCCTGCGCAGTTTGGCGCGTCCGAACAAGGCCGAATACCGCAAGGCCGCCCGCGCCGCCACGCGCGAGGCGACCGCCTATGCCGAAGCGAACTGCGGGAAATACTTCGAGTTCCAGCGCGCCTGGCCCGAGATCATGCGCCGTGCCGAAGGCGACCGCATGCTGTCTTCGGCCCTCATGCAGAAGATGCGCCTGGGCGTGCGCGTGGAGCCCGCTGCCGATGTGGCGGCCGAGGCGAGCGCGCCGGCGTCGGCAAACGCGGCAGCCACGGTCGAGCGCGTGCAAGTGGATGTGGCGCCGAACGTCCCCACGCGTTCGTTTGATCCGGGCTTGACTGGGCAGATTCGCCTGGACATGAGCGAGGAGGAATAGCACCGTGGATGTCGTGACCATCGTGATCGCCGCCATCGTGGGCGTCGCCATCGGCATCCTTTCGGGCATGCTCGGCATTGGCGGCGGCACGGTGATGGTGCCGGTGTTCAAGCTGGGGTTCGGCATGAGCGCCATCGGCGCGACGGCGACGTCGCTTTTCGCCATCATCCCCACGGCCATTTCCGGCAGCATCACACATGTGAAGCAGAAGACCTGCATTCCCAAGCTGGGAATCCTCGCCGGCGTGGGTGGCGCGTGCTTCTCGCCCGCGGGCGTGTGGCTTGCGAGCCAGTCCCCGGGTTGGCTCATCATGCTTGCCGCGGCCATCGTCATCGGCTACTCGTCGTTCACGATGTTCAAGAAGGCCGCAAAGCTTCCCAAGCGGAATGGCGCGACGGTCGAAGCGGCTTCGCAGAAGGCAGATGCGCCCGTAGCCCCGAGCACCGTCGATGACCACGAGATCGATTCGCGCAAGCTGTGGTTGGGCCTGCCCATCGGCATGGTCGCCGGTCTCATCGCCGGCTACGTGGGCGTGGGCGGCGGATTCCTCATGGTGCCGCTCTTCCTGTCCGTTCTCGGGGTGGACATGAAACGCGCTTCGGGCTCATCGCTGCTCGCCATCGCCATCTTGTCCACGCCTGGCGCCATCACGCAGATCGCCTTGGGCAACGTGGCCATCGCCATCGCCATCGCGGCCGTCGTCGGCTCCGTCCCTGGCGCTGTCTTGGGTGCGCGCCTCGCGAAGCGCATCCCCGAACGCGAGCTTCGTTTCCTCTTCGGCGGCGTCCTCCTGTTCGCCGCTGTCATGCTGGTCCTGCAGGAGGTTGGCCTGCTCTAGCCAATTCGGCGGCACGTACGTTCCGGTGGGACAGAAGGGCCCGCAGCATATGGGACGCCCCGGCCCCGGATTTTTGTCCCAGTCCGCGCAAAGCGC
>JAUNEQ010000125.1 GCA_030525445.1 Coriobacteriia bacterium | reverse complement strand
CCGGATACGGGCTCTCGGCGCCGCCGATGCCGTGCAGGAAGAACAGGCCACCCTTGGTCTTGTACAGGGTTTCCTCATAACCCGCCGGATCGCCGTAGTAGCTGTAGGCGCGGTTGCCCAGAGCCTCGGCCTTGGTCGTGTCGTAAATGTGGCGCTTGCCCTCGAACGTCGTGGTCTTACGCATATTTCCTCCTTGTGCAAAGTTGCATTTCGTGTTTGCGAACGCGTGTGACGACGCGTTATCGCGATTAGTATAACCCCAGTTCACAAATGATGCCAACATACCATGGAAAAACAAACGGGCGCCGGCCTTGCGCGCCGGCGCCCGAAACGTTCATTTCACGTTCGGCACTAGGCGATCTTCACGATCCAGCCGTGCGTGTCCTCGAGCTTGCCGGTCTGGATGCCGGTGAGGGTCTCGCGCAGCTTCTTCATGACCGGGCCGGAGGTCTCGGCGCCGTCGACGAAGGTGACGGAACCGTACTTCTCGGACTCAATGCGGCCCACCGGGCTGATGACGGCAGCCGTGCCGCACAGACCGCACTCGACGAAGTCGCCCGCCACGAGCTCTTCGTACTTCACGGGGCGCTCGATGACGTTCATGCCCAGGTCCTTGCCCACCTGCACGAGGGAGCGGCGGGTGATGGACGGCAGGATGGAGTTCGTCGCGGACTGCGGCACCACGAGGTTGCCCTGCTTGTCGACGAGCAGCACGTTCGCGCCGCCGGTCTCCTCCACGTAGGTGCGGGTGGCGGAGTCGAGGTACAGGTTCTCGGAATAGCCGTTCGCATGGGCCTCTTCGTACGGATGCAGGCTCATGGCGTAGTTCAGGCCGGCCTTGATGTCACCGGTGCCGCGCGGGGCAGCACGGTCGTAATCGGCGACGGTGATGGTGATGGCCGTGTCGCCGCCCTTGAAGTACGGGCCGACAGGCGTCACGAGGATGCGGAACTGGTATTCCGTGGCCGGCTTCACGCCGATGACCACACCGGTCGCGAACATGTACGGACGCACGTACAGCGTGGCGCCAGAGCCGAACGGCGGGACCCAATCCTTGTTGGCCTCGACGACCATCTTCACGGCCTCGATGAACTTATCCTCGGGGAACGCAGGCATGACCAGGCGCTTCGCGGAGGCCGCCATACGGCTTGCGTTCATGTCGGGGCGGAAGCACACGATGTCGCCGTTTTCGGTGGTGTAGGCCTTCAGGCCCTCGAAGACTTCCTGGCAATAATGCAGGATGCCCGCGCACTCGCTCATCGTCACGGTATGGTCGGTGGTGAGGCCGCCCTCTTCCCACGCGCCGTCCTTGTAGTTGCACACATAGCTGTAAGAGGTCTGGCGGTAGCCGAAATCGAGGTTACCCCAGTCAAGATTCTGCTTGGTCAATGCTCTCGTCTCCTGAAACTCGGATGCTTACAGGTCATTAGGGGAAATTCTACTACCACCAGGTAAAGTGTTGCGATGTTTTTTCCCGGCGGTAACAATCTATCCTGATGGGAATCGCCTACACCAGCCCCAGGAATGCCAGGTAGCCCTTCTTCGCCTCGTAGAGGTCGGCCTTGCTCGTGACCTCCCACGGGGCGTGCATGGAAAGCACGCTCACGCCGGAGTCGATGACGTCCATGCCGTACTTGGCCAGGATGTAGGCGATGGTGCCGCCACCGCCGATGTCGACCTTGCCGAGCTCGGCAGTCTGATACGCGACGTCCGCGTCCTCCATCACGCGGCGCACCTGCGCCACGTATTCCGCGTTGGCATCGTTGCTGCCGCTCTTGCCGCGCGCGCCGGTGAACTTGTTGAACACGAGGCCGCGGCCCAGGTAGGCGGCGTTCTTCGCCTCGAAGGCGCTGCCATACAGCGGGTCGAAGCCAGCGGACACATCGCTCGAGAGCATCGCGGAATTCGCGAGCGCGCGGCGCAGCGGAAGGTCGCCCGCCTGTCCGGCGAGGTCCATGAGCTCGGCCACGGTGTTCTCGAAGAACATGCTCGTCATGCCCGTCGCGCCCACCGAACCGATCTCTTCCTTGTCCACGAGCAGGCAGATGCCCGTGCGCTTCAGCTTCGCAGGCGCCTCGAGTTGCGCCACCAGGCTCGTGTAGGCGCAGGAACGGTCGTCCTGGCCATAGCCCAGCACCATCGAGCGGTCGAAGCCGCACTCGCGGGCGCGGCCGGCCGGCACGACCTCGAGTTCCGCGGAAAG
Source organism: Coriobacteriia bacterium (assembly GCA_030525445.1). Lineage (GTDB taxonomy): Bacteria > Actinomycetota > Coriobacteriia > Coriobacteriales > Eggerthellaceae > UMGS1519. The sequence continues at coordinate 3,665 of JAUNEQ010000125.1, read as the reverse complement.
GAAGTCCTCTTCGGCCATGCCGTACTTCTCTTTCAGCAGCTCGAGCAGCTTGGCCTTCACCGGGGCCTTCTTGGCGGCCTTCGCCTCGTCGGATTCGTCATCGTCGGCCACGGCGAGCGGCTGGCTGCCCACCAGCACGTCCAGGTCCTCGCCTTCCACCACCTTGGCGGCATTGCGCTTCATCTGCTCGTCGCCCAGATGCGGCAGCAGGTCGGTGATCACGAAGGCCGGGTCGCCGGCGTCCTCGCCCACGTTCACGCGCACGACGGTGCCGTCGGTCTTGCACACCACGCCGTGAATGGCCAGCGGCAGCGTGACCCACTGGTATTTCTTGATGCCGCCGTAATAGTGCGTGTCCAGAAGCGCGAAGTCGGCGCTTTCGTACAGCGGGTTCTGCTTGATGTCCAGGCGCGGGCTGTCGATGTGGGCGCCCAGGATGTTGAAGCCGCGCTCCATGGGCAGCTCGCCCACCTGCACGAGCATGAGCGACTTGCCGCAGTTGTCGGCGTACACGCGGTCGCCCGCCCGCAGCTTCCCGCTGCGCTCACGCGCCTCGTCCATGCTGATGTAGCCCGCCTTGCGCGCCATCTTGATGGCGGCGGCACAGCACTCGCGCTCGGTCTTGTTCTCGGAAATAAAGTCGATGTAACCGGCGGCGAGCTTCTCGAGCTTCGCGAGATCCGATTCGTCGTACTTCTTCCAGGCGTTCTCTCGTTCCATGTATCGTCCTTCCACGAATCGCCTTATTTCGCGCAACATTATACGCATCGAACGCGATCTCTGGATGATCGCGAAACCGGGTCCCGCCGCTGGCCCGCTTTGGGCGCCGTTTTTGTTCATGCGGTGCTTGCGGTATGATAGCTGGGCTGTTCATGCGAAACTGGCATACGGAAAGGGGGGCGTTACATGGCGGACTTCGAGCAATTGCGTTGGGCCGTCGCGCATGACCCCTGCCGTAACCGATACCGCATGCCCGTGGGCGCCGTGCCCACCGGAACCCCCGTCCATGTGAGCCTGTGGGTAGATGACCAGGTGAAACATCGGGTGGAATCCGCCGCCTTGCTCGTGGGGCGGGCTTCCCACGCCGACGCATCGCTGCTCTGGGAGAGCCGTCCGCTTTGGGCGGACGAGCGCGGCTTTTCCGGGACGATACCGCCCGAACCCCAACCGCGCGTGCTGTTTTACCTGTTCGAGCTCGAGCTCGATGACGGCACGCCCGCGTTCTACGTGCCGCGCGCCGACGGCAAGGCCACATCCGGGGAACTCGTGACTCCCGGCAACGACGGGCAGATCACCGACCGCGGGTGGCAGCCTGCGGGCTGGAAACTCGACGCGCGCCCGCGCGGCGACTTCGGCATGCCCGGCTACACCCCCGGATTCCAGGTCACGGTATTCGACCCGGCGTTCACCACGCCCGACTGGTTCGCCGGCAGCGTGATGTACCAGATCTTCCCCGACCGATTCGCCCGCGGCAGCGCCGGCGTGCGCAAGAAAGGCCTCGCCTATCACGAGCGCATGCATCGCACGGTGCGCTTCCACGAATCGTGGAACGGCCCCGTGGAGTGGCGCGCGCCGTTCCCGGTGAGCAACGCCATCGACAGCCCCGACCTCACCGCCGCCATGACGGCCTACGACCCCGTCGACTTTTACGGCGGCACGCTCGACGGCATTCGGGAAAAGCTTCCCTACCTGGCCTCGCTGGGCGTTGAGGTGCTGTACCTGAACCCCATCTTCGAGGCGCGCTCGAACCACCGCTACGACACGGCCGACTACGAGCGCATCGAGCCCCTGCTGGGCACGAAGGAAGACTTCGAGCGTTTGTCGGCGCGGGCTCGTGAACTGGGCATTCGTCTGGTGCTCGACGCCGTGCTGTCGCACACGGGCGCCGATAGCCGCTACTTCAACGGCAACGCCACGTATGTGGAGGCGGGAGCCGCCCAAGGCGCGCACTCCCCGTTCCGCAGCTGGTATGACTTCGACAACCCCAACGGCACGAAGGCGCCGTATCGCTGCTGGTGGGGCGACCCCACGCTTCCCGAGGTGAACGAGCACGACCGGGGGTGGCAGCGCTACATCTTGGGCAGCGCCGCCATCGGCGAACCGCCCACCGGCAACGACATCGACGGCATCCTGCCCCATTGGCTTGCGGAAGGCGCAAGCGGATACCGCCTGGACGTGGCCGACGAGCTGCCCGACGACGTGCTCGAGGGCATTCGCCGCTCCGTGAAGGGCGCCGACCCGGACGCCCCCATCATCGGCGAGGTGTGGGAAGACGCCACGAACAAGGTGAGCTATGGCGCATGGCGCACCTATGCGCTGGGCCGCTCGCTCGATTCCGTCATGAACTACCCGCTGCGCGCCGCCCTCATGGGCTTTGGCCTGGGCAGGCTTGACGCGCATCACCTGACGGCATTCCTGCAGCTCCAGAAAGCCCATTACCCCAAACCGCTGTACCGCTGCCTCATGAACCTCATGTCCACGCATGATGTGGAACGGCAGCGCAGCATCTTGTCGCTGGGCGGGCCGCTCAAGCACGAGACGCGCCGCACGCAGCTCGAGCTGGCAAAGGGCATCTCGCTCACGCAGGACGCGAAGGCCGCCACCGTGCAGGGCCTGCTCGCATCGGTGCTGTATGCGCTGCCCGGCAACCCCTGCATCTACTACGGTGACGAGCGCGGCATGCAGGGCGGCGGCGACCCGTTCTGCCGTGCCACGTTCCCGTGGGACACCGATGGCCGCACCGACTGCGGCGTCGACCTCACCGAGCTCTATCGCGCGCTTGGATGCCTCCGCAAGAACGAACCTCTCCTGCGCACCGGCGACATGGCTTGCTGCGCGTCGGAAGACGACGTCATCTGCGTCGTCCGGTTCGATGAATACGGCCACGCGATCGTATTCGCTGCGAACCGCAGCGCCGACGTCAACCTCGTGGCCTTCGATGCCGTCGAGCTCGTCGGGGCGCACGCGCGCTCATGGAACCTGCAGCCCATCTGGCATTCGGGCGAATTCATCGAGCCCATCACCAACGAAGGCGGCGTCGTCTCGTTCGCCGTCCCCGGGCTTTCCGCCATCTACCTGCGCGCATAAATAGCGGGGACGTCCCGGCTCCGGAGCCAGGACACCCCATGGCATTCCACAAAAAACGGCCGACCCCGTGGGGCCGGCCGTTTCGGCGTTTCAAGCTTTTTGGCTTACAGGTGCCAGATGTGCTTGTTGTAATCCTCGATGGTGCGGTCGGAGCTGAAGAAGCCGGCCTTCGCGGTGTTCACGATGGCGCTGGACAGCCAGCGGTCGCGGTCGAGGTAGGCACGCGCCACGTCGCGGGTGCGCTCGTCGTAGGACGCGAAGTCGTACAGCACGAAGTAGTCGTCGCCGCGGCCATGGTCGGGGCGCAGCGCGTAGTAGAGCTCCTCGAAGCGGCTGCCATCAGACGTGGGCAGGCTGCCGTCGATGAGGTGGCTGAGCGCGCGGGCCAGGCGCGGATTGGAGGCCACCACGGCGCGCGGGTCGTAGGAGCCATCGGCCTTCATGCGCTCGATCTCGTCGACCTCGGCGCCGAAGATGAAGATGTTCTCGGGGCCCACCTGCTCGGCGATCTCGACGTTCGCGCCGTCCATCGTGCCCAGCGTGATGGCGCCGTTCAGCATGAACTTCATGTTGCCCGT
>JAUNEQ010000124.1 GCA_030525445.1 Coriobacteriia bacterium | reverse complement strand
TGACCACCTGGTACTGGATGGTCTGCACGCCGCGGCGGATCTCGTCGCGCACGCGGTCTTCCACGATCTTCGCGAGCTGCTCGCGGCCGGGCTCGATGCCGAACTGGTTGAGCTCGTTGATGACCTGGCGGCGGATGCGGCGGCGCGACACGTCCACAAAGGGCGCAAGGTGCGCGAGGCTGATGGACTGGCCGCCGTACTGGCAGCTCGCCACCTGCGCGATGATCTGCGTCGCGATGTTGCACGCGGTGGAGAAGCTATGCGGCTTCTCGATGAGCGTGCCCGAGATGACGGTGCCGTTTTGCAGCATGTCCTCGAGGTTCACGAGGTCGCAGTTGTGCATGTGCTGCACGAAGTAGTCGGAATCGTGGAAGTGGATGCGGCCGTCTTCATGCGCTTCCACCACGTCTTGCGGCAGCAGCATGCGCATCGTGAGGTCCTTCGAGACCTCGCCCGCCATGTAGTCGCGCTGCACGGAGTTCACCACGGGATTCTTGTTGGAGTTCTCCTGCTTCACTTCCTCGTTGTTACACTCGATGAGCGAGAGGATCTTGTCGTCGGTGGTGTTGGAGGTGCGCTTCAGGCTCTGCACGTAACGGTAGATGATGTAGCGGCGCGCGACCTCGAACGCCTGGAATCCCATGATCTGGTCTTCCACCATGTCCTGAATCTCCTCGACGGTGGGCGCGTGGCCACACGCCTCGCACAGGGCGGTGGTGTTGCGCGCCGCTTCGAGGATCTGATCCTGCGTCAGGCGAAGCTCGGGTTTCACTTCGCGGTTTGCTCCGGATATCGCGTTCACGATCTTCGTGACGTCAAATGTGACTTCGCTGCCGTTGCGCTTGATGACCTTCATGATGTCTTCCTTGCCTGCATTCTTCGGCGTTTGCCGGGCTTCTGCTATCCGAAGCGCGACGTATGATACCACCATGATTCCCAAGGATATTGTGGCTATTTTTGGTTTTACACACTAGATATTGTGTTGAAGCCGAAGTCAAGCAATTCGCGAATTCCCCGGCTTTCTCCATTCCGGCAGGTCATCACGAACAGCGGGAGGCCCCTATCCCGCACCCATTGATTCTTTTCATAAACGCCGCCATTACCCAGTCTGCGGACTTTGGCGAAAGAGCCGCGTCGTCAAATTGCATCATTTCTTCAAGCGAAATCCCTTGCATTTTTCGCCCGGAATTGCATCGGGGCGTCCGGGTTCGGGAGTACGACAAAGGCCTTGGAATGTCTGTATCACGCTTGGGAGCGAGAGAAAAACGTCGCCCCGCCCCTGCGGAAAAGCGGGGCGGGGCGACGCATTCCTAGCCGTTTTGGCAGATGCTATTCCGCAGTCTCCTGGGCGGGGGCTTCGGCTTCGGCCTCGTCTTCGAAGTCGAACTCGTCCTCGTCCTTCACGCGGTTGCGCGGGTCGCTTTCCTCGGTGAGGAAGATCATGAAGTTCGGGGCCTTGCCGATGTAGGCGATGGGGCGATGATACTCGCGCACGCCGTCTTCCTTCACGTCGTAGACCAGGCCCACGGCCTCGCCCTGGATGGCGCCGGGGACGCCGCCCTCGGCGATGATGGCGTCGCGCTTGCCCTTATCGGTGTCGAGGTAGCCGTCGTAGCACAGCGCATAGGCGTCGGCGCCGCGCACGTGTTCCACCGTGTGCTTCGCGAATGCATACATCTCGTCGGGCGTTTCGCCTTCGACCGGCTCGAAGAACAGGGTATCGGCAACGGCTACCGCGGTGAACGGAGCGAGGTCGCCGTCCTCGTCGAACTTCTTCTGGCCTTCCTCAACCACATAGGCGAGCAGGCTCGAAAGCACCTGCGGCATTTCGGGTACTTCGGTGACATTGGGATCGATTTTGCGTTCCGGCATGTAAGCCCCTTTCATTTCGTCGTTCGAAAAGTGTACCGCTTGACAAGCGCTCGGGGCAGCAGCATTCGCGCGCGGTGCGCATAATCGATGAAAGTGCCACGAGTGTTTGTCCAACGCGTGAGAACCTGCTAATATTCAACTTCGCTGGAGAGACAACCAGCCCAAACGGAGAGGTGGCAGAGCGGCTGAATGCGGCGGTCTCGAAAACCGTTTAGCCAGTGTCCCTGGCTACCGGGGTTCAAATCCCCGCCTCTCCGCCAGTTAAAAGGACACGCCCCAACCATGGGGCGTTTTTCATTTTCGGGGAAGTTCCACGGGATTTGGGCCCGCGAGGGGCGCAGCCGCACCCGTAATCCAAAACGGCCGGTCGCCCCGCAGCACAGGGGACAGTTCTATGTGTTGCGGCAACAGCATCCAACACAGGGGGGGGGCGGTTCTGTGCTTTACCGAGCACATAGAACTGTCCCCTGTGCTGATTCGACCGTAAGATGTTTGCACGGAAAAATGTCATTTCTTCCAAAGAATCGAGGATATCAGTGTTTTTTTCGGGGCCTTGGGAAGTAGCCCCGGACAAACGAGGCTCTGAACTGCGGATACGCTGGTGCTGTCTCGCTCGGGTGGCGAAAAAGCACCCCAATAACACTGATATCCTCGATTTTTTGGAATCAGGACGAGAATTCCATGCAAGCCCATCCCAAAACACATAGAACTGTCCCCCTGTGCTGTCTGGAACTTCCCTAGAAATAAAAAACGCCCCATGGCTGGGACGTATTAATTTAAGTGGCGGAGAGGCGGGGATTCGAACCCCGGATACGCTTTCGGCGTATACACGATTTCCAATCGTGCTCCTTCAGCCAGGCTCGGACACCTCTCCACTGAAGTTGGTCACCTGTTTCGGTGACGCGAAAACGAAGGATAGCACACTCAGTACTCGGCTACAAGTTGGTAATAGCCATGTTCTTCGCGTACCTCCATAGGAACATCGAAAAGTGCCGACATTTGGGCGCTCGTCATGAGCTCTTTCTTCGGCCCGTCGGCAAAAACGACGCCATCCTTAATCATCACGAGGCGGCTCACTTCGGGAATCACGTCCTCGGGATAATGCGTCACCAGCAGCAGCGACTTGCCTGCACGAACGAGCTCACGCAGGCTGTGGCGCACATAGTACATGCCCTGCGGGTCGAGGCCCGTGCATGGCTCATCGAACACGAGCGTCTCGGGGTCGTGCACGATGGCACGCGCGATGAGCAGGCGGCGTGCCTGGCCGCTCGAAAGGGTGAGCGCATCGCGGTCGGCAAGGTCGGCGATGCCCAGCAGCGCCATGGCCTGGCGACCCGCTTCCCACGCCTCGTCGCTCACCTGCAGGTTCATGTGCTTGGGAAGGCCAAGCGTGCCGAAAAGCCCGCCCACGACGATCTCCAGCGCCGGCAGGTGCACGGCAATCTCGTCCTGCATGCTGCCGGACACGATGCCCAAGCGCGAGCGCACTTCGGAAAGCAACGGGCGCGCGGCGCCGCAGAACTCAACGGGCGGCACATCGCGGTGCAGCGGGTGAATCTCGCGGGTGATGAGCTTCAGGAACGTGGTCTTGCCCGCACCGTTGGGCCCGAGCAAGGCGATGGACTCCCCATGCTTGATGGACAGGTCGTCCACCGAAAAGATAATTCGCCCTGAACGGCGGACGACCGCGTCCCTCAGGTGAATGAGGGGCGCGGCCGGATCAATCTCGTATGGCTTGCGTTCGTCCGCCAATGATTAGCCTTCCGAGGAAGAAGAGGAGGCGTCGTCTGCGGCGTCATCACCTTCGACCTCGACCTCAACATCGCCATCCTCGACCTCGGCCTCAGCGTCAGCGTCGCCTTCGTCGGTCGCCTCGGCATCGCCCTCGGCAGCGTCGGCATCAGCGTCAGCCTCGTCGGCATCGGCGTCGTCGGAGTCGTCCTCGCCCTCTTCGGTCGAGGAGCTCACGTACTTGTCCATGTCCACGTTGTAGGGCACGCCGGCCGGCATGTCGTTCACATGAATGTCGGCCTTATCGCGCAGGCCCTCGATGTAGTCGTTGTAAGCGGACTGCTTGGCGGACGGGTCGGCCATCTGCGTGCGCACGACATCGATGAGCTCGTCGGGCACGTCGCTGAGCTTCTTGATCTCCTTGGGGGCATTCCACACATCGGTGCAGCGGATGATGTGGATGCCGTATTCGCTCGTCACCAGGTCGCTGGTCTGATCCTTCTCGAGCTTGTCAAGCGCATCGGTGTACGCGTCGACGAAGGAGTTCAGGCCGCTCCAGCCAACATCGCCACCGTTCTCGGCGCTGCCCTTGTCGGTGGAATACTTCTTGGCCATCTCGGCGAAGTCGGCACCGTTGTTCAGCTGCTCGAGCACGTCCTTGGCGGTCTTCTCGTCATCGGCAGCGAACAGGATGTGGCTCGAACGCTTCATGCCATCCAGGGCAGAAGCATACATCTGCACATAGGAAAGGACGGTCTCGTCGTCGGCCTTGGTGTCCTTCTCGTCCAGCACGGCGTCGATGAGCTTCTCCTCGAGCATCGGCTGGTAGACGTTCTCGCGATAGCTCTCCTCGGTGAGGCCGGCGCTGGAAAGCGCCTCCTGCCAAGCTTCGTCGGTGTCGTAGTTGGAGCGCATGGACTCCACGACGGCATCGACTTCCTCGTCGGTGACCTCGACGTTAGCCTCCGCAGCAGCTTGCTTCTCGAGCTCCTGGGTCACGTACATGTCGATGACCGCCTGGCGCAGGGACTCCGGGGTGTATCCGCTGGAGCTGAGCCAGTTGGCCCAGTCCTTCTCGCTCGTCACGTTCTGCGAGGAACGCAGATCCTCGATGTACGTGGTGACCTTGTCTTCAGCGATATCGGTGCCATTGACCGTGGCGGCCACGCCACCCGTCAGACCATCGCTGTTTCCACAGCCCGCAAGCGCGAGCACGCACGCCGCCGCTGCGGTAACGCAGAGGGGACCGAGCTTTTCCTTGATAGCGAACATGTAAGGAGCCTTCCTTTTATTCAACAGTTCCGGCTATCTTCCCATAACGCCCAAACCGAACGCGGAGTAACACAATATGGACAAATTAAAGTCGAATAGATGGCACAGTTGCCTGTTACACACCGATACAATAGGCGCATGCAGACGAGCGGGAACATATACGCCTTCGCCCGAAACCAGGTGATGGAGGCCCATGCGCAGCGCATCGAGGGCAATCGCTCGGGCGTCGTGCTTGTCGTATACACGGAAGAATTGGAAGCCGTCGCCAAGGACGCGCTTCAGAAGAGCTTCGACGCCATTGGGTATGGGAAGTCCGCCTGCACCTTCGCCGATGTTTCCGGAATGGATGAGGGAAGCGCCTTCAACCTCATCGAGGGGATCGACCCGCTGGCGCTAGTGGCGGCCGACGAAGCGGCGGCGGCGCTCTGCGCGCAAGCCGCGCGTCAGGCATTCCCCCTGCAGCGGAAGATGCGGCTGTTCGGCCGCGAAGCGCGCGCGTTCAAGCGCTTGAACGCGATGTTCGAAACCGAAGCCGACAAGCAAACCCTCTGGCACCTGCTGAAAAGCATGTAACCCCCGCGTCCTGAGCGAGCGGCCCCACGTTGTCATCCCGAGCGAGCGAAGCGAGCCGAGGGACCTCACGCAAGCGCCGGTTGGCCCCAATCGCGACCCGGAAGAGGTCCCTCGACTTCGGCGGCTGCGCCGCCTCCGCTCGGGATGACAAAGTGGCGGCGGTCGGGATGACAGGGCAGGACTACATGATTTTCAGCAGGTGCCAGAGGGTTTGCTTGTCATCCCGAGCGAGCGAAGCGAGCCGAGGGACCTCACGCAAGCGCCGGTTGGCCCCAATCGCGACCCGGAAGAGGTCCCTCGACTTCGGCGGCTGCGCCGCCTCCGCTCGGGATGACAAAGTGGCGGCGGTCGGGATGACAACGGGGCCAAATCATGACCACCCGCATAGCGGGTGGTTTGCTCTGGGGGTATAACCCCAGGGA
>JAUNEQ010000123.1 GCA_030525445.1 Coriobacteriia bacterium | reverse complement strand
ATTCACATGGAAAACTTCGTATTCGAGAACAGCACGCGATTCTATTTCGGGAAGGGGCAGCTGGAGGCCGCGCTTGAGCGCGAGCTCGCGGGCGCGGCTACGGTCATGGTCGCCTACGGTGGCGGCTCGGTGAAGCGCACGGGGTTGCTCGAGCGCATCGTGGGCGCCTTGTCGGGCAAGCGCGTCGTGGAGTTTGGTGGCATCATGGCGAACCCCACCATCGCGAAGGTGATGGAAGGGGCCGAGATTGCCCGCGCCGAGGGCGTCGATTATATCCTGGCCGTCGGAGGCGGCTCCGTGATGGATGCCTGCAAGGTCATCGCGCTCGCGGCGACCGAGGACCTGGACGAGGACGGGTTCTGGAGCAAGTACTTCGTGCGTTTCGAACCGGTGGCGGCCGACGCCAAGCCCATCCCCCTTGGCAATATCGTGACAGCTGCAGGCACCGGAAGCGAGGGCAACGGCGGGTCAGTCATCACTAACGAGAAGACGCTCGTGAAGACGGGCGCCGACCGCCCGCAGCTAAACGCCCGCTTCGCCGTGCAGGATCCCGAAATCACGTTCACCGTTCCCGAGGCGCAGACCGTGGCCGGCGGCTATGATTCCCTGAACCACATGATGGAGGAGTACTTCAGCGGCCCGGTGGGCGACAACTTGGCCGACGACCTGCTGGAAGCCGCCATGCGCTGCGTTATCCGCGACCTGCCGCGCGTCATCGCCGACCCAAAGGACTACAAGGGTCGCGCCAACCTGATGTGGGCCAGCTCGCTCGCCGAGAACCGCGTGCTCAAGAGCGGCAAGAAGACCTGCTTCCAGTGCCACATGATCGAGCATCAGGTGGGCGCCTACACCGACTGCGTGCACGGCTTCGGTTTGGCTGCGATAACGGCGAACTACTACCGCCGCATCTACGACGCGAACGACGAGGCGCTGTACCAGTTCCGCCGCTTCGCGGTGAACGTCTGGGGCATCGACCCGACCGACAAAGACGATACAGCGATTGCGCTTGCGGGCATCGACGCGCTCGATGCGTGGACCCGCAAGGTTGGAGCGCACCGCACGCTGGCCGAGCTGGGCGTGAAACCCGAGCAGATCGACGAGATCGCCGCGACGGTCGTTTGCCTGCCAACTGGTTTCAAGCAGCTCACGACCGATGACGTCGCGGCCATCCTGCGGGCAAGCATGTAGCATGGCCGAGTAAAGCCGGCGCGGCTAATCGCGGGCAAGCGACACGAGCAATATGGTCGCGGCCATCAGCGCAAGGCCTGCCCAGTCGGCCCAGAGGAAGGCGGTGCCAAGCCAGAATGCCGAGAACAGCATGGCCGAGACCGGTTCCGCCACGCCGAGCAGGCTGCCGTTGACGCTTCCCACGATGGACACGCCGTGGATATAGAGCCCGTAGGCGGCGAAGCTGCCGACGGCGATGAGCAGCAGTAAAACGAAAACGCCCTGTGCATCGAGCGTGGGCGCCGTGGCGAGATGCACGGCTTCGGGGCCGATTGCGGGAGCGACGGCCCCGAATGCTATCCAGATGGCGAGCATCACGATTCCGCCGAGCGCCATTCCCACGCCCGAAACGAGCAAACTGCCCCACTGTTCCAAGAGCTTGCGCGGTTGGATAAGGTAAAACGCCACGGAAAGCGCATTGACGATGCCCCAGACAAGGCCGGCGAGGGGCAAGTTCAACATGCCGAGGTCGCCTTTTGTCGCGATGAGGAGCGAGGCGGCGAATGCGCAAATAAGCGATGCGGTCTCGGCGATTCGGGGCAGGCGGCGCATCGTGAGGCAGGTGAAGAGCATGACGAACACGATGGCGAGGCTTTGCAGCACGGTTGCCGTGCCCGCATTCGTGTACGAGATGGATACCAGGTACGTCAACTGGCTCAGCAGCAGCCCGATTCCCCCGAATGCGAGCAGGCCGCGCAGCGCGTGCCCATCATGCAAGGCTTCAACCAGCTTGTCACGCTGCGTGCAAGCGAGGAGCGCCAGGAACAGCGCGCCTGCGCCGAGCATGCGGGCGGTGGTGAGGAAGAGCGGGGATGCATCGTAGTGGGCGATGAGGAATTGCCCGCATGCCCCCGAAAAGCCCCAGCATGAGGTGCCTGCCAGGGCGCAGAGTATGCCGATGGTGAAACGGTTCATGGCGGCGGTGCGCTCCTACAGGAATTTCGGCGGCAAGATAAGGCTCGGGTCGACGGATGCCACCGCCGCGCTGATGGGCTGGATGGTGGGCGAGAGGAACATCTTGGAGGTCGCGGTGGCGGCCAAGCGCCCCGATTCGTCGAGGATCTCGGCCTCGCACAGGAAGACGTTGCGCCCCGGCTTCTTCACGCGTGCCTCGCATGTGAGGCAACCGCCGGTGATGCCACGCAGGAAATTCATCTGCAAATCGAGCGTGGTGGCGCCCATGTCCTCGTCGATTTGCGGGTACATGCACCAATAGCTGGCCACGTCGAGCATCGATGCGAACGCACCGCCGCACAGTCCGCCGAAGGGGTTCATATGCTTGTCTTGCACGGGCATCTTCAGCTGGCAACGCCCCAGTTCCAGGGCGGTCATCTGGATGCTCAAAAGCTGCAGGTACTGCGAGCGGTTGCACAGGTCGCGCACCGCATCGAGATGGGCGGGGTTCGGGGTGGGCAGTTCGAGGGACATGGGCGTCCTTTCAGTCGCGTGCGAGGTGTTTTCATGGCGCGGCACTGCGCTAGGAGCATGCCGCTATAATGTGCGATATTGCATTTCGCCATTCTACTAAACCAGATGAGGGAGCCTGCCTTTGTTTTGGACGTTTCTCGGCCTGCTTGCCGTCTTGCTTGTCGTTCGCGGCACGTGGTATGCGATATCACGGTTTTGGGCGTGGCTGGCGCGTGGCAAGCGGCTGCACCGCGCGGTGGAAAGCGGCAAGCTGAGCGCCGAGGTGGCGCTGGTGGTCGCGAATGCCGACCAAGCGCGCCTGATGAAAGACGTGGCCGCTGCCGACCGGCTTCCTTCTTCGGTTATTCGCCTGTCGCGCGAACAGCGCAAAGAGGTGATGCGCGTTCAAGCGGCCGAGCGTGAGGAATTCCTCGCGAACCTGCGTATCACCTGGTATCAGGTGGTCATGATCTTCTTTGTCGCCAGCATTCTGGGGTTGGTGCTCGAGGAAGTCTGGATGTTCATCACCGCCGGGCTCACCGAGAGCCGCGTGGGCCTGATCTGGGGGCCGTATTCGCCGCTGTATGGCGTAGGCGCCCTGCTTTTCACGTTCATCTGCTTCGCCTTGCGCCGCCACGGCGCGCCGTGGTGGGGTTCGTTCCTCGTGTGCGCGATTATCGGCGGCCTGCTCGAGCAAATCGTTGGTTGGGGCATGGAAACCTTCATGGGGGCGGTGAGCTGGGACTACACGAATGTCCCCGGCGCCATCACCAAATGGGTCGCCTTGCCGTTCCTGTTCTTCTGGGGCTTGCTCGGCGTGGTGTGGGATCGGCTTATCATGCCCGATCTGCTGTTTCGCATCGGCGTGCCCACCACGCGTCGGCAGGTTCTCTTCGTGGGCTTGCTCGGCGCGTACTTGGCCATGGATATCTTCATGACGCTTGCGGTGTTCGACCGCGTGCACGAACGCGAGCTGGGCATTCCGCCTGAAACCATGCTCGAGGAGTATGTCGACGAGAACTACACGCAGGAGTTTGTGGAACAGCGTTTCGAGAACATGGACTTCGGGTAAGGCGCAGCTAGCGGGTTGCCGAGATGCTATTCGATGCCCGTTTCTGGCGGGCGTTCTCGATGAAATCGGGCACCTGGGCGAGCATGACGGCGGCGAACACGAGCGCGCAGCCGAGCAGCTCGACAGGCGTGAGCGCTTCGGAAAGGATGAGCCAGCCGCCAAGGGCCGCGAACACCGATTCCAAGCTCATGAGGATGGATGCCACCGTGGGGTCGGTCGTCTGCTGCGCGATGATCTGGAACGTGTAGGCGATGCCGTCCGAGCAGATGCCCGCATAGAGGATGGGGATGAGCGCTGCCAAGATGAGGCCCCATTCCGGTTGCTCGAATGCGAGCGCGCAGGCAAGCGAGAGCGCACCCGACGTGAGCAGCTGCACGCGCGAGAGGCGCACGCCGTCAACGTGGGTGTAGCGGTCGATGACGATGATGTGCGCGGCATAGCCGATGGCGCACAGGAACACGAGCACGTCGCCGAAATAGATGTTATCGATGCCATCGGGGACGCACAGGAACCACATGCCCACCAAGGCCACGCCCACCGCCACGAATACCAGGATGTGCGGTTTCTTGCCGACGAACAGGCCGATGACGGCGACCATCACCATGTAGAGCGCGGTGATGAAGCCCGACCGGCCGGAAACGGCGGCATCGGACGGATACGAGGTGATGCCCGATTGTTGCAGATAGGATGCGACGAAGAGCACCACGCCGCAGGCGATGCCGCCGACGAGGAGCGCCTTCTTCGTGTACCCGGCGCCTCCCCGTTCGATGGGCTGCTTGTCGGCGCCGGTGCGCTTTCGCCAGGCGATGACGCCGGTGAGGAAGAGCGCGCCGACGAAATTGCGGGAGGCATTGAACGTGAACGGCTGCACATGCTGGGAAGCATCGGTCTGCGCGACGAACGCCATGCCCCACAGTATGGCGGTAATCAGCAGCAATATGGGTCCCTTGGCGTTCAACGGGCGTGGCTCCTTCCCGGCTTTAGCGCACAAAAGCGCACTCTACCACAGGAGCGCCGGGAAGGCCATTGCAAGCGGGGGCATCGTTCCCATTATGCGACGGGTTTGCCCCGTTGCCGTAGGGTACACTGTGGGCATGCACTACACGGGGCTCACATATCGTCCGCCATACGAGGCGAATTCGCTGATCTTGCAAGTCACAACCGGCTGCTCGCACAACCGCTGCACGTTTTGCACGATGTATCGCGACGTGCCGTTCGCGGTATCGCCGTTGGAAGAGGTGGAGGCAGATGTGCGCGAAGCGGCGCGGTTCCAACCGTGGACGCATCGGGTGTTCTTGGCGAACGGCGATGCATTTTGCCTGCCGGCGCCGCGTTTGATGGAGATCGCGGAGCTCATTCACCGGCACCTGCCTTCGGTTCGAAGCATCGGCGGCTACGCCTCCATCAAGAACATCCGCACCAAATCGGATGACGAGCTGCGGGAGCTCGCCCGCGTGGGATATGCCGACCTGAACATCGGGCTTGAATCGGGGCTCGACGACGTGCTTGCCTTCATGAACAAGGGGTACACGGTTGCCGAGGCGCGCTTGCAGATGGCCCGCTTGCACGAGGCGGGCTTGCCGTTCAACGTGAACATCATCAATGCGGCTGCCGGGCCGAAACGCATCCTCGAGCATGCGCAGGCGAATGCGCGCATCGTGAACGAGGCCCGTCCCACGCTCATATTCGTGTCGCCCCTGCATGTCGACCCCGGTGCCCCGCTCGAAGCCGAAGTCGAGCAGGGGCGTTTCGAGGAGTGCACGCTCGGCGAGTACATTTCCGAGGAGATCGAGTTCCTGCGCGGCCTCGAGTTGGACGACTGCGTCTTTTTCGGGTTGCATGTGTCGAACCCGGTGCCGGTGGCGGGACGGTTGCCGCGCGACAAGCAGAGGCTGCTCGACGCATTGGAGCAGGGCATGGCCGCCATTCCCGACTGGCAGCTGGCATCGCATCCGCCGAAAGGCGCCGAGGGACGATTGGCATTATAGGCCCATTCATCAGGCTATATGATATGGTGAACCTTACCTGACGAAAGGAATGGACATGTCCGAAACCAAACTGCCCCTGAAACCGGGCGACAACTACGTGTATTCCAAGACCATCACCGAGACCGACGTCGTGCTGTTCGGCGCGGCCACCGGCGACATGAGCCGCATGCACTTCAACGAGCAGTTCATGCAGACCAC
>JAUNEQ010000122.1 GCA_030525445.1 Coriobacteriia bacterium | reverse complement strand
GCGGAGATGTTGTCGCCGTCGATGAGCAGGGCGATTTTAAGGTCTTCCATGTGCGTCCTTATGAAAAGGGCGCCGGCGGTTGCGCGGCGCCCGCGGTTTGTTTTCCCAGGCAGTATAGCGATAGGTTGTGTGTGGGCTATGGATGAGGCAATGAGACAAAGACCTCAGGGGAAACTGTCTCATCCTGCAGGGTGAGACAGTTTCCCCTGAGGTCTTTGTCTCCCCCGGTTGGGAGTCTAGTATGTGCGGCGGTCGATGCCCCAGAACGAGAACGTGAGGGAGCCGGGGCCGATGTGGCTGCCGATGGTGGGGCCTACCTGACCGCTCACGAGCGTGGCCTCGGGGTCGAGCTTGGCGACCTCGGCGAGCACCGCTTCCACCGTCTCGTCGCAGTCGCCGCCTTGGCAAACGACGGTGCGGTCGGGGCGATCCATGTCACGCTGCTCCTCGTAGATGGAGAGGATCTTCGCCAGGGACTTCTTGCGGCCGCGGACGGCGGTCTTCACCTCGAGCTTGCCCTCTGCGTCGATATAGAGGATGGGCTTCAGGTTGAGCTTGCTGCCCACGAACGCGACGCCGCTGGGCATGCGGCCGCCCTTCGCGAGCGACTCAAGCTGGTCGAGCGTGAAGAACACGTTCACGAAATAGCGTGCCTCCATCGCCCAATCGGCAAGTTCCTGCGCGGACATGCCGGTTTCCCACTGCTTGATGGCCTCGAGGGTGAACAAGCCCTGCGCGGATTGCGCGAGCAGGGTGTCGACGAGGTGCAACTCCATGTCGGGATGCTCGGCGAGCACCTGGTCGCGCGCCATCAGCGCGACGTCGAAGCTCTTGGACAGGCCGGACGAGAAGCTGAAATACACGGTGGGAACGCCGCTTTCGGCGACCTCCGTGAATGTTTCCACCAGCGTGCTCAGCGGCAACTGGGCCGTGGTGGGGAAGGCGCCGCCGCGCATGCGGTCGTAGAACTCGCGGGCCGATGCGCTCTGGAACAGGTCATCGGCGTATTCGGTCTCCCCGAAAAAGTAGGGGAACTTCAGCAAGGTGATGCCGGGCTTGTCGACCATCTCGAAGGGAAGGTCGCAACATGAATCGATAATGAGGTTGCAATGGGTCATGGAGATCCTATCTAGCGAGCGTAATCGTCTTCAGGCAGTATGCGCGAAACGTGGGGCGTCGGGCGCATCTGTTGCCAAATGGAAACATAGCGCATTTGACGTGCATAAACAAAAGAGCCTGGACACCGCCTTGGCATCCAGGCTTCCGAATCGTTATTTCATGTTCCTGCGGTCGGGACCCCAGAATGCGAGAAGGACAACACCGGGGCCGCCATGCGTGCCGATGGTGGGGCCGGTTTGGCCGCCGTAGCACTCGAGTCCTGGATGCGCCTTGCGAAGCTCGGCTAGCACGCCATCGGATTCCTCGATGCAGTCGCCGCCCTGGCAGAACACCTGCTGGTAGGGGCTTGCGGCGTCATGCTTCTCTTCGTAGATCTCGCACAGCTTCGCGAGCGACTTCTTGCGGCCGCGCGTCGCGCCCGAGACCGATACGGCGCCATCTTTGCCGATGCACATGATGGGCTTCAGGTTGAGCTTGCTTCCCACGAAGGCCACGCCGCTTGGCATGCGGCCGCCATGGGCGAGCCAGTCCAGGGAATCGACGGTGAAATACATGTTCACCTTCCAACGGGCCTCCATGGCCCAATCGGCGAGTTCTTTGGCCGAAAGGCCGCTTTCCCATTGGTGAATGCCCTCGAAGAGGAACAGGCTCTCACCCGCGGCGCAGGTGAGCGAGTCCACGAGGTAGAGCTCCATGTCAGGATACTTCGCCTGCACCTGCTCGGCTGCCATCTGGGCGACTTCGAAGGTCTTGGAAAGGCCCGAGGAAAACGCCAGGTACACGGTGGGCACGCCGCTTTCGGCGACCTCGGTGAAAGTGTCGATGAGCTCCTTCAGCGGCAGCTGGGCCGTCGTGGGGAAGGCGCCATTGCGCATGCGATCGTAGAACTCCTTGGCAGATGAGGTCTGGAACAGATCGTCGCGGAATTCCTGCGTCCCGAAGTAGTACGGGAACTTCAGCAGTTTGATCCCCTCTTTCTGGATGAACTCGACGGGGATGTCGCTGCAGGAGTCGACGATGAGGTTGCAGTTAGGCATGATGCTCTATCCAATCTACGTGACACAAAAGTCTCTGCTAACTATACCCGATTACCAATCTACATGGTATGGAAAACAAGATGAACTTGATAAAGATATTTTATTGAAAAGTGCGCGATACTGTTTCGCGCCGTCTATCGGGGGCGATTCCCGTGATAGGCGGCGCTGCGGGATACATGGGGAATGGATGGGGCGGCAAAAGGAAGGGTTGCCTTCCGCTATAATGCGCACAGGTCCTTTAAGGGCGGTACAGAGATACCGACAAGGCGCAACATACACAGCAGGCCGCACCGCGAGTCGGACGGAATGCGAACATGCACGAGAAGCCTTTGTCCGGTTGCAGGGGCTTTTTATTTTGCAGCCGGGCCGTCGCTGTACATGCCCCCGAGTGAAAGGGGAATGCATGACCGACAATGCCAATGTGAAGTATCAGGTGATGGATGCCGACGACGTTGAGCGCTCCATCACGCGCATCGCGCACCAGATCCTGGAGGCGAACCACGGCGCGCAGAACGTCGCGCTCGTGGGCATCGTCACCCGCGGCGATGTGCTTGCGCGCCGACTCGCGCGCCGTATCGAGGAAATCGAAGGGGTGAAAGTTCCCGTCGGTTCGCTCGACATCACGTTCTACCGCGACGACGTGCCGGTGTCGTTGAGTCCCGACATCTACAACAGCCACCTGCCGTTCGCGCTTGACGGAACGAATATCGTGCTCGTCGACGACGTGTTGTACACGGGCCGCACGATTCGCTGCGCGCTCGATGCCGTGATGGATTACGGTCGTCCGGCAACCGTCCAGCTGGCGGTTCTGGTCGATCGCGGACATCGTGAGCTGCCCATCCGCGCCGACTACGTGGGCAAGAACGTGCCCAGCTCACGCAGCGAGGCCGTTCACCTGCTGCTCGACGAAACCGACGGCGAGACCTGCGTGCGCATTTACGACGTGGCCCCCGGCGGCCATGTGGGCGCGAAACCGGTGAACCAGGCTCCCATTCCGTCGGGCCTGCCCGAAATGCCCAAGCTGCCCAACCGCTATAAGTCCGACATCCCGGTAGGGGGTGACCGCTAATGCTTTCGAAGAAGCACCTGCTGCGCACCACCGACCTCACCTACGACGACTTCATGCAGATCCTGCAGACCGCGGTGATGTTCGAGAACGTGAATGAGCGACGCATCAAGAAAGTGCCCGCGTTGCGCGGCCGCACCGTCGTGAACATGTTCTTCGAGCCCTCCACGCGCACGCGCGGATCGTTCGAGCTCGCCGAAAAGCGCCTTTCGTGCGACACAATGAACATGGGCGGATCCACGAGCTCCACGGTGAAGGGCGAGAGCCTGGTCGACACCATCCAGACCCTCGATGCCATGAAGGTCGATTGCTTCGTCGTGCGCTCGAAGTTCGCGGGCGCGCCCTACAAGGTGACGCAGTGCACCGATGCCTGCGTCATCGACGCGGGTGACGGCAAGCACCAGCATCCCACGCAGGCGCTGCTCGACCTGTACACGATTTGGCGCAAGAAGGGGAGCTTCGACGGGCTGCGCGTGGGCATCGTGGGCGACATTGCGCACTCGCGCGTGTGCGGATCGCTCGTCCCGGCGCTGAAGATCCTCGGCGCGAACGTGACGCTCATCGCTCCGCAAACCCTGCTGCCCGCGCGTCCCGATATCCTAGGCGCCGACGCGGTGACCGCCGACCTCGACGCGGCGCTGCCCGAACTGGATGTCGTCTACATGCTCCGCGTGCAGATGGAGCGCCTGGAAGGCGCGCCGTTCCCCAGCTTGCGCGAGTACAACATGCTCTACGGCTTGACGCAGGACCGCGATCACCTGATGCGCCCCGATGCCATCATCTGCCATCCGGGCCCCATCAACCGCGGCGTCGAGCTCGACAGCTACATGGCCGACCATCCCGAGCGGTCGGTCATCCTGAATCAGGTGTATGCGGGCCTGTGCGTTCGCATGTCCGTCCTCTATCTTCTGTTGGGAGGTGCCGAAAATGGCATTGGTGATTAAGAACGCTCGTTTGATCGACCCTCAGGTGAACCTCGACGAGGTTGCCGACCTGAAGATTGCCGATGATGGCACCATCGCCGAAGTTGGCCAGAACCTGGATGCCGCTGGTTGCGAGGTGCGCGACCTTTCCGGGCGCATCGTCATTCCCGGCCTCATGGACTGCCATGTGCACCTGCGCGAGCCCGGTCAGGAATACAAGGAAGACGTGTATTCCGGCACGCTTGCAAGCGCATATGGCGGATTCACCGACATCGTGAGCATGCCGAACACCACGCCCGAGACCGACAACGCCGACGTCGTCGAGCTCGTGAAGAAGGCGGCCGCGAAGGCCGGTTTCGTGCATGTGCACCCGTCGGGCGCTTGCACGAAGGACCGCAAGGGCGAAGCGCTCTCCGAGATGGGCGACATGGTGCGCCACGGCATCGTGATGGTGACCGACGATGGCTGCAACGTGCAGGATGCGGGCATGATGCGCACCGTCATGGACTACGCCGTGCAGTTCGGCATTCCCGTGTCGTCGCACTGCCAGGATGCCGCACTGGTGGGCAAGGGCCAGGTGAACGAGGGCGTCGCCTCCACGCGTCTGGGGCTCGCCGGCTGGCCGACCCAAGGCGAGGAAGTGCATGTGGATCGTGACATCCGCATCGGCGAGCTCACCGGGTGCCATACGCACATCCAGCATCTCACCTGCGGCCGCGCGCTCGACATCGTGCGCGATGCGAAGGCGCGAGGCGCGAACGTGACCTGCGAGGTCACGCCGCACCACATGTTCCTGAACGAAGACTTCATCAAGGAAAGCTACGACACGAACTTCAAGGTGAACCCGCCGCTGCGTACGAAGGCCGACAACGAGGCCGTCATCCAGGGCGTGGTCGACGGCACGGTCGACATCATCGTCACCGACCACGCGCCGCATGCACCATACGAGAAGGACCGCGAGTTCGAGTTGGCGCCGTTCGGCATGATCGGCATCGAGACCTCGCTCGCCACGATCCTCACCTTCCTCATCCGCCCGGGTGTCATCAGCTACAACCGCATGATCGAGCTCATGTGCGTGAATCCGCGCAAGCTCGTGAACCTGCCCGCGGTGAAACTCGAGGCGGGCAGCGTCGCCGACCTCACGGTCTTCGACCCCGACTTCGAGTGGGATGTCACGCCAGACTGCTTCCATTCCAAGTCGAACAATTCCGGCTTTATCGGATTCCACCTGCAGGGCAAGGCGACCGACACCTTCGTGGCGGGCAAACCCGTGCTCGTCGACGGCGTCGTGGCTGAATAAGGATTGGCAGGCGGCCGATGGCGTTTCCCGATCCCAGCAATTACGGGACCGATCCCCGGGACTTCAGCGGGAGGGATTATGCCCTCGGCCGTTATTTCTACGGCGATGGCGAGGGTTCAGGTGACGGCCCTGACGATGGTGGCGGCGGTTGCACCGGCTGCTTCTTGGTCATCGCGGCCATCGTGCTGCTTTCATTCCTGCTCATCGTCGTTTGCGGCCTGCTCACCTAGAAAAGCGTACTCCCGTGAACTAACATGTGACGCCCGGGCTCCAGGGGAACCCGGGCGTCTGACGTTGTCTTTGCTTGTATTCGACGAACTATCCTGTTACTTATGGCGTCCCCACTCTGCATTCAGGAAGGCGCGCAGCCCGGCGATGCCAGCGCAGACGACGCCCAGGGCGATGAGCAGCGACGAGTCGACGACGAGGACGGGGTCTTTCTTTGCCATGATG
>JAUNEQ010000121.1 GCA_030525445.1 Coriobacteriia bacterium | reverse complement strand
CCTTCACTTCGGCCGCGGCGGCCTTCGCCGGCTCGGCCTTCTTAGCGGGCGCCGTGCGCGCCGGGGCCTTCTTGGCGGCGGGCTTGCGCGCCGGGGCCTTCTTCTCGACCGGCTCTTCGGCTGCGGTCTTCTTCTCGTTCGTGCTATCTGCCATGTATTTCCTCCTTGGGAAAGCGCTTGCTTGGTTCGGCTGTTCCACCCCGCCGCATCGCGGCCTTGTGAGCGTAAACAGCACGGACGGGATGCCCCGTCCGTGCCCCTATTATTACATATATGCCTTCATGGCGTTACCGGCGAGCTCGCGGCGTCTATTCGACGATGGAACCCTTGCGCACCACGACCGGAGCATCCGGCGTTCCCACGATACGCGCGCCAGCGCCCACGACAACGCCCTTGTCGATGATGACATTGCGCAGGTGAGCACCCTCGCCAATGGAAGAGTCCTGCATCACGACGCAATCCTGGACATCGGCGCCCGGTGCCACGGACACGCCGCGGAACACGACGCTGCCCACCACGCGGCCGCGCACATCGCAGCCATTGCCGAACACGCTGTCGGCCACTTCGCAACCTCCGGCGAAACGCACCGGGGGCGCATCCATCACGCGGGTGTACACGGAACCATGATCGTAGAACAGGTCTTGGCGCACCTTCGGGTCGAGCATGTCACGGGTGAGGTCGAAGTACGACTTCACCGTGGTGATGCGGCCGGCATAGCCCTCATGCTCCACCGCAGCCACCTTGTACTGGGCGAGCGCCGGCTCCAGAAGGTCGGTCGTGAAGTTGTAATGGCCCTCGGCGCAGGCGTCTTCCACCAGGCGCACCAGCAGGTCCTTGCGCATGAGCACGGCGCCGAGCGCGGTGGCGTTGTCGCCTTCCGCCATCGACTCGTAGTCGAAGCCGGTGACCCAGCCCTCTTCATCCGTGCGCAGGTAGGTCATATGCACGGGGCTGTCGGCCTTGGTCATGCTGGCATCGCGCGTGTAGAGCAGGGTGATGTCGGCGTCAGACTCGATGTGGCGCTCGAGCATGCGGGTGTAATCCTCGCGGTACACCATGTCGGTGCCCAGCACCAGCGCATAGCGCTCGCGGCGCTTATTGATGTAGTCGCGCTTCGCGAACAGGGCATCGCTCACGCCATGGTACTTGCCCACGCTGCCGTCAAGGTCGTACGGCGGGAGCAGGGTGACGCCGCCGGCCTTGCCAGAAAGCCCCCAGGCATGGCCGGAGCCGATGTGCTCGATGAGCGACTGGTAGTTCTTCTGAGTGATGACGCCCACGTTGCGGATACCGCTATGCGCGATGTTCGAAAGCAGGACGTCGATGGTGCGGAAGCGCCCGGCCAGCGGCAGTGCCGAAACCGAACGGCGCTCGATGAGCGAGCCAAGCAGGGGGCTGCCATGCTCGGCGTAGATGATTGCAAAGGTATCGTTCATGGCTGTCCTCCCTTAGTCCACTTCGATTGAGGCGTCGGGCTCGACCGATTCGCCCGGGGCCACCACGGAACCGGCGGGCACCTTGCAGCCCGATCCGAGCACGCAAAGCGCGGCTCCCGGCTCGCCGACCTTCGCGCCGGCTTCCACGTGGGCGTCCTCGGCGACGACCGCGCGCTCCACGACGGCGCCGGGCTCGATGACGGCGCCGCGCATCACGACGCTGTCGATGACCTTCGCGCCCTCGCCCACGGTGACACCCTGGAACAGGACGCTGTGGCGGATCTCGCCGGAGATGTCGCAGCCTTCGGCGACCATGCACTCATCGAGCACGGAACCGGCGGCGATGCGGGCGGCGGGAAGGTTGGGGTTGCGCGAGTAGATCTTCCAGGAGTTGTCGTCCATGTCCAGGCCGGAATCGCCGTCCAGCATGTCCATGTTCGCCTCCCACAGGCTGTCGATGGTGCCCACGTCGCGCCAGTAGCCCTCGAAGCGGTAGGCGTACATGGGCTCGTTGGCGCCCAGCATGGCGGGGATGACGTCCTTGCCGAAGTCGCGGGTGGAATCGGGGTTGGCCTCGTCGTCGATGAGGTACTGGCGCACCACGTCCCAGCTGAACACGTAGATGCCCATGGACGCGAGGTTGCTCGGCGGATTCTTCGGCTTTTCCACGAAGTCGGTGATGCGGGCGTTCTCGTCGGTGGCGAGGATGCCGAAACGGCTCGCCTCCTCGATGGGCACGGGCATCACGGCGATGGTCGCCGAAGCGCCGGAGCGCTTGTGGAACGCCACCATGTCGGCGTAGTCCATCTTGTAGATATGGTCGCCGGAAAGGATGACCACGTACTTCGGGTCGAAGCGGTCGATGAAGCGGATGTTCTGGAAGATGGCGTCGGCCGTGCCCAGATACCAGTTGCCCTCATCGCCCATATGGGTGTACGGCGACAGCACATAGGCGCCACCGGTGTTGGTGTCCAGGTCCCACGGAGCACCGTTGCCAATGTAGCTGTTCAGGACGAACGGCTCGTACTGGGTGAGCACGCCCACCACGTCGATGCCGGAATTCGTGCAGTTGGACAGCGGGAAGTCGATGATGCGGTACTTGCCTCCGAACGGCACCGCAGGCTTCGCGCGCCACCTGGTGAGCACGCCCAGGCGACTGCCCTGGCCGCCCGCCAGAATCATGCCCACGCATTCTTTTCTTGCACTCATGCGCAACTCCTAACTCGTCGGCTTTAGTTGTTTCCTTGCAAGGCGCCCCCGACGCCTTTGATTCCTATTTCCCTTACTGGAATACCACACCCGGGGCCTTGTTGCAGCCAGGTACCGGGCGTTTTTCCTATTGCCCTGTGCCATCCTTCTTCCGGCGCGGCTTCATATGCTTGAAGCGGAAGAACGCGGCCGAAAGCGGACCCAGGTCGAGCTTCGCGCTATGCGCGTAGTCGCCGAAGGGCTCCTTTTTCGTGCGCACCGCCTTCGGGTTCGTCACGCCGGAACCGCCGAAACGCAGCTCGTCGCTGTTAAGCACCTCTTTCACCGTGCCGGCGCAGGGCAGCCCCACCGTGAACCCGTGCAGCGGGTTCGGGGTGAAGTTGCAGCACACCAGCATGTCGGGGGTGCCGTCGTTCGCGTAGCGGATGAACGCGATGGCGCTCTCGTCGCGGTCGTCGACGTTCGACCAGCCGAAGCCGGCCCACCCGTCGTCGATCTTCCACAGCGCCGGGGTCTTGCGGTAGAGCTTGTTCAGCTCCGCGCTCCACAGGCGCATGCTGTCGTGGATGGGATACTCCAGCAGGAACCAATCGAGCTGCTTCTGGTAATCCCATTCGATGAACTGGCCGAATTCCGATCCCATGAACGTGAGCTTCTTGCCCGGGCGGCCGAACTGGAAGCCCATGAGCGCGCGCAGTGTCGCAAACTTCTGCTCGTAGTCGCCAAACATCTTGTCGACCATCGACTTCTTGCCGTGCACCACTTCGTCATGGCTGAACGCGAGCACGTAGTTCTCGGAGAACGCGTACATCATGCCGAACGTGAGCTTGTCGTGGTTGCCGCTGCGGAAGAACGGGTCCATCGAGCAGTAGTCGAGCATGTCGTGCATGAAGCCCATGTCCCACTTGAAGGTGAAACCCAGGCCGCCATCGTACGGCGGGGCGGTGACCAGCGGGAAGGCAGTGGACTCCTCGGCGATCATCATCACGCCGGGATACGTCGCGAGCACCGCGGAGTTCAGCTTCTTCAAGAACGCCTCGGCCTCGAGGTTGATATTGCCGCCGTTCGCGTTGGGCACCCATTCGGTGCGCGCGTAATCGAGGTAGAGCATCGAGCTCACGGCGTCCACGCGGATGCCGTCGATGTGGTACTTGTCGAAGAAGAACATCGCCGACGAGACGAGGAAGCTCTGCACCTGCGGCTTCTCGTAGTCGAACACGAGCGTGCCCCACTCGGCGTGCTCGCCCTTGCGCGGGTCGGCATATTCGAATTGCGGCGTGCCGTCGAACTTTGCGAGCGCAAAGGCATCCTTCGGGAAGTGCGCGGGCACCCAGTCGAGGATGACGCCGATGCCGGCCGCATGCAGCGTGTCGACGAAGTACATGAAATCCTGTGGCGTGCCGTAGCGGGAAGACGGGGAATAATAGCCCGTGGCCTGATAGCCCCACGACCCCGGGAACGGGTATTCCGTGATGGGAAGCAGCTCCACATGGGTGTAGTTCATCTGCTTGCAGTACTTCACGAGCTCATCGGCGACATTGCGGTAGTTGGGGTAGAACTCGTCTTCGCCCACGCGCCACGAGCCCATCTGCAGCTCGTAGATGGACATCGCGGAATGGATGAGGTCGGTCTGGGTTCGCTCCTGCAGCCACGCGTCGTCATGCCATCCGAAGTCGTCGATGTCCCACACCTTCGAACCCGTCTGCAGGCCGTTTTCGGCATGGAAGGCGAAGGGATCGAACTTCAACGTCACCGTGCCATCGGGGGCTTCCACCGCATATTTGTAGATGGAGCCGTTTTCCAACCCGGCGACCACGCCGGCCCAGATGCCCGGATGCACCTGCTCGAGCGGATGCTCCGTCTCGTCCCAGTCATTGAAGTCGCCCACGACATGGATGCTCTTCGCGTGGGGAGCCCACACCACGAAACGATGCTGCGCGGTGCCGTTCTCATCGGCGCCGAGCGGATGGCAACCGAACACGAGATAGGCGCGCTGGGCGTTGCCTTCGTCGAATAAATAGAGGTCGGTTTCGGGCAGCCAGGATGGCAAATTCTCCGTTGCGTTTCCCATAGAACCTTCGCGCCCCTTCCCCATCGGAGTGATTATATGCACCCCTACAGTATCGCATTTCCCCGTCCGGATTTCGCCCGCATTCCCAACGGATTCCCCTTCGTTGCCAAGGTTTTCTCGCTCCGCGAAACCGACCCCGACAACAACCGTCCAGGCATCCCCCTCCCCGTGTTTGGGCGTGATGAACGTGCTTGGAAGAGTTACCCCAATCTAACCTCGTGAAACGAAAATGGTGGCGTGGTTTCTTGCAAAAGCCGACCCCCGTCAATGGTATCCTGCAACTGTTAGCAGAAGGTCGTCCGAGGAGACGGACGGCGTAAGCTGCCCCGGCGCATAAGCGAACAGGGGCCGATAATGCAGATAGGAGACAACATGGCTAAATTCAGGTGCAAGCTGTGCGGCAAGGTGTTCGAGGCCGATAGCATCGAGGATGCGGTGTGCCCGCTCTGCGGAGCAACGGGTGACAACCTCGAGCTCATCGAAGACGAGCCCGAAGTGGCCGCCGAGGAAACAGCCGCTGTGGCCGAGGCCATGGTGGACGCCGCCGAGAAGACGAACCCCTACGCCGGCACCCAGACCGAGAAGAACCTGTGGGAAGCCTTCGCCGGTGAATCCCAGGCTCGTAACAAGTACACCTACTTCGCCTCCAAGGCCAAGAAGCAGGGCTTCGAGCAGATCGCCGATCTGTTCCTGAAGACCGCCGACAACGAGAAGGAACACGCAAAGATCTGGTTCAAGGAGCTCAACGGCATCGGTGACACCGCCGAGAACCTGCTTGCGGCTGCCGAGGGCGAGAACTTCGAGTGGACCGACATGTACGTTGGCTTCGCCGAGACCGCCGACGCCGAAGGGTTCCCGGAGCTCGCCGCCAAGTTCCGCATGGTCGCCGAGATTGAGAAGCATCACGAGGAGCGCTATCGCGCCCTGCTGAAGAACGTCCAGATGCAGGAAGTCTTCAAGAAGTCCGAGGTCAAGATTTGGGAATGCCGCAACTGCGGTCACATCGTCGTGGGCACCGAGGCCCCCGAGATCTGCCCGGTCTGCGCTCATCCGCAGTCCTTCTTCGAGATCAACGCCTCGAACTACTAAGCCGCTTATAGCAGCTGAACCGACGGCCCGCGAGCTCCCCGCTCGCGGGCCGTTTTCTTGAAGAGCGCAGCAAATGAGGTGGGACAAAAGGGC
>JAUNEQ010000020.1 GCA_030525445.1 Coriobacteriia bacterium | reverse complement strand
CGCTTGCCAAGCTGCAGACCGACTACATCGACGTGCATCAGTTCCATATGGTGGAGCAGGTGTGGAAGCCCGGTGATGGCACGGGCATGTACGAGGCCATGCTCGAGGCGAAAGCCCAGGGCAAGATCCGCCACATCGGCGTGACGGCCCACAAGATCGAGGTGGCCTTCGACCTGGTGAAAAGCGGCCTGTACGAGGTGCTGCAGTTCCCGTTCTCCTACCTGTCTGGCCAACGCGAGGAAGAGCTCGTGAAGCTCTGCGCCGAGCGCAACGTGGGTTTCGTGGCCATGAAGGCGATGGCGGGCGGTCTCATCACGAATTCGCGTGCCGCGATGGCGTTCATGGCGGAGCATCCGAATGTGTTGCCCATCTGGGGCGTTCAGCGCGAGCATGAGCTGGAGGAGTTCCTCGCGTTCTTCGACGGGCAACCGGCTATGACGCCGGATATCCAGGCGTTCATCGACCGCGAACGCGGTGAGCTTTCCGGCAGCTTCTGCCGCGGATGCGGCTACTGCATGCCGTATTGCCCGAACGAGATTATGGTCAACCAGGCTGCGCGTATCGGCCTCATGCTGCGCCGTGCGCCTTCCGATTACTGGTTGAGCCCCGCGATGCAGGCCGAGATGGAGAAGGCCGCCGATTGCACCGAGTGCTACAGCTGTCAGCCGCATTGTCCGTACGAGTTGGACATCCCCGCGCTGCTGAAGAAGAATTACGCCGATTACCAGGACATCCTCGCCGGCAAGGTGGAGGGCGTCCAGTACTTCCAGAACAAGTAGCGTGCCTGGCGTAGGCGTCTCGCTGATGCTATTGAGGAGCAAGAAAAGCGCATCATGAGTGTTTCCCTAAAAGAGATCCGCATCACCGATTTCCCGGGCATTTCAATCGGCCAGGTCGAGGATGCGGAGGCGGGCACGGGCGTGACCGTCGTCCTTTGTCCCGACGGAATGGCGGCAAGCATCGACGTGCGTGGCGGCGGCCCGGCTTCCCGCGATACGCGCGTTCTGGATCCGTTGGCAGCGGCTGAGTGCATTCACGCCGTGGTGCTTGGCGGGGGGAGCGCATTTGGGCTGGACGCGGCTGGTGGCGTGATGGGTTATCTGGAAGAACGCGGCATCGGCTTGCAAGTTGGCCGGGTGCGCGTGCCCCTCGTGTGCCAATCCGATATCTTCGACCTGTTGTTTGGCGACCCGCTCAGGCGCCCTGATGCGCGCATGGGCTACGAGGCCTGCGTTGCCGCCGAATCGGGGAATTACCGAGATGGAAACTACGGCGCCGGGTGCGGCGCCTCGGTGGGCAAGATGTGCGGTATCGATTTCGCCATGAAGAGCGGCATCGGGAGCTATGCGGTGCAGATTGGCGCTTTGAAAGTGGGAGCGCTTGTCGTGGTGAACGCGATGGGTGACGTGACGGATCCCAGCACGGGGCGCGTTATCGCCGGCATGCGGGCGGCAGGCGGCGACAAGCTCGGCGGAGGATCGGAGGCGTTCTACCGGGGTACCGCGGCATTGAATACCGAGCTTGCGACGAATACCACCATCGGCGCGGTCATCACGAACGCGGCGCTTTCGAAGGCGCAGCTGGCCAAGGTCGCCGGAATGGCACACGATGGATACGCGCGCACGATCTCCCCTGTTCACACTTCCATGGACGGGGATAGCATCTACGGGCTTTCGGTGGGCGATGTTCCAGCAAGCCTTGATACCGTGGGGGTCTTGGCTGCCGAGGTAATGGCTCAGGCGGTTTTGGTTGCCGTGCGAAGCGCCGATTCGGCGTACGGTTTGCCGTCGGCGAACAGCTATCGCGGTAAAATGTCACCGAATGGTGGATAGACGCTAAAAACT
The DNA here is from genome assembly GCA_030525445.1 of Coriobacteriia bacterium. Taxonomy (GTDB): domain Bacteria; phylum Actinomycetota; class Coriobacteriia; order Coriobacteriales; family Eggerthellaceae; genus UMGS1519. Next base: position 20,198 of record JAUNEQ010000020.1, on the reverse strand, counting down.
GTGTAGTTGACAAATATAAATAAATAGTATCTAAAGCAATTCTCATTTTTTTAGTCAAAAAAGTCTTATTAGTGTCAATACCTCAATATATAAATATTGATGGTGAAAAACTTTAGTTTTCGGCGAATGCCATATTCCCAAAAGCCCTGGTGCCGCTACAATACAGCCGTCTTATAGGAGGCGAGGGAAGGACACCGCCATGGATGCCCCGAAGCATCTCACCTACAAAGAGAAACTAGATCAAGCCACGAGAGAGGCGAAGGCGACCGTCGTGGCGCTTATCGCCGTCGTCGCCGTGTGGATCCTGCTGGGCTTTGGCCTGGCCGGTTCCGACATCACGCTGTTCCACACGCCCATCTGGGTAATCGGCGGAACGGTGGGCACCTGGATCTTCACGATCGCGGTGTGCGTGTTCCTGGCCAAGAAGGTCTTCATGGACTTCGACCTGGACGACGAGGAGGTCAACGATGCACGCTAGCATTGCAGGGCTTGTTCCCGTCATCATCTTCCTGGCCTTCGCCCTCGTGCTTGCTGTCATGGCGCGCCGTAAGGCCGCCGCAGCTGGCGACGGCGGGTTCGTGAAGGAATACTTCATCGGCAACCGCAGCCTGGGCGCATTCGTCCTGGCGATGACCACCATCGCCACCTACGGTTCGGTCTCCTCGTTCGTCGGCGGCCCGGGCCAGGCCTGGAACATCGGCTGGGGCTGGGTCTATATGGCCGGCGTGCAGGTGACCTGCCTGTTCCTGCTCTATGGCATCATGGGCAAGAAAATGGCGCTCATCTCGCGCAAGACCGGCGCCGTTACGGTTATCGACGTGATTCGCGAACGCTACCAGTCAAATGCGGTGGCCACCATCGCCGCGCTCGTGATTGTGCTGTTCTTCGCGACCACGATGATCGCCCAGTTCGTGGGCGGCGCGAAGCTCTTCGAGTACGTCACCGGCTACTCCTATGTGCTCGGCCTGGCGATCTTCGGCATCGCGGTCATCCTGTTCACCTCCATCGGCGGCTTCCGCGGCGTGGCGGTTACCGACGCGCTCTGCGGCATCGCGATGATCATCGGCATCTGCGTCCTCGCAGGCGGCATCCTGTCTGCCGGCGGCGGCTACGAGAACATCATGGACACCATCGCCACGAACCATCCCGAGATGATGGAGCCGCTCTCCGGTGGCAACATGCCCATCGGCCTGTACTTCACGCAGTGGCTGTTGGTGGGCATCTTCACCTTCGCCCTGCCGCAGTCGCTCGTGCGTACGATGGGCTTCAAGGACACGAAGTCGCTGCATAGCGCCATGATCTGGGGCACCGTCATCATCGGCGCCATGATGATCGGCGTCACCGCCCTCGGCGTGCTTTCTGCCGGCGTCCTCACCGAGCCGCTCGAGGCATATGGTGGATCCGTCGACAACATCATCCCGCAGACCATCGTGGCGACCCTGCCGCCGTGGCTTGCCGGCATCGCCATCGTCGGCCCCATCGCGGCATCCATCTCCACGGTATCCTCGCTGCTCATCGCCTCGTCTTCAGCTATCATCAAGGACCTTTGGCTGCATCACGCCGAAACCAAGGGCGAGCAGCTCCAGGACAAGAAGATCGCAAACGCGAGCCAGATCATCACGCTCGTCATCGGCGCCATCGTGTTCGTGCTCTCCATCGTTCCGCCGGAAGTCATCTGGAAGATTAACATGTTCGCCTTCGGCGGCCTCGAGACCGCGTTCTGCTGGACCTTCGTGGGTGCGCTCTTCTGGAAGCGCGCGAACAAGACCGGCGCCCTGTGGGGCATGGTCCTGGGCGTGGCCGCGTACTGCATCTGCATGGCCCTCGGCTTCAAGATCTTCGGCCTGCACCAGATCACGATCGGCCTGACGGTCGCTCTTATCGCCTTCGTCGTCGGCAGCCTGGCCGGCAAGCCGAGCGATTCGAAGAAGCTCGCAATCTTCTTCGGATAACGCGACGGCCCGATATCACCGCAGAAAAGCGGCTTCCCAGGGGGTGGGAGGCCGCTTTTCGTATGCGCAAGGCGGCTTGCCTGGCTGTTCCGGAGAAGCTGGATGCTCCTATTGCAACCCGAAAAGGAGCCTGCGCCGGAGGTCGTCTCTCCGCTGCCGCCACCGTGGGTCTTCGGGTCGTTTCTGGATGCCCAGCATGCGCCGCAGGCCGTTCGCGAATTCGTCAAACCCGTCTGCGTCCATGGCCTGGGCGCGCGTGAGCGGCAGCACGCGCACGTCTGCCACCGTGAGCTCGACTTCGCGCCGGGAATCGCGATATCGGGACCATTCTCCGCTATGCTTGGCATCGCTGTTGTACTCGACGTCGATATCCGGCCCCTTCCAGAACAGGTCGGGGTAACGCTCGATGGTCTCGGTGCCCGATGGGTTTTGGATCGTGAGCTTCGGGTTGAGCAGGGGTTTGGGCAACCCGTAGCCTCCGTAGTGTTTGGGCAGGCAGAGCATCAGGTACACAGCGGTTTCCATGGGCGAGGCCGACCCATCGAGCACGTGCTTCGCGGCTTTGCGGGCTCCGACGGCCCCGCGATGGCCTGCCATGCGGTCGAGGAAGAGCCGCATATGCCGCGCTTGCATAACCGGCGGGACGTCGAAGGTGCAGCCTTGCTCTTCCGCTGCGTTCGGGGCATGCATGGCGGAGGGGAGCTTCCACCGGCTGTAGGTTCCGCAAAGCTCCATGCCTATCCTGATGAGGTCGATGAAATCACGTTCTGCTCCGAGCCGCAGAAAAACGTACTGCGGGGCGCAGATGCAGATCCCATGCCCGATATCGAGAAACGAGCCATAAGGGATATCTTGAGAGAAGACGTGTGTCACCAGCTTCTTCGTATGTGTCGCCATGGAGCGTTCGGGGGCAAGCGCGTGAATGGGGTGACCGGCATGCTCGAGTAGGAAATGCGCCGTTGCTTCGAGCTCTTCAATGCCATGGGTGCTCACAACTGCATCATTCATCAGGCGTTTTCTGCAGATGTTGCCCCCGATTCCATCCTCGCCGTTTACCGAGCGTAGATATCGTATGAGGTTGAGTGATGATTCCTGGTCAAGGTAAAGCTTCATGGGCGTCTCCAATGTAATCGCTTTTCAATATATTTGCACTATATCGAGGTAATCAGAAGATTTACCGGCAAAAAACTTCACCCGATGGAGACAAGACCCTTATATCACCAGGTCATCGGCATAGTCGCTGAAGCATAGTTTTACGGGTTCGCGAAAACCTTCTGATAACCTCGAAAAATTGCAAACAATTGCAAAAGTGATTACATTCTTGCGGCTGTAAAGCCTAAAATGCGCCGTTATTCAGCTTAGAACACAAGATATTGTGCCTAAGAGTCAAATGACGGAGAAAACTTCGGCAATAGCGTTATATGACACAATATGTTGTGCTTTCAGGTGATTTCGGATGGCACAGCGTCGCGAATGTGCTCGTGCCACGCGGCATCTGCTTGCGTGAGAGAATCGCGCAGGGAGCGGCCTTAGGGGCGCTCCGCCTCGTTTTTGCCGCCCGTGTTCACCAGCACGACAGCCGCCAGGATGCATGCCATGCCCAGCAGCTTGAGCAGGCCCGTGCTTTCGCCATACACGAAGATGCCCAGAAGGCTTCCCACCAGGGGTTCGATGGTGGCGAGAATGGCGGCGCGGCTTGTTTCCAAGTGCTTGAGGCCGGTGGTGTACAGCATGTAGGGCACGATGGTGCAGAAGATGCCGATTCCCAGGTAAGGCGCGATGAGCGCGGGGTTTGCCGCAGCGGTTGCCACCGTGTGGATGGGGTCTCCCATGACGCAGCTTGCGATGAGGCCAAGAAGAAACGTATAGAACGTGATCGTGAGCGTGTCGTAGCGCTCGAGCGCTTTGCGCCCGAAGATGGAATAGGTGGCATAGAAGAAGCCCGATGCGAGGCCCAAGGCGAGCGCGATGGGGGTGAGCCGGACCGCACCGCCCAGGATGCCTGCAACGAGCACGCATCCACCGAAAGTAAGACCGAGGGCGATGACCTTACGCCCGGTGATGCGCTCCTTGAAGAACAGCGCGCTCATGAGCATGACCCAAATGGGCGAGGTGTACAGCAGCACCACGGCGATGGAAGCCTCCGAGAGGTTGATGCACATGAAATAGCATACGTTGAACAACGTGACCGAAACCACGCCGGTGCCCACGAACAGCCAAAGGTCGCGTACATGTATCTGCAGCAGGTTTGGGTTGCGTACGAGGATGATGAAGAACATGCCCAAGACGCCCACGGCCATGCGGATGCTCGAGATCTCGAAGGCGTTAAGTCCGGCGGCATCGAGCGCGCGCACGAACAGGCTGATGCAGCCCCAGAGTGCACCGGCTGCCAACACGCATAATGTCGCTTTCGTCTTATCCATGAGCTGCGATTATAGTTTTCGGGCGCCCCGAAAGGCGCCCGAATCTCGAAATTATCAAATAGTATGAAGGATGGCATCAGCCGCCGGTTATGCCATGCCGAACCACAAAGCGAACTTCGGGGCGTAGCCCATGATGAAGATCACGATGATGAGCGCGGGGATACCCCACTTCACCCAGGGATAAATGGCGGCGGGGAACTTCGTGCCCTTTCCGGTATCGGCCTCCGCGAGGAAGTTGTCCCAGCCCCAACCCGCTTTGCGCGTGCAGAACAGGACGAAGATGAGCGAGCCGAGCGGTAGCAGGTTGTTCGAGACGATGAAGTCCTCGAGGCCCTGGATGTCGCCGATACCGGGCACCTGGAAGCCCGACCACACGTTGAAGCCGAGGGCGCAGGGGACGCTCAGGACGGCCACCAGCACTGCGGTGCGGATGACCACTTGGCGACGCGAAAGCCCCCACTTGTCCATGCTCCATGCCAAGAGGTTCTCGAACACGGCGATGACGGTGGAAAGCGCGGCGAAGCTCATGAACAGGAAGAACAGCGACCCCCACAGCTGGCCGAGCGGCATCTGCTCGAACACCGACGGGAGCGTGATGAACACAAGCGAGGGGCCGGCGTCCGGGCTGACGCCGAAAGCCAGGCAGGCCGGGAAGATGATGAGGCCGGCCATGAGGGCAACGAAGGTGTCGAGGCCGCAGATGCGCAGCGACTCGCCGGTGATGGAGCGGTCCTTGTCGATGTAGCTGCCGAAGATCTCCATCGAGCCGATGCCGAACGAGAGCGTGAAGAAGGCCTGGCCCATGGCGGCATACACCGCTTCGCCGAAGTGGCCCCATTGCTCCGAAGGCGTGTTGCCGGCGAAGAGCGCGCTGAAGTCGGGCATCAGGTAGAACTGCAGGCCCGCTTCGGCACCGGGCAGCGTGACGGCGCGTGCGACGAGTATGCACAGCAACACGAGCAGGCATACCATCATGATCTTCGTGATGCGCTCGACGCCTTTTTGCAGGCCAAGGCTGCACACGAGGAAGCCGAGGATGACGACGAACAGCATCCAGGCGATCAGCTCGGAAGGCGAACCCATCATCGCGCCGAACACGGCCGCGACCCCGTCGGGGTCAAGGCCGTTGAAGGTGCCGGTTGCCATTTTCACGACGTAGTTCAAGAACCATCCGCAGACGGTGGTGTAGAACATCATCAGGATGAGACAGCCGATGAAGGCGACCCAACCGAACCAGCCCCATTTGCCCGAAGGCTGCAGCACGTTGAACGCCGTGGCCGTCGACCGTTGGCTTGCGCGGCCGACGGAGAATTCCATAACCATCACGGGCAAGCCCAAGATGACGAGGAACACCAGGTACATGATGACGAATGCGGCGCCGCCGTATTCGCCGGTGATATAGGGGAAGCGCCAGATGTTGCCCAAGCCGATGGCGCAGCCCGCGGAAATTAGGATGAAGCCCAGACGAGACGCGAACTTCTCGCGATCGCCTGTTGCCAAGTCTGCCATGAATCCCTCCCATGGTCCCGAATAATTGCAACCGCGCTATTCTACCTGAATAACGCAGGTGAGATACCTTGGAGAGGCAACTTATCGAATTATGGTTGGCTCCAAGCAGACCGAAGGGGACTGTCCCCTTCGGTTCAAAAAGACGGGACGCCCCGGCTCCCGAGGGGGCCGGGGCGTCTCGTGCGTTTCCTGGTTTGGTGCCGTTTTAGCTCAGGAAGTCGTCGAGGATCTCCTGCTCGGCTTCCTCTTCGGTGAGGCCGAGTGTCATGAGCTTGATGATCTGGTCGCCGGCGATCTTGCCGATGGCGGCCTCGTGCATCAGGATGGCATCGGGGCAGTCGGCCTCGATGGCCGGCACGCTCTTCACCTTCGCGTCGCCCATGATGATGGCGTCGCACTGAACGTGGCCGCGGCCGGCGGCCTTGCCCACCACGAGCGGGTTGAACACCTGGGTGGAGCGGTCCTGCGCGACGCTGCGGCTGATGATCTGCACGCTGGAGTCGTCGCCCAAGAGCTCGACGTTCAGGTTGGATTCGGCGGTTTGGTCGTCATGCGTGAGCAGGCGCTCGGTGATGACGAGCTTCGCGCCCGCGGCGAGTTCCGCGGTGGTGTCACGCACGGTGGAGGTGACGCCGCGCAGCTGGATCATGTCCATGTCGCAGAACGAGTTTTCGTCCATGTAGACCTTGGTCACGGGGTTCAGCACGCGTGTTCCCGTTCCCTCGCCCTCGCCGTAGTGCTTCTCGATGTACTTGATGCGGCTGTTCTTCCCGATGTGGAAGGTGTGGATGCCGTCATGCTGGGATCCCTTGTGCGAGTCGTTGTGGATGCCGCAGCCGGCGATGATCTCGATGTCGCAATCCTCGCCGATGTAGAAGTCGTTGTAGACGACGTCCTTCACGCCCGATTGCGTGATGATGACGGGGATGAACACGGTCTCGCCCTTGGTGCCGGGCTTCACGCGCACGTTGATGCCCGGGTGGTCGGTTTGGGTCTCGATGTCGATGTAGGCCGAGCTATGGCGCTCCACGAGCTGCCCGTCGCGGCGGATGTTGAAGGCGCCCTTCGGCATGCCGTGCAGGTTCGCGATGGTGGCGAGCAGGCTTTCATCGATGGGGGAGAGGTCGACAGCCATGGTTGTTCTCCTTCCCTAGCAGTTGACGTTGATGGCGTTTTCGATGTTCGCGAGCATGGGCTCGGTGAGGCGGCAGGCGTCGCTCTTGCGGGCCATGCCCAGGCGGGGCAGCAGCTCCTCGGGCGTGCCCTCGGCGTCCACGTGGCCGTTTTCCAGCAACACGATTTGGTCGGCGAGCTGGATGATGCGCTCCTGGTGCGAGATGATGACGATGGTGTGGTCGCCGTCGTCGTGGATGGAGCGGAACGTGTCCACCAGCCTATCGAAGCTCCACAGGTCGATGCCGGCTTCGGGCTCGTCGTAGATGGCGAACCTCGAGTCGCGGGCAAGCATCGTCGCGATCTCGATGCGCTTCACCTCGCCGCCCGAGAGGTTCTTGTCGACCTCGCGCGTGAGGTAGTCGGCCGTGCACAGGCCCACCTTCGTGAGGTATTCGTTGCACGCGAACATCGGCAGGCGCTTGCCGGCGGCGATCTCGAGCAGCTTCTTCACCTTCATGCCCTTGAAGCGGGCCGGCTGCTGGAAGCCGTAGCCGATGCCGCGGCGGGCGCGCCCGGTGATGGAAAGGCCGGCGATGTCCTCGCCATCGATGAGGATCTGGCCCGAGGTGGGCTGGTCGATGCCCATGATGAGGCGGGCGAGCGTGGATTTGCCGCCGCCGTTGGGGCCGGTGATGACCGTGAGGCTGCCATCGGGCACGACGAGCGACAGGTCGTCGATGATGCGTTTGGTTTCCGTTGCACCCTCGCTCACGGGCACTTCGAATACCAGGTTCTTGATTTCAAGCATGGAAACACCTGCTATCTGTGGTTGCGATATCGTCTGTTTCGATAGCCAAGTATATCGGAAGTGCGGCGGTGTCCCACACGCCGGGCAATTGCGGTACCCTTTTGGAAACCAACAAGTCGGGAGGAACGGGGACGCTATGGAACATGCATACGAATCGGACGAGGAACTGTATACCAAGGACAGCCCGTTTGCGGTGAACAACGCCATCGAGATCGTCGAGATGACGGAAAACCGCGCCGTCGGCCGGCTCGTATTGGGACAGCAGCATCTCAACGGCACGGGCATCCCGCACGGCGGCATGTATTTCGCCTTTGCCGATTCGGTGTTCGGCGCCGCCACGCGCTACCTGGAATCAGGTGTCGTCACCTTGGATTCCTCGTGCAAGTACATCGCGGCGGCGCACTTGGGCGACGAGCTCACCTGCACCTGCCAGGAAATCGCGGGAACGCGCCGGATCACGCATCACGAGGCGCGCATCGTCAACCAGAATGGCGACCTCATCGCCATCGCCCAGTTCACCGGATACCGCCGCAAGCGTTAAGGCGGGGCGAACGTGGCGGAAACGAAACGGGGCAACCTTAGCCTCATATTGGCCGTCTACCTGACGGGGCTGCTCATCGGAGGCCTGTACGTGGGCATGGTCTCGCCGGTGCGCACCGTGGTCCAAGCCGATTTCGGCATCGACGGCGGCACCGGCATCTGGATGATCAACATCTACACGCTGTTCTACGCCGCGCTCATTCCCGTCATCGGCAAGATCGCCGACCGGCGTGGCCGGCGCAACGTCTTCACCATCTGCATGGGCGTGTTCTGCCTGGGTTCCATCCTCTGCGGGCTCTCGCAGCAGGTGGGCGGCTTCGGGCTGCTGCTCGTGGGCCGCGTGATCCAGGCGGCGGGCGCGGGCGGCATCATCCCGGTGGCCAATGCGGAGATCGGCACGACCTTCCCGAAGGAGAAGCGCGGCATGGCGCTGGGCATCGCGGCCGTTGTCGTGGGCGTCTCGAACGTGCTGGGCGCTGTGGTGGGAAGCGCGGTTGTCGATGCGTTCGGCATGGCGAATTGGCCGGTGGTGTTCTACCTGTGCATTCCGTTCTGCCTGGTCGTGATCGCCGCGGCGGTGACCGTGCTGCCAGCAAGCGCCACCACGCGCAACCGCGCACCCATGGACATGGCAGGGTCGGTGCTGTTCGTGCTGTTCGTGTTGCTGTTGCTGCTGGGCGTGAAGGGGCTCGACTTCACGGCGTTCGCGGAATCGGTGACGAACCCCGCCACCTGGGTGCCGCTTGCCGTGGCCGTGGCTTTGCTGCCATTGTTCCGCCTGGCCGAACAACGCGCCGCCGATCCGGTGTTCCACCTGGAATACCTGCGCAATCGTCCCATCGTCATCACGATGGCCGTGTCGTTTTTCATCGGGTGCTTCGTCATCTCGTTGGTGCTCGTGCCCGAGCTCGCCGAATACGCGCTGGATATGCCCGTGGGCACCGGCGGCTACTACGTGCTCGCCATCGGGCTCACATCGTTCGTGGCCACGCCGGTGGCGGGCAAGGTCATCGACAAGGTGGGGCCGAAACCTGTCATCCTGCTGGGCATGAGCATCTCCATCGCCGGCCTGCTGTTCTTGGCGCTCGTGGCCATGGCAGCGCCGAACCCGGTGACCCTTGCAGCGGGGCTGGCCATCGTGGGCTTGGGCATGGGCATGTCGATGGGCGCGCCCACCAACTACATGATCCTGGAGAACACGGGTCCCGAGGAGAGCACCTCGGCCATCGCCACCATCACGCTCATCAGGCAGATCGGCACGACGCTTGCGCCCGCCATCTTCATCGCGCTCATCGCAACCGGCGTCGGGCTCGACGGCTACCGCAACATGTTGCTGGGCGTGGCCGCCTTCAACTTCTGCGCGCTCGTGCTCATGCTTTTCTACCACAGCCCTAAGGAATAAGGGGCCAAGGGGAACCGCCCCTTAGGCTAAAAAACGGCGGCATGGCTGCTTGTGCAACCATGCCGCTGTCGTGCGTGGGGTTTGCGGGTTATTCCGGACGCGGGGCGCGGCCGGCGGCGCGGGCGGCCTCGAGGTTGGCGAGGGCGATTTCGCGCACGTCGTCGGGGCAGGCCGCGGGCTTGCCCTTCTTGGTCTTGCCCAGCAGGTTCGTGTACGAACCGTCGGCCCAGAAGATGTTGCGGCCCAGCATCGCGGTGATGAACGCGTACAGCGGGCTCAGCAGGTTCACGAACGCGAAGGGGAAGTATGCGAACGGGCTCAGGCCGAGCACGCCCATCTGGTAGGCGCCGCAGGCCGTCCACGGGAAGAGCGGCGACCACATCGTGCCCGCGTCTTCCAGGGTGCGCGAGAGCATGTTGCGGGACAGGCCCATCTCGTCGTATTTGTCGGCGTAGAGCGGGGCCGGAATACCGATGCCCAGGAACTGGTCGCACATGACGGCGTCGCAGAAGATACTGGTGAGCAGCGTGCAGCCGGTAAGCGTTCCCACCTTGTGCAGCATGTTCTTCAACCCGGCGAACAGGCGCTCGACCGAACCGCAGCGCTCGAGCGCGCCGCCGAAGGACACCGCGAGAATTACCAGGCTGATGGTCCACAGCTGGTTGTCGAGGCCGCCCTTGGCGAGCGCGGCGTCGACGAACTCGTTGCCGGTGACGATGGTCGGGCCGTAGTGCAGGATGCTGAACAGGTCGGCCATGGCATAGGGAACCTGGAAGATGAGGGCGAATGCCACGCCCACGACGATGCTGGCGGCAACGCCGATGAGGCCGGGTACCTGCAGGATGCACACGATGATGATGACGAGCACCGGCAGCATCACGATGGGATTGATGTTGAACGAGCCGGCAATGGCGGTCTGGATGCCGTCAGCGACGCTCGGGTCGTATCCGGTGGAAGCCGCGTTGGCTCCGAGGATGCCGTAGAGCACGAGCGCGATGAGAAAGACCGGGCCCGTGGTGGAGGCCATGGCGCGCACGTGGTCGAACAGGCCGGTGCCGGAGACAGCTGCGGCGAGGTTGGTCGTGTCGGAAAGCGGCGAGAACTTATCGCCCACGTATGCGCCTGAAATGACCATGCCGGCGCATAGGGCGGGGTCGATGCCCAGGCCGGTGCCGATGGTCATGAACGCGATGCCCACGGTGGCGGTGGCCGTCCACGAAGAGCCGCACGCCCAGCCCACGATGGCGCACAGGATGCAGCCAACGGGGAGGAACACCTGCGGCGAGAGGAATTCCAGACCATAGTAGATGAGCGCGGGGATGGTGCCGGAAATCATGAACGAGCTGATGAGCAGGCCCACCATGAGCAGGATGAGAATCGCCTCCATCGACACGAGCAGGCGCTCGAGGATGCCGTCGAGCATGTACTTGAAAGAGCGCCCGTAGGCCATGCCCACGCCGACGGCGACCACGGTCGAACAGAGCAGCGGCATGTGGGCTGCGTCGTAGCGGTCGGTGTCGGCGACGACGCCGAAGACATAGAGCATGAGCCCGACCATCGTGAAAATGGGGACAAGCGCCCAGAAGAGGCTGGGGATGCGGATTTCCTTGCCCTCCTTTGCGGGCGGGTTCGCCGCCTTTGCCGGTTCTGGGGTTTCTTGCGGCTTGGCTTGGCTTGCCTCGTCGCTGCCGGTTAGTTGTTCGTTCGTGCCTTGCTGATCCACTGTGGCTCCCTGTTTTGAAGAAATGCTTCGGAGAGTGTACTCCATCCTGATAAAGTGTTGATGCGGGAAACGCCATTATCCCTCAGTTGGGCCATAAAGTCGTGTGCCATTCCGGGGGTTTTGCGCGAATCACGCGCTTTCGAAGGCCGCGATGCGGCGGTTTTCGTGAAGCGTTATTCCGGTTTTTCGGGAATCCAACTCTGAAGCGGGCGCAGCACGTGGTTGATGCCCCTCACGATGGGTCCGGTGAGGATGGCGGTGGCGACGGTTCCCTCGCGCACGCCCACGAGGCCGCCCAGGCCGGCAAGCGCGATCGCGGCTGCCACCACGATGCACGAGACGTCGAAGGCGACCTTGCAATTATGGAACGGCTTCCCGGATACCGTCGCGATGGAAAGGACGATGCCCTCGCCGGGCATCATGATGGCCGAGGCGAGGAGCTCGAGCGACACGCCCAGCGCGAGCAGCACGATGGACAGGAACGTCCACGCCCAGGCGCCCAGGTAGCCGCCGATGGGAAGCCCTTGCAGCAGGAACACGTTGAGGTCCACGAGCATGCCCAACGCGATGGCCATGAACATCTGGAAGAACTCGACGGGCCGGCGGAAGCTGCGGTTGAGCGCGATTTGCCCAAGCACCATGAGCAGGTTCATGAGAATCTGGAATTGCCCGATGGTGATGGGCGGGAAGACGTAGCTGCACACGTTGGGAATGGCCGCGATGGGCGAGGTGCCCAGCTGCGCCGTGCGTGCGAGCGCGATGGAGAACGCAAGCAGGTAGACGGCCACGAGGAAGACGCCATAGCGAAGCGCGGTGTTCGCCCCGCGCTTTGAGAAAACCTCGTTCCACCTGCGGTGGAAGGGCGATATGTTGCCTTGCGCCGTTTCCATTCCGCACATCCTAGACATTTGGGGTTGTGCTGGCAAGTTTTGGGTGCGTGAAGCGCCATCCCTGGCGGAGCACCGAAGGCGCATGGTCGAGGGCGCTCCTTGGGGGCTGACTGGGCTCCTGTTTCTGGTAACGTTTGGGCATCGAAACGTGCCGCTTGTCGAGGCTCGTCGTGATGATAGGTAGCGCGCTATATAATCGTACATAACATGTAAGCGTCGAGGAGTGTGCAAGGGGATTTCGATGGTAGCTTTACCTGGCAATATCGCTTTAGTTTCCGGAGGAAGCGGATTCCTTGGCGCTCACGTGCTAGAAGGCCTGATGGGGTGCGGTTTCACCCGCATTTACGTGCTTGTGCGCGGCGAGGATGAGACGGCTGCCGCCAATCGTCTGCGCCGCATCTGGCACGAGCGCCCGGTGCTGCTCGAGGCCATCGGCAAACGCATTCGCGTGGTTTGCGGCGACATCGCCAAAGAGCGGTTTGGCATGGACGGCGCCCGATACGATGCGCTTGCCGCCGAGGTCACCCATGTCGTCCACGCTGCTGCGGAGATCGGCGTGAACGAGACGGCTTCCCGGTTCGGCGCAGTGAATGTCGACGGTACCGCAAACATGCTGCTCTTCGCCTTGGCCGCCAATCAGTGCGGGGGTATCGAGCGCTTCGTGCACGTGTCCACGGCATACGTGGCGGGCAGGCGTGAGGGTGAAATCCTCGAGAGCGAGTTGGAGGACACCGGCTTCAACAGCCTGTACGAGCAGAGCAAATTCGGCGCCGAGCAGCTGGTGCGCGATGTCGCCGACCGCCTGCCCATCTCCATCGTGCGTCCGGCGCAGATCGTCGGCGACAGCACGACGGGGTTCGCCGCCACGTTCAACACGCTTTACTACCCGCTGAAGCTCTACCTGAAGGGTGAGCTGCCCGTCGTTCCGGTTTCGTCCGACATGAAGCTCAACATGGTGCCGGTCGACTACGTCGCGCGCCTGGTGGTGGGCGCCCTCTGCGAGCCGGCGGCCGCAGGCAAGACGTTCCACGCCGTCATTCCGCCCCGCCTGCAGCCCACCGTCGCCGAGCTGCTGGAGTCGGTGCGCGCCTGGGCGCGCCGCGAGCTTGGATTCGACCCCGGCAAGCCGCTGTGTGTGCCGGTGGCGCAGGCTGCCGAATGGGGGCGTCGCCGTAACCTGGCGGCAAGCGATACCGCGAAGCGGAAGAGCCTCGTGCAGAACATGCTCGCGCTCGCCCCGTATTTCCAAGAGAACCGCGTATACCGCACCGACAACGTACAGGCGGTGTTCGGCAGCGACTACCCGCGCTGGCAGGAATACCTGCCGCACCTGCTGGAATACGCGTGCCGCAAGGGCTTTCTCAACCATACCGGCCGCACGGTCTTCGAGCAGATGCTCGTGCGGATGTCGTCGCGCCGCACGCGCATCGACTATTACGACGTATCGCGTGCGGGCATCGTGCAGACGCCCACGAGTGAAGTGAAGCGGCAAATTGAGTGCGCTGCGGCAGCCCTGGTTGCCCGAGGCATACGCCCTGGTGACCGGGTCGCGCTCGTCGGCTTCAATTCCACGCGGTACTTCATCGCCGACGCGGCCATTGGCCTCGCCGGTGCGACGAGCGTGCCCATCTACTACACCTCGCCGGCCGCCGATGTCGTCTCGCTTGTGAACCGCAGCGGTGCGAAGCTTGCCTTCGTGGGCATGGAGCGCCTCTTGCAGGCACTCCCCGGCCAGCTCGACGTGCCCATCGTGTCGTTGCTCGATGCGCCGCCCGTCGCATCAAGCGTCTCGCCGTGGGAGTCGTTCCTCGCGACGGCGAGCGCGGGCGCGCCGCTTCCCGCCGTCCCGTTCGACCAGGTGGCGACCATCCGGTACACCTCGGGCACGACGGGCGAGCCGAAGGGCGTGACATTCACGCATGCGCAGCTGCGCTGGATGGCCGAGGTCATGCCGGCGTTGCTCGATTGGCGCACGCGCAACGGCAAGCTGCGCTACCTCTCGTTCCTTCCCATGAGCCACGTGGTCGAGGGGATCCTGGTGGCGTACGCGCCGTATTACATCCTCTCGGACATCGAGATGTATTTCCTCAACGACTTCGGGATGCTCGCCGAGGCGCTCCCGCGCATTCGTCCCGCTCTGTTCTTCAGCGTGCCGCGCTTCTACGAGAAGGTGTGGAACGAGTTCGAGGCAACCGATGCGGGCAAGCGTTTCCTCGCGATGCCGGACGGCCCGTTGAAGAAGGCGTATGCGCAGGTGGCGCGCCGCGTGCTTCTGCGCAAGGCGGGCCTCGACCAGTGTCGTCAGCTTCTCGTGGGTTCCGCCCCGGTGAGCATGGAGCTGCTCCAGAACTTCCGCAGCTTGGGGGTGGAGATCCACAACGCGTATGGCGTCACCGAGGCGCCGCTCATCGCGCTCAGCCGCCTGGGGGAAAACGAGCTTGGCAGCGTCGGCCGCCTGCTTCCGGAAACGAGCGCGGTCATCGATGGCGACGGCGAGATCCATGTTGCGGGGCCGCAGGTGACTGCCGGGTATGACGGCCAGGGGGGCTGCCTTGATGATGCGGGCTATTTCGCCACGGGCGATTTCGGCAGCTGGTCTGAGGCGGGCAACCTCGTCATCGGCGGACGCAAGAAGGAGCTCATCGTCACCTCGTATGGCAAGAACATCAGCCCCGAGAAGGTGGAGACCCTGTTGAAGGATGTTTCCGGCGTGAGCGAAGCCCTGCTCGTGGGCGAGGGCCGGCCTTACGTGGCCGCCCTTCTCTGGCTCGAGGACGATGCCAGGGCAACCTTCGATGCGGAGGCGCTCGATGTTGCCGTCCGTGAGCGGAATGCATTGTTATCTCATCCTGAACAAGTAAAACGATGGGCGGTGATGGATGGGGCGCTGAGCATCGCCGCCGGCGAGCTCACGCCCAACCTGAAGCTGCGACGTGCAAACGTGACGCAGCTGAACGACGCGACCATCGAGGCGATTTACAGCGATGACCCGGCTTCTGCTCCGCATGCCCTCCATGTGGGGGTTGCGCGATGAGGGTTCCGCTCGACCTGAACAAGCCTGCGACCGATGCCATGCGCAGCGTGGGGATTCAGGTGCTGTGCAGCACCTTCGCCCACGCGCTCGATGTGAAGGCGCCTCGGGTTGCCGGGCTATCCGCGCATCGCGGCCTGAAAGCGTTCCGAGAGTTTAGCGCTGCGTGCATGGAAGAGGCGCTTGTCTCGCCGGCATACGCGGAAGACCGCCGCGCGCAGTTGGAGGGGCGGGCGCGAACGTTGGGCGCGCAGCTTCGTGCCGTGTTAGCGCCACGAGACGAGGAACTTGCCTATCTCGTCTCGTGGCTCTACGCAGCCATCGATATCGAGGTGAGTGGGGAAATCCCCGGTGAGCTCGTGTTCAACCGCTGCTCGTTCAGCGGTCGCTACACCCCGCAGCTCTGCTGGTTCATGAGCGCGTTCGACAGCGGGTTCATCGGTGGCCTGTGCGGGGGTGGGCGTCTGGAATTCCATGCGCGAATCACCGAAGGCGCGCCATGTTGCCGGGCGCTGTACATGCCCGAGGAAGGGGGAGGTCGATGAAGAAGGCCATCGTCGTAGGCAGCGGTGCCGGGGGATGCGCCGCGGCACGTGTGCTTGCCGGCTCTTTCGAGGTCGCGGTGCTCGAGGCGGGCGACGCGTTCGAGCCCTTCGCGTATCGGCTGTCGACGTTCGAGCCTGCGCGTAAGGCCGGGTTGTTCCTGGACGAGCGCATGATCTCGCTGCTCTTTCCCGCGATGCGCATTCAGAAGGCGCAGGAGGGGCTCGTGCACGTCACCGGCCGCTGCGTGGGCGGAACGACCGCGCTCGCGACCGGAAACGCCCTGCGCTACGACCGGTTCCTTGCGGATGTGGGGCTTGACCTCGATGGCGAATTCCGCGACCTGGCCGCGGTGGTTCCCCAGACGCGGGAACACCACCGCCGTTGGTCGGACCTGACGGTGCGCTTGTTCGAGGCGTTCGAGCAGCTGGGGTTCGACCCCCAGGTTACGCCGAAGTTCATGGAAGACGCCAACCGCTGCATCGCCTGCGGGCATTGCGTGCTCGGTTGCCCTCATGGGGCGAAGTGGACCGCCGACCGCCTGCTCGATGGCGTGCCGAACGTGACCGTGCGCACGGGTTGTTCCGTGCTGCGGGTGGCGACGGAATGCGGTCGCGCGACGGGCGTCTGGCTGCGCGAGGCGGGCAAGCCCAAGCGCTTCGAGGCTGCCGACCTCGTGGTCGTTGCCGCGGGCGGTCTGGGGACGCCGGTTGTCTTGAACGCATCGGGCATCCCCACGCAACCGACGCTGTTCGTCGACCCCGTCATCTGCGTGGCGGCGCCCTGGCCGGGCGCGCGCCTCGACGCGCAGCTGCCGATGCCCTTCGTCGCGCAGCGCGACGAGTACATTCTGTCGCCGTATTTCGACTGGCTGTCGTTCTTCTTCAACGGCGCGTGGCGGCGCCCGGCCCATGACATCATGAGCATCATGGTGAAGTTCGCCGACAGCAGCCTGGGAAGCTATGATGGCCGCCGCCTGGACAAGCCCCTCACCGGGCACGACCGCGCCATCGTCGAGCGCTCCGTGGAAGAGTCGAAGCAGGTGCTGCAGGCGATGGGCGTGCCGCGCTCCGACATGTTCCTGGGAACCGTCAACGCGGGGCATCCCGGGGGTTGCCTCCCGCTCACGCCGGCCGAAGCGGAATCTCTGCACAATCCGACGCTTCCAGAAAACCTCTACGTCGCCGATTCCAGCTTGTTTCCCCGCTCGATGGGAAACCCGCCCATCCTCACGATCATGGCGCTCGCCACGCGCGTGGCGCGCATGGCGGCCGGGCGGTTCGCGTAAGGGCGCCCATGGACCGCATCGTCGAGCTCATCGTCCGGGCTTTGAGCGCGCTTGGCGCTTGCGCGCGCGTGCTTCCCGGGGTGGAGTATGCCCGCTGGCAGCCGGGCCAGAAGCTCAAGGTGCTGTTGGCGGGATATAACGGCGCGCGGAACACGGGGTCGGACGTGCGCGTGGCGGCGCTTGCGCAGCAGATGCGCGAGCGGTTCGGCGATGCCGTCGAAATCTCGGTGATGTCGTTGGATGTGCCCAGCACGGCACGGTATTTCGATGCCGATGTGCGGCAGATTCCCTTCACCACGCTGTTCTTCGGCGCGCTCTATCGGGCGTGCTCGGAACATCATGTGGTCATCCTCTGCGAGGGCTCCACGCTGAAGAGCACGTTCGCGAACGCCCTCACGCTGTACAACTGCGAGGCGGCAGGCGTTGCCCGCGCTCAGGGCAAGCCCTGCATCGCCTATGGGTCGGAAGTGGGCGCGATGGATCCGTTCCTGGAACGTGCCGCCCGCGACCTTTGTTCCGATGTGCGGTTTTGCGTGCGAAGCAGGGGCTCCCTCGCTGCGTTGCAGGGTTTGGGGCTCGATGGCGTGCTGGGCACGGATACCGCGTGGACTTTCGATAGCGCACCGGGACGCGACGAGGCACTCGCGCTGCTTCGCGCCGGCGGCTGGGATGGCGAGAAGCCCCTGTTGGGCATCGCGCCGGTGAATCCCTTCTGCTGGCCGGTGAAGCCATCGGTTACGCGCTTGGTGAGATCCTCAATCACGGGCGATTGGTCGCAGCGATACGCGCGCTGGTACTATTTCAGCTGGTCGGAAGAACGGGAGCGCAAGTTCGATCGCTATCTGGAAGCCCTTGCCGAAGCCTGTTCCACGTTTGCGGCGGAACGCGGTTTCCAACCGGTGATCTTCGGGATGGAACAGCTCGATGCGGAAGCCTGCGAACGCCTTGCTGCGCGCATGGGCGGGTCGATGCCCGTTTTCCTTTCCCGCGATGTGGACGGGTTCGTCATCGCCGAGGCGCTGCGTTCGCTTCGCCTGCTCGTGACCTCGCGCTACCATGCGCAGGTTCTTGCGACGGCGGCGCTCGTTCCCACAGTCGCCGTGTCCATGGACGAACGCCTCGACAACCTCGCCGCCGAGCTGGGCCTTGGGGATGACTACCTGCTGCATGTGGGAGATGCCCACCTCGCCGAACGGGTGCTGCTGGCCCTCGACGACGCCCATGACGCGTCGCCTGCCATCCGCGCGCAGCTGCAAGCCGGCCTCGATGCGTCCCTCGCGCGCCTGGATGCGATGGGCGACTGGCTGGAAACCCAGCTTCCGCTTGCTTAGGGGCAGGCAAGCCTGGTGGGCGGTGCCAATGCTTGGAGAATGCTTGCCTTCGTGCGCGCCGGGCATTGTAGCCCCACGTAAGAGGTGTAAAGTACCCGCTTGCCATGAGTAAATCGAACACCATAGACATGTTGAACGGGCCCTTGGCCCTCAAGCTGGTGCAGTTCGCGATTCCCATCGCGATCGCGGGCGTGCTGCAGCAGCTCTTCAATTCTGCGGACGCGGCGGTGGCGGGGCGGTTCGTCGGCCCCGAGGCCCTCGCGGCAATCGGCGGCACCACGCCGGTCGTCATGCTGCTCATCAGCCTGTTCACCGGCCTTTCGGTGGGCACGAATGTGCTCGTGGCGCTGCGTATCGGGCAAGGCCATCCCGAGAAGATCGGCGATGCCGTCCATACCTCCATCGCCGTCGCGCTCGTGAGCGGGTTCATCTTGCTCGTCGCGGGCATCGTGTTCGTGGAGCCGCTGCTCGCACTCATCTCCATGCCGGAAGATGCCTTCGCGCCGGCGGTCCTCTACCTGGACATCTTCTTCCTGGGCATGCCGTTTTCGATGGTCTACAACTTCGGCAGCGCGGTGCTGCGCAGCAAGGGCGACACGCGCCGCCCGCTCTATGCGCTCATCGTCGCGGTCATCTTGAACGTGGGCCTGAACATCGCCTTCGTTACCGTGGTGCCATGGGGCATCGCGGGCGTGGCCATCGCCACCGACATCGCGAATGCGGCCAGCGCAGGCCTCATCGTGTGGTTCCTCATGCATGAGGAAGGTCCCTACCGCCTGCAGTGGCGCAAGCTGCGCGCGACGAAGGCCGAGCTGCTCGTCATCCTGAAAATCGGCGTCCCGGCGGGCTTGCAGGGCGTGGTCTTCTCGCTTTCCAACGTGGTCATCCAGTCGGGCATCAACAGCTTCGGCACCGCCTCCACCGCCGGCGTGGCCGCCGCGTTGAACTTCGAGTTCTACACGTACTTCCTCATCAATGCCTTCACCCAGGCTGCCGTCACCTTTGTGGGGCAGAATTACGCTGCCCGCAAGTTCAAGCGCTGCGACCGGGTGTTCGGGTTGTGCCTCGCGTTCGCCATGGGGTCGGTCCTCGTGTTGAATGCCGTGTGGCTGATGCTCGGCGCCAACGCATTGCGCATTTTCACCACCGACGACGCTGCCATCGAATACGGCCTGATGCGCATGTGGTATGGCATGGCGTTCCAGTTCATCGCGGCCACTTATGAGGTCACTGCGGGCACGATGCGCGGCATGGGCTGGTCGATGACGCCCACGGTCATCACCATCGTTGGTTCCTGCGTCCTGCGCATCGTGTGGATATTCACCGTGTTCGCGGCAAACCCCGATTTCATCACGCTCATCATCATCTATCCCATCAGCTGGGTGGTCACGGGCGTGGCGATGTTCATCACGTACTACTTCGTGCGCAAACGCGCCTACGCGAAGGCAACCGCGGGCGTGTAGCCTGCACGTTTGCCGTGCGTTTGGAGCGCGCATGCGCCGCGGCCAACAGCGGCGTCCCATTCCGTTTCCGGCGTTTTGCGAACCGTGCGGAAAACCAGGTCAATCTGTGCTAAGCCACCGATGTCACGGGATGCGCGACGCCCCCAGCGTCATCCCGGGCGAGCGGAGCGAGTCGAGGG
>JAUNEQ010000120.1 GCA_030525445.1 Coriobacteriia bacterium | reverse complement strand
GCTTCTCGATGGCATCCAGGTAGCCTTCCGGCAGGTTCCAGATGGCCTCGGTGTACTTGCGGTGCGCCGGATTGGCCACGACGAGGTCGGCCGGCAGACGGTGGCTGAACGTGCCCACCTCGCGGGCGGTGCCGCAAGCGGACGGCTGGCCGGTGAGGCTGAAACCGCCGTCGCCTTCCTTGCCGAAGTGGCCGGAGATGAGGTGGATGTTGTGCAGGTTGTGGTTCACCCACGTGCCGCGGTAGTGCTGGTTCACGCCCATCGTCCAGAAGCTCGCGATCTTGAGCTTCGGGTTCGCGAAGGCCTCGCACAGCGTGGTGAGGTCTTCCTCGGACACGCCGGAGAGCTTCGAGGTGAACTCGATGGTGTAGTCCTTCAGGCGCTCGGCGTACTCGTCGAAGGTGATTTCCTCGACGGCGTCGACGGTGTTGCCCGGCTCGGTGACGTCATAGTCGTCCGCGAACGGGTAGCCGATGTTCTCGGTGCCCTTCTTGAAGATGAGGTGGTCCTTCACGAAGTCGGCGTCGTACTTCTTGTTCTGCACCAGGTAGTTGGCGATGCAGTTCGTGATGGCCAGGTCGGTGCCGGGCTTGAAGACCATCACCTTGTCGGCGGTCTCGCTCGTGCGGGTGCGCAGCGTCGTGATGTCGTAGTGCTTCACGTCCGGGTTCTGCACCTTGTGCGCGGTAACGCGCGAATACAGTACCGGGTGCGCTTCGGCCATGTTCGCGCCCCACGTGAGAATGAGGTCGGCGCCCTCGATGTCGTCATAGCAGCCGGCGGGCTCGTCGGTCTGGTACACGTTCATGAAGCCGACCACGGCGCTGGCCATGCACATGCGGGCGTTCGGGTCGATGTTGTTGGAAAGCAGGCCGGCCTTCCAGAACTTGCTGGTGAGGTAGCCTTCGGTGATGGGCTGCTGGCCGGAACCCCAGAAGCCGATACGGCTCTTGTCGGCCTTCCAGGCGGTCTTGAGCTTGTCCGCCACCAGGTCGAGCGCCTCTTCCCATGTGGCCTCGCGCATGCCCTCCATGCTACCCTTGGTCTTGGGATCCTCGCGGATGAGCGGCGTGGTGAGACGCGCTTCGCCGCGCAGCATGCGGGCCAGGTAGTAGCCCTTCACGCAGTTGAGGCCGCGGCTCGTCAGGTTGTCGGGGTCGCCGGTAACGCTGAGGAGCTCGCCGTCCTTGGCGTGAATGAGCACGCCGCAGCCAGTGCCGCAGTAGCGGCATACGCCCGTGTATACGGTTGCGCCGTCCGCATCGGTGGGATGATCGCCCGAACCGGGCGTCACGGCGCTGTCGCCGTTCGAGCAACCCGCCATCGCGGCGAGGCTTCCTCCAGCGGCGGCCATGGCTGCCGCTGTCGCGGTAGCCTTGATGAAACTCCGTCGAGTCAGGTCCATGTTTCCCTCGCTTCTCCCTCTCTGCGATGCACCCGGCATCGCGTCTCTCCTCCTACAACGCCGTTCAGGCGGTTGTTAGTTATTCGTCCCGCGCTCCTCGAACAGGCCGAGCGCCGACGTGTCGGCTCCCGTTCCGCCCGACCATGCATCCAACGCGCCCTTCGCCTGCTCTTCGTCGATGCGCTCGAGCGCCTTGTCGAAGTCGCGCACGATCTCGATGGCGACCTCGGGGTCGCTCACGACGCAGCGCTCCACGCAGATGCCGCAGCCCGTGCAGTGCACCGGGTTGATGATGGGCTCGAACACCGCGTGCAGGTCGTCGTTCTCGCGCGCGTGGTAGTCGATGGTGATGGCCTTGTCGATGAAGGGACATTCGCGGTAGCACACCTCGCAGCGCAGGCCCTTCACGGCGATGCACAGGTCGCGCTTGATGACGGCCGTGCCGATGCGCGCGACATCGCGGCTGGGAATGGGCATGAGCGCACCCGTGGGGCATGCCGCCACGCAAGGGAAATCCTCACACATATGACACGCTTGCTCGCGCATGTCGAGGGTTGGCGCGCCAACGGCCGACCCGATGCCATACGTGCCCTGCTCCACGATGAGCGACTTGAACGGGCACGCCTCGATGCAGCGCCCGCACTTTATGCATTTGGAAAGAAAGTCCTGCTCATCGCCAGCACCAGGAGGGCGAAGCGTGTCGTCGCTCGTCCGCATCGACGCGCCTACGAGCCCGCCTGCGACCAGCACGCCAGCAGCGACCTTCGCGATGTTGGAAGCAGCGCTCATAATTCCCCTATCTTTACTCCTAACAAATCATTTTATGGTGGCAAACGCCCCGTGGCTAGGGACGGTTTTGCCCTGAATTACCAGGGCGTGTCTGTACCCGGCAAAGAATAATTCTTCGCTATGACCAGGATTTATATATCGCGCGCGATGTATTTTCCGCCTTGCTATAATGGTCGCGATGGAAAGGAGGCCGCATGTTCGACAAAGCCCTGTTCGCCTTGCCGGGCATTCGGCGGATCCTCGTCTTATTGGGTTTGTTCGCAGTCGTGCAAGCCGCGGCCATCATCGGGCAGGCGCTCACGTTGGCGACCGCGCTCGACAACCTGTGGCATGCCTTCCCCATCGATTCTCAGGCGGGATGGATCGCCGGCTTCTTCGGATGCTTCCTCGCAAAGCAAATCACCGTCACCGCACAGGATTCCCTGCTCGCACGCTATGCGCAGCACCAGGGCGCGCGCCTTCGCAAGGAGCTGCTTGGCGCATCGCTGTGCGGGGGCGCCGGCTGGGTGCGCGCGCAGGGCACGGCAAGCGTCACCACCGCCGCGCTCGAGGGCATCGACCAGGTGGAGAACTACCTGCGCGTGATCTTGCCGAAGGTCGTGGGCGCCGGCGCCATCCTGCCGGCGACGCTCGTGGCCACCTTCATCATGGACTGGCCATCCGGCATCATCCTCACGATGGTGCTGCCCGTCATCGTGTTCTACATGATCCTGCTCGGGCGCATGGCGCAGGACCGCGCCGCCCGCCAATACGCGACCTACCAGCATCTTTCCAACCATTTCGTCGACACGCTGCGCGGGCTTCCCACGCTCAAGCTCTTCGGCGCCGCGAAGCGCCACGCCGCCGAGGTCTTCCAGGTGAGCGAGGAATTCCGCGAGGCCACCGACAAGACGCTGCGCGTGGCGACGCTCTCGAGCGTCGTGCTCGACCTGCTCGCGACGCTGGGCGTGGCCGCCGTGGCCATGCTGCTGGGATTCCGCCTGGTCGACGGATCGCTGCCCCTGTTCACGGGCCTGGCGGTGCTCATCCTCGCGCCCGAATACTTCACGCCGTTGAGGCAGTTCGCCGGCGATTTCCATGCCTCCCTCGACGGCCGCAACGCGCTGGCACATATCCTCGCGCTCGTGGACGGCGAGGGCGAAAACGCCCCAGAAGAAGCGGAAGGAAGTTCCCCCATCGGCACCTGGAGCGCCGATTCCACGCTCGAGCTCGCCGGCATCTCGTTCTCGTATGCGCCCGACGGCGAGCACGGCGACGCCCCGGCGGCGCTGCAGGACGTCTCATTCGAGGCTCGCGGGTTCATGCGCGTCGGCATCGTGGGCACGAGCGGATCGGGCAAGAGCACGCTCGCGAACGTGCTGGGCGGGTTCTTCACCCCTGGCCAGGGGCGCATTTCCGTCGATGGCGAAACGGTGCCGTTGAACGCCCTGGAAAGCGGCGCCTGGCAGAGCCAGGTGCTCTACATCCCGCAAGACCCGCACATCTTCCACGCCACGCTGCGCGACAACATCGCGTTCTACACGCCCGATTGCACCGACGACGACATCGCCCGCGCCATCCACGTTGTGGGACTCGAGCCGCTCGTGGCGGAATTGCCGCAGGGCCTCGACACCGTGATCGGCGAAGGCGGCCGGGCGCTTTCCGGCGGACAGGCGCACCGCATCGCGCTCGCCCGCGCGCTGCTCGATGCAAACCGCCGCATCCTCATCTTCGACGAGCCCACCGCGCACCTGGACATCGAGACCGAATACGAGCTGAAGGAGCGCATGCTCCCGCTGATGGAAGGCCGCCTCGTCTTCTTCGCGACGCACCGCATGCACTGGCTGCGCGACATGGACCACGTCCTGGTGCTGGAAGGCGGCCGCATCGTCGAGCAAGGCGCACCGGACGAGCTGCGCACCGTGGCGGTCCCCCGCGTGCTGCGCGACGGCGGCGACAGCTGGAATGCCATAGGCTCCTCGCCCTCGCAGCCATCGGCCGATGCGCCCGGGATGGCAAGCGAACCGGCGGCCGTGCCGGACGGCGACGTCGCAAGCACGCCTGCGAAACGCGACACCTGGGTGCGCCCCTACTTCAGACGCTACCGCAAGACGCTCGCATCGGCGCTCGCGCTGGGCGTGGCGTCATTCGCATTCGCGGCGCTGCTCATGCTCACGTCGGGCTACCTCATCTCGGGAACAGCGGAAGCGCCGGGGAACATCTTGTATTACTACCTGCCCATCGCGTTCGTGCAGGTGTTCGGCCTGGGCAAGCCGCCGCTGCGCTACTTCGAGCGCCTGCAGAGCCACGACTGGGTCTTCCGCATGACGAGCAGCCTGCGCGTGCGCCTGTACAAGGCGCTCGAGCGGGATGCCCTGAAGCCCGGCACGCGCACGACCGGCGAGGTGCTCGGGCTCGTGTCCGAAGACATCGGTCACATCCAAAACCTCTACCTGCGCACGATGTTCCCCCTGGTCATCGGGTGGGCCTTGCTTGCAGGATGCCTCGTGGTCATGGGCATAGTCGACCCGCTGTTCGCGCTCGCGATGCTTGTGGTCCTGGGCATGGCGGCCGTGGCGCTGCCCCTGTTCGCGAACCGCGCCAACGTGCAGCGCATGCAGGCGCGCAAGGACATGAAGAACCGCCTGTACGATGCCCTCACCGATGACCTCATCGGCTCATCCGACTGGGTGTTCGCCGGCCGTGGAAGCCGCTGCGTGGACGCGCACATGGCGCAGGCGGAAGAGGTTTCCCGCACGCAGGCGCGCATCGACCGGTTCAGCCGCATGTGCGACCTCGCGATGGCCGCGCTCATGGGCATCGCGGCCTGCCTCATCATCGCCTGGGCGTCGCAGCGGTTCGGCGGCACGGTGGGCGGGCCCGCCAACTGGATCGCCGCACTCGTGCTGGGATTCTTCCCCCTCGTCGAGGCGTTCTCCCCGCTGCCGCGCGCCGCCATGGACGCGAACGTGCACCGCGATTCCATCGACCGGCTGAATGCCTTCCCCGACACCGACGATTCCGTCGACATCGACGAGGGGAAGCCGGTCACGGCGCTCACGAACGACCTTTTCATCCGCGATGTGCATTTCTCGTATCCGGGCACCGATAAGCCCGTGCTTGACGGCGTGAACCTCACCGTCGCCGCCGGCGAGCGGGTTGCCGTGCTCGGCCGCAGCGGATCGGGCAAGAGCACGCTCGCCTCGCTCGTCCGCGGCGACATGCGGCCCACGCAGGGTTTCATCGCGCTGGGCGGCAAGCCCACCACCGCATTCGGCGATGGCGTCGCCGCGCTCATCGGCGTGGTCCAGCAAGATGCCTACCTGTTCGACCGCAGCATCCGCGACAACCTGCGCATCGGGAAACCCGGTGCGACGGATGACGAGATTTGGGAAGCCCTTGACCGGGTGAAACTCGGGGATATGACCCGCGAGCTGCCGCAAGGCCTTGACACGATCGCCGACGAAGCGGGCAAGCGCTTCTCGGGCGGCGAGCGCCATCGCATCGCCCTCGCGCGCGTGCTGCTGGCCGACACCCCCATCATCCTGCTCGACGAGCCCACGGTGGGATTAGACCCCGTGACCGAACGGGATGTCCTCGCAACCATGATGGAGGCGACCGCCGGCCGCAGCCTCGTGATGGTGACGCACCACCTGCAGGGCATCGAGGCGTTCGACCGCGTCGTGTTCCTGGAAGACGGCCGCATCGAGCTCGATGGGACGCCGGCCCAGCTGGCGGCCGAAAGCCCACGCTACCGCACCCTCCTCGCCTTCGACGGCAT
>JAUNEQ010000119.1 GCA_030525445.1 Coriobacteriia bacterium | reverse complement strand
TTGCCCAGCGTCGCGCCCTCCTCGCAGCGCGCGAACATCCAGCCCATGAGCTCGGCCACGAAATCGGGGTTGGATTCGTGCGCCTCGCCCGCCGCGATGGCCGCGTCGATCTTCGCGCGCACCTCGCGCGTGTTCAGGAAGATGCCCGTGGTGCCGCAGTAGATGGCGCCCGCGAGCTCGTCGCCGTACTTCGCGCTGAAGTCGCGCGCGATCATGGAGCCCATGGAGTGGCCGAACATGAAATACGGCAGGTCGGGGTACTTTTCCGTGACGAGGTCCTTGAAGCGCTTCTCGTCCTCCATCATGGTGTGCGGGCCAGCTTCACCCCAGTCGCCCCAGGTGTCGTTGAGGATGGCGGTGGCGCCGTGGCCCACGTGGTCGTTGGCGGCCACGATGAACCCCGCGTCCATGAGCGCGACGATCATGTGGAAGTAGCGGCGCGAATGCTCGCCGAAACCGTGCACGAGCTGCACAACGCCCTCCGGCTCGCAAGCCGGGACGTAGATCCAACCGACAACCGTGTCACGCTCGTTGAAAGAGGGGAACTTGACTTCGTGCAGCATGAGGCGCTCCTTACATCCGGGGCATCGAGCCCGGTCCAAACCGCGCGCGGGAATGCCCGCATCCACGGCATCCTGGGGATATTATCCCCCGAGCGCGCCGGAGCGAATAGGGGTAAAAACCGCAGGTTGGGATGGTAAGCCTGTCCTCTCGTGGCATCCCGCGGCAGTCATCTGCTACGCTTTCCCCAAAAACGCGTTTCCACATCGCGAAAGGGGCAAGCATGGCATACGGCAATTACACGGGAACGCTTGTGGACGTCGCACGGTTTCCTCGAGCGCAACTCGATATCGCATACGCGCATACGAGCCTGGCGCAGACGCTCGACCTGTTCCTGCCCGAAACCGGCGATGGGCCGTTCCCCCTTATCGTGCTCGTTCATGGCGGCGGATGGTGCTCCGGCAGCAAGCGCGGCACCACGATGGAATGCGCATTCGCCTGCCTGGATGCTGGCTTCGCGCTCGCGAGCATCGAGTACCGCTTCGCCACCGACGCGCCCGTGCCCGCCATGGTGCACGACGTGAAAGCCGCGATCCGTTTTCTGCGCGCACATGCCGCGGAATGCAACATCGATCCCAACCGCTTTGTGATCTGGGGAAACTCTTCCGGCGGCTACATCGCGAACATGGTGGCGGCAACCGGTGCGCAACCTGGGCTCGTGGACGACCCCGTGCTTGCCGGCGATGCGGCTGGGGAATCCTGCGCCGTGCAGGGGCTCATCAGCTGGTACGCGATTTGCGACCTCTACCAGATGGATCTGTGCGACGCGCTTGCGCCCGACGAGAACCTGCGCTGGCTGGAGCCAGGCGCCGAAGCCGAAGCCCGTGTCACCGGCCTGCCCACGATGCAGGCCATCGCGCTTGGATTCCCGCCGCGCGAGAGCTATGGCGCGGCCATGGCGGCAAGCCCCATCTCGTACGTGGACGCGAGTTTCCCGCCGGCGCTGTTCCAGCACGGCGCGGCCGACCCGCTCGTGCCGTTCACCCAGTCGGTGGCCATGTGGAAGCGCGTGTGCGACACCTGCGGCGAAGGGCGCGCGACGCTCGAGCTGTTCCCCGACGGCACCCACGGCGACCCGGCCATCAAGGCCGCGGAAAACGTCGCCCGCTGCCTCGCGTTCGCCCGGGAATGCGTGTGGTGAGACAGCATGCCCCGCAGCAAATGAGACAGCCCCGGGAAGAGAACAACCCGTAGCCCTTCCAAGACTGTCTCATTTGCTGCGGGGCATGCTGTCCCACCCCCTCACGGCATCTCGGCGATGCGTTCTTCCACGAACCAGCGGGGCTGCTCGTAGAACAGGTACGTGATGGCGTTGCCCACGCGGATGGTGTAGCGGATGCCGTCGCCGCCCGTCTTCAGGCTGGCGGCGCGGCGCATGTCGCGCACCTCGTCGATGGCGAACACGCGCCCGTCATCCCATTCGATGGCACGCGGCAGCAGCCGTCCATCCTCGTCGAAATGCGCATCCACCGCCACGTAGCGCTTGCGGCGACCCATCGTTCCCCGGACCATGCGCATCAGCCCCCGAAAAACCCAACCGGGTGGATGACGTTGTCGGCCTTGATATCGAGGCCGGTGAGGCTCTCGTCGGTGAGTTCCGCCACGCGGCGCACGCAGGAATTCCCGAACCGCCGGCGCAGGTCGTCGATGGCCATGTCCAGCCGCTCGGCCGCCACGCGACGCTCTTCGTTGTGGAAGAGCGTGGGCTGCTGCACCTGTTCGAACGGCTCGAGCCCGCTCGCGCGCACGTGGAGCGCCCGCAGCGGATGCCCGGCATCGAGCGGCTCGTTCTCGCACAGCAGGCCGAAGGCGCACGAGGCGATCTCGGCGGTAATGCACGTGGCCAGGCGCAGCCGCCTTTGCCGCACGTAACCGCCCAGCGTCTTCGCATCGCGCACGCCGATGCCGATGGTGTGCGCCCGCATGCGCAACTCGCGCAGCCGCTGCGCCACCGATTCGGCCAGCAGGTAGATGAGCGCCTTCGCGTCCGCCGGGCATGCGATATCGTGCGGCGCCGTAAGCCCGTTGCCCACGCTCTTCACCTCGCGCCACACGTCGGCGGCATCCGGGTCCATCTCCCTCACGGGGCTTACGTCCTCGCCGCGCGCGAACGCCTTCAGGATGCTGCCCATCTTCCCCAGCCGCGTGGCGAGCATCGCATCCGACGCGTTCGCGAGCTCGCCGATCGTGAACACCGCCGCACCGTTGAGCTTGCGCTCGGTGGCGCGCCCCACGTAGATGAGCTCGCGCACCGGCAGCGGCCACACCTTCTCCCGGTAGTTCTCGCGCGTGATGAAGTCGATGCCGTCGCCCGAATCCGCGTCGCTGCCGAACTTCGCGAACACCTTGTTCCACGACACGCCGATGCTCACGGTGATGCCGAGCTCGGCCTTCACGCGCTCGGAAATCTCCTCGGCCATCAGACGCGCATCACCGCCGAACAGCCGCACCGACCCGGTGACGTCGAGCCAGCTCTCGTCGAGCCCGAACGGTTCCACCTGGTTCGTGTAGTCGTAGTAGATTTGCCGCGCGAGCCGCGAATACCGCTGGTAGGCGCGGTAGTCGGGCGGCACCACCACGAGCCCGGGGCATTTCTGGCGCGCCTGCCACAGGGCCTCGCCGGTCTTCACGCCAGCCGCCTTGGCGAGCGGGCTCTTCGCGAGCACGATACCGTGGCGGCTTTCCTCATGCCCGCCCACGCACATGGCCGTGCCGCGCAGCTCCGGCCGGCGATGCATCTCGACGGAGGCGTAAAAGCAGTTGCAGTCGGAATGGAATATCACCCGGTCGCCCACTGCGCGCCTCCTCCCTACATACGAACGTCTGTTCGTAAGGATAGCACGGCAGGCGGCGGGTGCCTATCGAACAAACTGTGGAGTTTCGCGCATAAAAGAACATCGGCGCGTGAACTGGGATGACGCATGCTGGGACATAAACGCCCCTCATCCGGGCGGAGCGCCTCCCCCTCATCCCGAACGGAGCACCTACCCTCCTCTTGTCATCCCGAGCGGAGCGCCAAAGGCGCGAAGTCGAGGGGCCTCCCGCGAGTTGCGGTTGGGGCCAACCACGACCTGCGGGAGATCCCTCGACTCGCTTCGCTCGCTCGGGATGGGGCGTCTTCTGCTCGGCTGGGATGACAAACGGGGCCGCTCGCTCGCGCGGGATCAAACGGGGCCGCTTCGCCCGCCCGGGGCGGCGGGCCGCTGCGCGTCCTACCCGAAGTAACAAACCGGTGCGTCCACTTTCGGCGGGCCTTCCAGGATGACAGGCAAGTGCATCCTCTATCAGGGCCGCCGTCCGAGATTGAAAAGTGGCGCGCCCGGAACCCTATGCCATAAACGACACGATGGTGATGACCAGGCCGTATGCGGCCGCAATCGCAAAGAAGGCTCCGGTGAACACAGACACCCAGCGCGGGAACCGCGACCGGACGGTGCTGGCATGCCGCGGGCCGCGCATATCGCCCGTGGGATACGCATTCCACGTCTGTGGCGTACCCGAAGGTCGGCGTGCCGAATGTTTGCCCCTCATCTGTTGCCGATTCGCCATCCTGGCCTCCTTATCTCAACGTCCATTGAGCTCAGAATAGCCATCTTCAAACGCGGCAAAAAACGCTGGCGAATTTGTCGCGATTATCGATGCAGACAATCGTCCAGATGATCGTTCACGATGCCCACCGCCTGCAGAAACGAATACGTGATGACCGGCCCCACGAACCCGATGCCGCGCTTCTTCATGTCGGCGCACATCGCGCGCGAAACGTCCGAGACCGTGGGGATATCCTCCGGCCGCTGCCAGTGCCCATCGATGCGCCGGCCGCCCGTGAAACCCCACAGGTAGGCGTCGAAGCTGCCGAATTCCGCCTGGATCGCTTGCACCACCTGGGCGTTTTTCCGCACGCTGAACACCTTCGCGCGGTTACGGATGATCCCCGGATTGTCCAGCAGCGCCTCGAGCTCGGCATCCGTCATCGTGGCGCAGGCGGCAATGTCGAACCCATGGAACGCGGCACGGTAGGCCTCGCGCTTGTGCATGATGGTGCGCCACGACAGCCCCACGCTCGCGCCTTCCAGGCACAGCATCTCGAATTGGAAGCGGTCGTCGTGGTTTTCCCGGCACCATTCATGGTCGTGGTAGGCCTCGAGGATGGGGTCTCCCTCGTACCACGCGCGGCATGCGCTCTCGCTCATGGGCACCTCGCTTCCCCGCTAGATGGATCGGTCGCACACGCCCATCATACCTGCGAGGCCCCGATTGGCCAAAAGGGATGCCCCCTTGCGCCAACCGGCAAAGCAGTATGATGATGGCATCGATAGAAAGGGACGCAGGGATGGCAATCGTATTCGCACTGTTGGGCTTCGCGAGCATCGCCTATGGCGTCGCGGTCATGTCGTTGAATTCGGGGACGCCGTTTTTCGCCGTATGGTATGCGCTGGGTGCCGCCTGGCTTGCCGCGGCGTGGGCCACGCACGCCGGCGCCTGGGCGAACCTGCCGCTGGTAGCCAAGGGCGTGGGGGCAGCCTGCCTCGCGGCCATTTGCGTCGTGCTCGCCGTCACGAGCGTCCTGATGATCGGGCAATTCGACGAACAGGGCGAAAACGGGCTCGACTATATTGTCGTGCTGGGTGCGCAGGTGCGCCCCGACGAGACCCCCGGCTCCGTGCTGCAGTACCGCCTGGATGCCGCGGTTTCGTACTTGCGTGAGAATCCGCAGACCACCTGCATCGTGTCGGGCGGCCAAGGCCCCAACGAGCCTGTCGCCGAAGCCGATTGCATGGGAACCTACCTGGAACTGCACGGCATCGACCCCGCGCGCATCATCCGCGAGGACCGGTCCGCCAACACCGTACAGAACATCGCGAACTCGATGGCGCTCATGAGCTCCCCCTTCGCGCGGACGGGCATCGTCACGAACAACTTCCACGTGTTCCGTGCAGTGAAGATCGCGCAGAAGGCGGGACTGGAAAACGCATGCGGGATTTCCGCCTACTCCACCCCGTTCTACCTGCCCAACAACATGCTGCGCGAGACCATGGGCATCGTGAAGGATTTCCTCGCCGGCAACCTGTAGGAGCGTCGGGAGATTTCGAAGGCCGGATCGCGCGATTTCTGCGCGGCCTGGGTTAGGCTATCCATTCCGAAACGTGGCGCGATTCTGCGGTGTGTGACCGCAGAGCGGCAAATCGTGCCACGGGCGCTTGGGGGGATGGCAGGATTCGACGGTGTGTCGCTGCAGAGCGTTGAATCGAGCCACGGGCGGGCGATGCTTGGCAGGACTCGGCGACGTGTCGCCGCAGAGCGGCGAATCGTGCCACGGGCGCTTGGGGGGATGGCAGGATTCGACGACGTGCGGCCGCAGAGCGGCGAATCGAGCCAGGAACGGCGCCTCCATGGTTGAGAACCGGC
>JAUNEQ010000118.1 GCA_030525445.1 Coriobacteriia bacterium | reverse complement strand
AGAGGTATTAGGCACATGGCCGATTACATGAAGCAGCCTCGTCGTAAGTACTGCCAGTTCTGCAAGGAAGGAACTGAGTACCTCGACTACAAGGACACCCAGGTGCTGCGCAAGTATGTTACCGACCGCGGCAAGATCAAGCCCCGTCACGTCACCGGATGCTGCGTGCAGCACCAGCGCGACGTTGCGAACGCCGTCAAGCGCGCTCGCGTCATGGCTCTGATGCCGTACGCGGTTCCCTCCGTCAGCGGTCGCGGCGACCGTAGGAACAGGGGGTAAACGATGAAGGTTATTCTTCTTTCCGAACTCAAGGGTCGCGGCGGCGAAGGCGACGTCATCGAAGTCGCTCGTGGTTTCGCGAACAACTACCTGCTTCCGCAGGGCATCGCCATCCTGGCGACCAAGGGCAACCTGAAGCAGCTTGAGATGCGTCGCAAGAACATCGCCAAGCGCGAAGAGGCCCGCATTGCCGACGCTGAGGCCCTGAAGGCCCAGCTCGACGCCATCAAGGTGAAGGTCGACGCAAAGGTCGGCGAGGAAGGCGTCCTGTTTGGCTCCGTCACCCCGCAGATGATCGCTGATGCCGTCAAGGCCCAGTTCGACATCGAGCTCGACCGCAAGCGCATCGACATGCGCACCCCCATCAAGACCGCAGGCGAGCATCAGGTCTCCGTTTCTCTGTATCGTGAGATCAAGAGCGTCCTGAACGTGTTCGTCGGTGCCGAGGATGAGGCCATCCCCACCGAGGAGCCCGAGGTCGAGGCCGAGGAAGCGGTTGAAGAGGTCGCCGAGGAAGCCGTCGAGGCTGCCGAGGAGACCGAGGCCGAATAATTCGGATCGCTTTCTAAGGAAGTTGAATCCCCCTGATGCGATCGCGTCAGGGGGATTTTTATCAGGTAGTATGGTTGCATCTTTGTGTTGAGCGACCGTTGATGCCGCGCATCTATCATGGGGACAGTCCCCCTGATAGGCGGTGGCGAAGTGGGCGACCGCATGGGAGGTTGAGGATGCCGCAGAACAACCAAGACACGGCGAATCCGGCGAACCGGGGTTGGCCGAACAATATCGAAGCGGAGAAGTCCGTGCTCGCCGCCTGCATGCTGAACCAGGAGGCCATGGAGGACGTCGCGACCAAGCTGACGCCCGAGAATTTCTTCCGCCCGGCGCACACGCACATCTTCACGTCGATGATGGATATGTACAAGCGCCACATCGACATCGACCCCATTTCCCTCGCCGAAAACCTCCGGGCGATGGGCACGCTCGAAACCGCGGGCGGCCGCAACTACCTGCTCGAACTGTCCGATAACACGTTCGCGCTCACGAATTGGCGCACCCATACCGACATCGTGAAGCGCATGGCGGTGTTGCGCGACCTCATCCGCGCGTCTAACGACATCAGCGCCTTGGCCTACAATCCGCCCGACGACCTGAACGTGGTGGTGGAAGAGGCGGAAAAGACGCTGTTCAAGGCGACCGAGAAGCGCATTTCCTCGACCTTCCGCAAGGCCGACGAGCTGCTCACCGAGACCTTCGAGGAGATCACGAAGCTCGCCGACCAGCAATCGCACATGGCTGGCGTGCCTTCGGGCTTCCGCGACGTCGACGCGCTCTTCGGCGGATTCCGCGGCGGCGACCTCGTGATTCTCGCGGCGCGACCCGGCGTCGGCAAGACATCGTTCGCCCTGAACCTCGCGGTGAACGCGGCGAAGGCCGGCGTGTGCACGGCGTTCTTCTCGCTGGAGATGAGCGCGGTGCAGCTGATGCAGCGTGTGCTGTGCTCCGAGGCCCGCGTGAGCCTGTCGAAGGTCCGAGGCGGATACCTGGACGCCAACGACTGGAGTCTCATCACCGAGTCGCTCAACGGCCTGTCGAACCTCGACTTGTACGTGGACGACACCCCCGCGCTCTCCATTCTGGAGCTGCGCGCAAAGGCCCGTCGCGAGCTGCGCGACAAGGAAAAGGGCCTCATCGTGGTGGACTACCTGCAGCTGATGCAGCCGGCGACGCATCGTCCCGACAACCGCCAGGTGGAAGTCGCCGAGATTTCCCGCGGCCTGAAGGTGCTCGCGAAGGAAATGGACATGCCCGTCATCGCGCTTTCGCAGCTTTCCCGAGCCATCGAAATGCGCGGCGGCCGCAAGCGCCCGCAGCTTTCCGACCTGCGTGAATCGGGCTCGATCGAGCAGGACGCCGACATCGTCATGTTCATCGACCGTTCCATGAACGAGGCCGAGGCCGAAAGCGATTCGCGTCCCGACCTGGGTGTGGCGGAACTCATCGTGGCGAAGCACCGCAACGGCCCCACGCGCGATATCACGCTCGCCTACACGGCCGAGAACACGAGCTTCCACGACTACTTCGACGAGTCGCGCCTGTAGTTGTTGGCCGCGTCGCGCTACACTGTTGCCATGGGACAAAGCGTTACATTCATACATGCCGCCGACCTCCATCTGGGGGCGCCGTTCAAGGGCTTGCGCACTTCTTCGGGGAAGTGGGCGCGCCGCATGATGGAGGCGATTCCCGAGGCGTACGAACGCGTCATCGACGCTGCGCTCGAGCATGCGGTCGACTTCGTGGTGATTGCCGGCGACATCTTCGACCTTGCGCATCCTTCGTATGCGGACTACTCCTGCTTCGTAGATGGGCTGAATCGGTTGGATGCGGCGGGCATTCCCGTCTACTTCTGCACGGGCAACCATGACCCCTATACAAGCTGGCAGCATGCGTACGGCAAACTGCCGGCGAATGCCCATATGCTGCCGGCGGGAGACGACCCCGGCTACTTCGTGTTCACGCGCGACGGAGAGCCGCTCGTTCTGGTTGGCGGACGTGGGTACTACCACCAGACCTGGCCATACGGCACGAGCATCGCCGCTGGTATCACGCGTGCGGCGGGCGAGGAAGCCACGGGTGTGCAGCCCCCGTTTGCAGTGGGCGTGCTCCACACGGGCCTCGACGTCGACCCGATCAAGGCGCCGGTCGACCCTGCCGAGCTGCTTGCATCGGGCATGGACTACTGGGCGCTTGGCCATATCCACTCGCCCAAGGTGTATGGCGACGACAACCCGCGCATCTCGTTTTCCGGGTGCATCCAAGGCCGTGCGATGAAGGACGTGGGCGCTCGCGGCGTGAACCTCGTGACGCTCACGCAAGGCGCGCCGAACCGCCTGGAGTTCATCCCCACGGCAAGCGTGGTGTGGGAGCGCGTGAAGGTGGATGTCTCGGCATGCGAGACGCTTTCGGACATGGCCTATGCCGTGAAGGAGGAGCTGTTCCGGCTGAACGGTGCGGCGGCGTGCGATGAGATGATCGAGCGCATCACGCTCACGGGCGTGACCCCGCTTCACCAGGTGCTCCGGCAGCCCGGCGTGCTCGAAGACCTGCGCTTGCGCATCAACGAGAGCTACGACCGCTTCTTCTGCGACGCCCTCATCGATCGCACCGCGATGCCCATCGACCGCGAGAAGCTCATGGCGGAAGGCCTGTTCCCGGCGGTGTTCCTGCAGGTGAGCGAAAAGAGCGAGGAAGATGGTGCGCGCGAGATCGCCTATCTTCAGCAAGAGTTCATCGACCGCGGCATCGGCATCTCCAACATTTCGAATAAGGCCCTGCGCAAGATAGAGCAGCGCGCGGAATCGCTCGTGTTCGACTTGCTGGGCGAGGGGCGTGATGCCCAATGAGAATCCGCCGCCTTTCCTCGTGGTTCATGGAGCGCATGAACATCGACAGCTTCGGCAAGCTCGTCGACGAATCGGTCGGGCCGTTCCGCCCCGGCATGAATGTGGTGTTCGGGAAGAACGAGAGCGGGAAGACTACGCTGAATTCGTTCGCCACGGGCGTGATGTTTGGCTGGCCGGATGGCCGGTCGCGCCAAAACACCTATAAGCCCGAAAACGCGGAACGCAGCGGGCGCCTTATCTTCAAGTCTGAAGACGGGGGCGAGTCGGCGCTCATTCGCACGCGGAACGCCGATGGCGTCACCGATGAGGTGGGCTTGCTCGCCGACATCGACGTCGCGACGTATCAGACGATGTTCGCGCTCGATAGCGACGAGTTGCTGTCGCTTGACGATGCGGCCGAGGTGACCTCGCGGCTGCTGACCGCGGGCGCCGGAACCGAGACGTCTCCGACCGAAGCGCTGCGCCAGATTGACGCCCGCATCGCGGGGTATACGTCGCGCGCGGCCTCTGCGACGCACTCTATCGCCAACCTCACCGACCAGCTGAAGGCAGTGGAAGCCGATATCGACGAGGCGCAGCGTGAGGCGGCCCAGTATATTGCCGAGCGCCGGGAGCTCGAGAACCTCGAGCCCGACCGCGCGGAACTCGCGCGCAAGCATGATGAGCTGAACGGCCTGATCGAAGGCCGGTCTGCCGACCTGTCGCTGCTTCAGAAGATCGAGCATGAGATTGCCGAGCGCACCGAACAGCGTGCCGAGCTCACCGCGCAGCTCGACGAGATCGATGCCGATGAGCAGCGCGTCGCGCACCTGGGCGAAACGGTGACCGAGGACCAGATCGCGCTGCGCGACCTGAGCCCCGCGGAAGAGCGGGCGATTCGCGACACGCTCGACGATTTCCAGGTTGAACGTGACCGCCTGATGAACGCGGTGGATTACGCAAAGCGCGACCTGCAGGATTCGACGGCGGCGTACGAGGTCCTCGAAGAATCGGCCAAACAGGACCCCGTCCGTGCGGGGCGCACGAAAGCTGCTGGTCAGGTTGCCATGTCGATTATCCTTCCCGCCGTGGCGCTGCTGGCGGGCATTCCCACGACCGTCTATGGCATCTCCATTGGGAGCCTTTCCATCACGGCGTTTGGCGTGTTCCTGGTGCTTGCGGCGCTGGTGATGGGCGCGGCTGCGCTCGTTATGGCGTTCAGGCCGGGCTCATCGGGTCCCTCGCTGGAACAGCGCATGGAAGATGCCCGGTGGGTCATGCTGCAGGATCAGAAGAAGCTCGATGCCTGCGAGGCGGAACTGTCCGAAATCGGCGAGCGCATCGCATCGTATTACCGCTTTAACCACCTTTCGGATGCGGGCAGGAGCCTGCGGCGCGCCCGCAGCTTGCTGGACGATGCGCGCGAGCTCCGCACGACCGATGCGGTGTTCGAACAGCGCCGGCAGAACGTGTATGCCCAGATAGCGGCTGCGGACGAGGCGATTGCCCGCGCGCAGGAGCAGCGCGATGAGCTTCTGGCCGATGCCGATGTCGCAGATGTCGCGGCATTCGAGGCGCTGGTGGCCGATGCCATCGAGCAGCGCCGGGTGCTGATGGCAGAGGGCGAGCGGATGGATACGCGTCTGGGTGAGCTGAACCAGCGGCTGCTGCAGGCGCGCGACGAGACGGCCTTCGCCGAGCTGAAGCAGCAACGCGCGGCGATTCGCTGCCAGCTGGAAGAGTCGAAACGCGACTACGCGGTGCTGCTGCTTGCGCGCCGCAACCTCGCCGAGGCGGTCTCGGTGTGGGAGTCGAAGAGCCAACCCGAAGTGTATCGCCTGGCCAGCCGTCTGTTCGAGGATATGAC
Organism: Coriobacteriia bacterium; assembly: GCA_030525445.1. Lineage (GTDB taxonomy): Bacteria > Actinomycetota > Coriobacteriia > Coriobacteriales > Eggerthellaceae > UMGS1519. The sequence goes on along the minus strand of JAUNEQ010000118.1, from coordinate 490 downwards.
TGATGGCATGTGGATGCAGGTGCGCCTCACGGCTGCCCGCGAGATCCAGGTAGTGAACAGCCGTGGCGACATGCGCGACCCGATGCTGCTTTCGCTTGGTACGCGCCAGCAGCTGTATCTGTGCCTGCGCATCGCCCTGCTCATGACGGCGCAAAACGTGGGCTGTTCGGTGCCGGTGCTTGCCGATGACATCCTCGTGAACTTCGATGCCGACCGCCGCCGCAGTGCCGCCCAGGCGCTTCTGGAGCTGGCGACCATGCGTCAGGTGCTGTTGTTCACCTGCCATGAAGAGGTGGTGGACCTCCTGCGCGAACTCGACGCGGGCGTGAATGTCGTCAGCCTGTCGTAACCAGGTTACGCGTGAGATTTACATTCCCAAGTCTCTCTATGTTAAACACCGTTGACATGCGCGCTCGGGGCCGGTGCTCGCCACCAGTGTCATCCCGAGCGGAGCGGGCGCAGCCCGCGGAGCCGAGGGACCTCCCGCCGG
>JAUNEQ010000019.1:19786-22156 GCA_030525445.1 Coriobacteriia bacterium | reverse complement strand
TTCCCACTTTCAACAGGGTAAGGGGCGAAAGCGGGAACCGCTTTTCGCCCCTTGGTCAAACCATTGCGCCATGGTGGCGCTTATTCGGCGTCTGCTACTTCAGGCACCAGTTGTCGTAAGAGATGCCCTGATCTGCGTACTTCTCGCAAATCTGCTTGACGGTACCGTCGGCATCCAGGGCCTTCAGGGTCTCGGCAACCTGGTCGGCGAGAGCCTGGCCCTCTTCGCCCTTCTTGAAGCCGATGGCGAAGTGCTCTTCGGAAAGCTGCTCGTCGAGCTGCTTGTAGGCATCCGGCTTGGCGGCGAGCTGGAAGGCGGCGATGGAGAGGTCGCAGGCGACCGCGTCAACGGTGCCGCTCTCGAGCTGCATGAACGCATTGTTGAAGTCGGAGATAGTCTGAACCTTGCCGCCCTTGAAGGAGGCCTGCAGGTCCTTCCACTCATCGCTGTCCAGGGCCTCGATCGTGGAGGAGTCGGCCTGGGTGATGACGGCCTTGTCGGCGAGATCGGCGAGCTTGGTGATGTCGCTGTCAGCCTTCACGACGACGACCTGGCCATTGCCCATGTACGGGCCAGCCCACGCATATTTGTCCTCGCGGCCCTCATAGGTGAAGCCGTTCCAGATGCAGGTGATGTCGCCCTGGTTGATGAGCGCGTCCTTGGCATCCCAGTCGATGGGCTCGGCCTTGAACTCCCAGCCATTCTTCTCGCACACCGCGGCGGCCAGGTCGAGGTCGAAGCCGGTGTACTCACCGTCGTCGCCCACGTAACCGTACGGCGGGAATGCCTTGTCAAAGCCCACGGTAAAGGTCATGGCTTCGGCATCGGCGCCGTTGCCGGCGTTCGTGGGTTGACTGTCGTTGCCGCAACCGGCCATCGCGAAGCACAGGCACAGTGCCGCGGCGACGCTCATGATCAGTGCAAGTTTCTTCTTCATTATTCCTCCCATATTCCCAACGCTTTTGCAGACTAAAGCGATACAGTGCCCAAGAGTATACCATAGGAGTCGAATGCCGTAAGGACGTCTAAGCGAGTGGCTGCTCCCCATCCCGAGCGAGCGAAGCACCCCGTTTGTCATCCCGAGCGAGCGAAGCGAGTCGAGGGATCTCACCCTGTTGCAGGAGGTCCCTCGGCTACGCGCTTCGCGCTCCGCTCGGGATGACAAAGCGGGGGCCTCTCACCCCGTTCAATGCGGGCTAACGCTTCGCATCATCGTTCGGCTAGGAACTCAGAACGCTCCTCGAGCACATGGCGCAGAATGCGCGGGTACACCTCGTATGGGTCGATGCAGGGCACGTAGGTGAACGAAGGCTCGGGGGCATCAGGGTGCGCGCTGCGATACGCATCCTTGTAGGCGGGCTCGAGCTCGTGGGGAATGTCGTACAGGGTCTCCAGGCAATCGGCCGCGAAACCCGGGCAGCACAGGTACACGTTCGAGACGCCGGCAGCACCCCAATCTGCCAGGATTTTCGTGGAAAGCGGCGCCGCCCAATCCCGCGGCTTACGGCCGAAAACGCTTTGGAAGCCGGTGGCCCAGCGGCCTTCGACCACCCCGAGGCGCTGCACGATGATGCGATTGGTGCGGTACACGTAGTCCACGTAGGTGTCGCCATGCTTCACATCGCGCAGCGGGATGGAATGATACGACAGGTCCAGATAATCACGTGCCGGGTCGAAACCCGCAGCCTGGATGGAATCGACCACCGCCTGCAGGTACAGCTCGTCATCCCACCAGTCGTATACGAGCTCCACGTGCGGATTCCAATCGATGCGCCGGCACGCGCGGCCAAACGCATCGACGCACGAACCCACCTGCGTATACGCAGATTGCGGGTACAACGGCACGTACACAATGCGCTCGCAGCCCAGCGCACGCAGTTCCTGTAACACATCATCGAGCAACGGCGGCGCATAGCACATCGCGGCACGCACGATAACGCCTTCGCCTCGCAACAGGCTACCAAGCCCCGTAGCCGTTGCCTCATGCGCGCGGTTGAGCGGGCTTCCCGCCGGCGTCCCCTCGTCTTCCCAGATGATCTTGTATTTTTCAGCGGAAACGGAAGAGCGTGTGGGGAGGATCTTGCGGTTCAGGATCTGCCGCCAAATGGGCCGCGGCACCGACACCAGCCGTGGGTCCATGAGGAAACTCCCCAGGTACGCGCGCACCGCCTCTTCAGTCGGCGAATCGGGGCTCCCCGTGTTCACCAATATGATTCCGATCTTTTCCATGCGCGATAGGATACCGCGGAACCAGCCGGATGGGATGCCCGCTTTTCCGGAAACGCGCGGTGTGCCAGGTGACAGGGGGTCAGGCTTAACGTCACGTTGGTTGACGACATCAACCAACGTGGCGGTAAGCCAGACCCCCAC
>JAUNEQ010000019.1:0-19776 GCA_030525445.1 Coriobacteriia bacterium | reverse complement strand
GGGGGGGGTGCCTGGTGCGTGGGGGTCTTGTTAAAAGCCTGTTTGTTACACAACAAAATGTGGCGTTTACGCGTGACCCCCTGTCAAAGCCTGACCCCCTGTCACCTGAAACCACCGTCCCCGGGCGACCCTCCGCTTATGCGCTTGCCTCAGGCAGCAGCGGGCGCATGTTGTGGGCGACGATGGCGGCGGTGGAGCCGTTGTGCAGGATGGCGCCCAGGTTCGCGGGCAGGATTCCTATAAAGCCCAAGATGATGAGCGCCGTGTTGAACGACACGATGAAGCCATAGGAATTGTTCACGCGCTTCATCAGCTGCACCGCGATATCGCGCATTGTGAGCAAGGCCGTGAGCGATGACGTGAGCACGCTGATATCCGCCACGTTGCGCGCGATGTCGCTGGCATCGGAAAGCGCGATGGACACGTCGGCGGCGGCCAACGCGGGCGAATCATTGATGCCGTCTCCCACCATGAGCACCGTATGGCCACGGCGTTTCAGGTCCTCCACGTATGCCGCCTTGTCCTCGGGCAGCACCTGCGAATGCCATTCGTCCAGCCCCAGCTTGTGGCCGATGGTGCGCGCGCAGTTTTCGGAATCGCCGGTGAGCATCACCACGTGATCGAAGCCCCGGGCGCGCAGGGCGGCAACGACCTCTTTCGCCTCGGGGCGCAGCGGGTCGGAAATGCACATGGCCCCGCAGAGCTCGCCATCGACCGCCAAGAACACCGTCGATGCCGTGGGCGCCTCGCGGTTGATGCGCTCGAACAGCCCCTCGGGACAGGGCACGCCCTCGTCTTCAAACACGAAGTGGGCGCTTCCCACGCAGGCTTTCTTGCCATCGATGGACGTGACGATACCATGCGCCACGATGTACTCCACCTCGGCGTGGTTTTCCTCGGAATGGAGCAGACCGCGCTCCTCGGCGCACCGCACGATGGCACGCGCCATGCTGTGCGGGAAATGCTCCTCCAGGCACGCCGCCGTGCGCAGAATCTCGTCCTCTTCCCAACCGTTGAAACCGATGACATCCACGACCTCGGGGCAGGCGTTCGTGAGCGTGCCGGTCTTGTCAAACACGATGGTGTCGGCCTGCGCGAGCGCCTCGAGGTATTTGCCGCCCTTCACCACCACTTCGCGCTTCGTCGCCTCGCGCATCGCGCTCATGACCGCCACGGGCGTCGAGAGCTTGATGGCACATGAATAGTCGACCATGAGCACGCTCATCGCCGACGCCAGGTTGCGCGTGAGCGCCCACTTCGCCAGGAACAGGCCCAACGAGATGGGGACGACCCCATCGGCGAGGCGTTCCGCCCGGCTCTGGACGAGCGCCTTGCGGTCGCTCGAATTCTCCACCAGCTCCACGATGCCGTCGAGACGCGAGTCTCCCACCTGCGCATCCACGCGGATGAGCAACGAACCCTCGTCCATCGCCGTGCCGGCAAACACCGTCGAGCCCTCGTCCTTGTGCACAAGCGCCGACTCGCCGGTCATGCTCGCCTCGTTGACCTCTCCCTCGCCTTGCATCACCGTGCCGTCGAACGGCACGAGCGAACCCGCGCGCACGCGCACGTGGTCGCCAACCGCCACCTCTTCCACCGGCACCTCAACCTCGATGCCGTCGGCGCTCTCCACCCACACGGTTTCGGCGCAAATCGCGAGATTCTGGCGCAGCGCCAGGTTCGAGCGGGCACGCGTGTAATCGGTAAGCACGTCGGATACCTTCAGCAGGAACATCACGAGACCAGCTGTGTTGAAATCGCGCTGGAAAACGGACATCCAGATGGCGGTCATGTCCAGGACCTCGACGCTCAGGCGCCCATGCGCCAGCGCGCGCAGTCCCTCTTTCCCAAAGCGTAGCGCACGCAGAACGCAGAGCACCGCGCGCACCGGCGCGGGCAGAAGGAAACGCCGCGCTGTTCGACGGATGAAGAGCTTTGCGATCTGGAGCTGAAATCGGTTGTCGAGCGCCTCCGCGCTCGTGGCCGGGTCGGGCGCTGCGGTGGGCAAATGCAGCACGTCGAGCGCATCCATCGCCGCAATCACCTGATTGCGCACGTTCCCCTCGAACAACACCAGGAAACCGCCATTGGCTTCGCGATAGCGCACCTCGAAAACGCCTTCCACCGCTTTCAGCTGAGCGACGACGCCATTGGCCTCGTTTTCGGTGAAAAGCCATTTCCCGCACCGGAACCGGATGCGGCCGGGGCGGTCGTGAACGATCTCGTAATACATGGAATCACCCTTGTGAAATAAGGCGACCCGGACGGTCTCCAACGCCCGGGCCACGGATGTGCACGCTCCTGCCTACGTGCGAAAACGGCAAAAGATGCAGCCGGTTTACTTGGCGGCGGCTTCTTCGGCGGCCAGGGCAGCTTCGGCCAGCGCGGCTTCCTCGGCCATCTGGGCCTCGACTTCAGCGCGGATGCGTTCCTCGACCTCGGCGCGACGGGCGTCCATGGCGGCCTTCACGCGCGCCTCGTAACGGGCATCGGCGCATACGTCCTCGGCGTCATCCTTGATGTTCTGCAGCGCTTCGTCGGCCTCGGCCTTGAACTGCATGCCCTTGGCCACGCAGTTCACCATGGCGCCACGCACCCGCGGGCTCTTCGAGGCAACGTTCAGCACGCCAGTCGCCAGAGCGCCACCGGCAAAAGCGATAAGCTTTCCGTATCCCATGTCTTTCCCCTTTCACGCGGGTTGCGCCTTAAAAACGCCCCGATATCGTCTTCTTTATTCGAAGGTAATCGCCGAATCCCGGTTTCGTCAACGCTAATTTTTGGCCTTTGACCTGCGAATATGTAAGTCTGCTCTAACATTTTGAATAGACGTGTCTAACTTTTCCCATGGCCTGCGCAGATAGATGCGTCTATCTTTTTTCAATGCCCTCAACATGCGTCTGGCCTGCGAAAAAATAGGATTACCTAACCCCAATCGCGAGGTTTCGCACACATTCATCCCGTAAACTATTCCATGCCTATCGTCGTTCAGAGGAGTACTTCATGCCGGCAAGCAGCGAATCGCTCGAAATGTACTTGGAAGACATCTACGTGTTGAGCCGCACGCTGGAAGTCGTGCGCCCTGTCGACCTCGCCCGCAAGATGGGCTTCTCCAAACCCACCATCAGCGAATGGATGGGCAAGCTGCGCGACCAGGGCTACGTCGAGCCGGACAACGGCACCGGACTGCACCTCACCCCCAAGGGCGAGGAAATTGCGAAGTCGGTGTACGAGCGCCACGTGCTGCTGTGCAACCTCTTCGAGCTCATGGGCGTTCCCGCGGAAACCGCCGAAGAAGACGCGTGCCGCGTGGAACACTACATCAGCAACGAGACGTTCTCGTGCATGAAAGCCTACTACGAGAAGAACAAGGATTAGCGATTGACGAAAAGGGGCTCCCCCATCGTCAACGGCCTTTCGCTTCGCATCACAGCCACCCGCCCATAGGCAGCGCCGCGCCGTGTCGCTGCGCTATAATTGCACGGGTTATCGCTTACGTTGGGAAGGCTGTTCATGAACAAGCGCATCTTCATCATGTCCGCACTCGCTGCATTGGCGCTGTTTTCATGTCTCGCCCTTTCTGGCTGCGGCATCCAAGACCTCGATGACGAAACCCGCAAGAGCGTGGGCTTCGCGCTCGGCATGTTGATCATCGCAGCGTCGGGCATCGGCTTTTTCGCCTCGAGCCGCTACTACGGGAAAAAGCGCCAAAAGGCCGCGCGCCGCAACAAGCAACGCGCCCAGCAGAAACGGCGTCGCTAACGGGGGAAGCGGCGATTTCGCATGCATGATTTCCCGAATATCCTGAACATACGAAGCCTCGGCGGCATCCCCACGAAGGACGGCAGCCTCGTGCGCGCCGGCAAGCTCCTGCGCAGCGCCGAGCTCTCGAACGCTTCACCCGCGGAACTGCAGCTTCTCGCGCGCAAATACCAGGTGCGCACGATCATCGACCTGCGAACGGGGTTTGAGCGCCGCCCCGCGCCCGACCCCCAGATCGATGGCGTCGAAAACGTCGTCGTGCCCCTGCTGCCCATGAAGACGATCGGCGTGGTGCGCGAGGACTACAACTGGACCGAAATGCTCACGATGCGCTGGAATCCCGATGACTACGACATGCGCCGCATCTACGAGCATATGGTCGACGAAGCGACATCCGACGAGTGGCAGACGATCTTCCAGGTGCTCTTGGACAACCACGAAGGCGCAGTCCTATGGCATTGCACGAACGGCAAGGACCGGACGGGTGTTGTCGCCGCCATCATCCTGTCAGCGCTCGGCGCGCGCCGTGCCGACATCATCGAGGATTACCTCGTCACGAATCGTTACCTCGCTGGGCGACGCCGCGAAATCATGGCTGAAGCCGAAGCCAAGAGAGAGAAGCCAGCGTTGTCTGACCGCATGGGAGCATTGCTGGATGCCCGTTCGGAGTATCTGGGCGCACTATTCCATGCCATCAATCGCGATTTCGGCGGAGTCGAAGGTTTCTTGCGCGATATCTGCAAGCTCAATGCCGCCGACCTCCGCCAACTCCGCTACTTATACCTGCAATAGTTATTCGCGCAGCCGCTGCGGTGTGCGAAACGCCGGCATATGGCTCTCTGTTGCACTGCGCCGGTGTTCATAATTTTCTGTTTTGTACGATTTTGGCGATTATGGCTTTCTCAATGTTAAGAATATTCGGTTTTGTTTGATTTTCTGGAAGGGATATCAATAGCGGCCATTTTTGCAATGCATAACCCCTGATGAGAGCGCTGTCAAAAACGGGCTACTCAGACCCCCTGCTAGAAAATCAAACATTACTGCATATTTTGCACACCGAATTGCTTAAATCTCGAGAAATCAAACATTTCCGCAGTTTTTTATCATCCCAAAGTGCTATCGGGAGGTTTGCGCTTGATGTCATCTGCCTGGGAACAGTTGGACCGCTGCCATACCAGCGCGCCAGCTTGCGCCTACGCGTCTTGCTCGGATCCCTCGCCCTCGTTGCCGGAATCCTCATCGGCATTGCCATCGCTGGTTTGCTCGGAACCTTGCGTCGCCTGCGAAGCCTGGCCTTCTTGGCCCTGCTGCGAGCCTGTGCGTTCGGCCAGGATCGCCTGCACGAGCTCGTCAATCGTCACGAGCGTGTAGCCCTCTTCCTGGAGCTTGGGAATGGCCTCGTCCAACGCAGCAGCGGTCTGGGAACGATCGCCACCGCCATCGTGCATCAGCACGACCGAACCGGGCTCCACCTCGCTCAAAACGGTACGCGCAATGGAATCGCTACCAGGCAAAGTGTAGTCGAGCGTGTCGATGCTCCAGCCAATATAGCCATCGGCAAGCGTATCGGCTGCCATGATCGCCTTTGCATCGATGTTTCCTCCCGGCGGACGGATATACGCGGGGTCGGTTCCCGTCGCCTCGCCGACGACCTTGCGAGCGGTGCCAATCTGGTAGATGACATCCTCTTCCGTCGTCTGGTTCAAGTAATGCTTTTCGTCATGGGAATACGAATGGGTAGCCACTTGATGTCCGGCATTCGCCACCTTGCGCGCCATGTCCGGGAACTCTTCTGCCTGCGAGCCCAACATGAAGAATGTCGCCTTCACGTTGTATTTCGCAAGCACATCGAGAATCTCCTGGGTGCCGCCTTCAGCAGGGTTGGGACCGTCATCGAAGGTCAACGCGACGAGCTTCTTCCCCGACGGGATGGACGCTTCGAGGTTCTCGATGTGCCGCGGCTTCATGTCCTGCACCTTCACCGTTGCCGTGCGGCCCGTGGTCTCGCCGGTGCGCGTTTCCGTAATGCCCTCTTGACCAGGGTCGGTCACCACATGGAGCACGCCGTTGTAGAAGTTGAAGTTATTCGCCTGATCGAGCTGAGTGGTGATGGGGGTGATCTCCTGCGTTGCCGAATACGGCTCGATTTCGTCCTCGCCGTTTTCCGCGGTGATATCGCCCTGGTCGGAAATGCGGCTATTGAGGTCCACCGGCTCGCCATTCAGGTACACGGTGGGCTGCTTGCCACCGCCCTCCTGCAACACCTCGTCATCGACTGCAACGAGATTGCCCGGAGCGGCGTCGAGCTCGCCCGAATCGAGCAGGCCCTGGTACGTGGTACCGCGCGCAAGGGAAACCTGCTGTCCCGCGACGGTATAATCCGCTGGCGACGCCAGGTAGATGCCACGCACGACAAAGATGACGATAATCAGCGCGACAATGCCCACCAGCACATATTTGCCCAGCTGGAAAGCATCGGCGATGTCGAAGTTGTACTGCGGCTGCATGCCGCCCGCCATGCGGGGGCCACGCCCAGCGCGTCCACCGGGCACACCCGACGTGTTGATGCGACGCCCGCCCTGGAGATTTGCACGGGGGTCGAAAGCTTCTTGCGAATAGGCGCTCCGCTGACGTTGCGGCTGGCGGCTGCCCGCCTGCTGGCCATACCGTGAAGCCTCGCGCGCCTGACGTCGTTGCGCCTCGTCGCGGGAGTATCTGCGCTGACCCTGCTGGAGCTGCTCGCCGTATGCACGCCTCCCCTCCGACGCGCCGCGATAACGACGCTGGTCATCGGGGTAATCCGTGCGCTCCGGTCGGGGATTGCGCGGCCGGGCGTGGCGATCGCCCTCGGCAGAGCGCGTCCTGCTGGAGCGATAATCCTGTGCGGAACGCTCACCATAACGGGAATCGCCCGCGTAACGAGCCGACGCCGAACGGTTCTCGCGAACGGCCCGCTGATCCGAGCTTCGTCCTTCGTGCGAATAGGAAGCCGGTCGCCCCGACGTTTCGGAACCGTACCGTCGCGGATCGCGATAGTTGCGCTGAGGCTCCCGCTGCTCGCGGCGGCCGTAGTCGGATGATGCCCGAGAGTAATCGCTTCCCCGCCGGTCGCGGGCATCGCCTCGCTGACCGCTGTCGCGGGAACTTCGCTGTCTATCGTATCTATCGGGCATTATCGGGCGCTCTTCGTTCGTTTACATGCACATTCCAGCTATTATGCCACTAATGCGCACGAGTTGCGGGGTTACCTGAAAAGTCGATAGGCGCACCGAACCAAAACCATCCCCGAGCGGAGCATCGCTCTGTCCCGAGCGATAGCGCAAGCGCTGCTCCATCCTGAGCGAGCGAAGCGAGCCGAGGGACCTCACGCAAGCGCTGGTTGGCTCTAATCGCGACCCGGAGGAGATCCCTCGACTACGCGCTTCGCGCTTCGCTCGGGATGACAAGGTGGGGGCTTCGCTCTCCCGGGACGACAAGGTGGGGGCGCTTCGCTCGCCCGGGACGACAAGGTGGGGGCTTCGACGCTCCGACCGTAATGACGGAGGAGCTCTAAGACCCGCGACCCAAACGCTACCGGTTGTCCACCTTTTCCGGATACAGGTCATGGTGGGTCAAGCGCTGCCAAGCGACCTCTTCCCAACGGGTACCGGGTTTGCCGTAGTTGCAATACGGGTCGATGGAAATGCCGCCGCGCGGCAAGAACTTGCCAAGCACCTCGATATACAGCGGGTCCATGAGCTCGATGAGGTCGTTCATGATGATGTTCACGCAGTCCTCGTGGAAGTCGCCATGGTTGCGGAACGAGAACAGGTAGAGTTTCAGGCTCTTGCTTTCCACCATGCGCTTCGCGGGCACATAGCTAATGTACAGCGTCGCGAAATCTGGTTGGCCGGTGATGGGACACAGCGACGTGAACTCGGGGCAGTTGAACTTCACGAAGTACTCGCGTTCCGGATGCTTGTTCTCGAAGGTCTCGAGCACGCTCGGGTCGTAATCCATGCGATACTCCACGCCCTTCGCGCCCAGCAGCGTGATTCCCGGCTCGTTCTCTCGTTCGCTCATGTCAGTTCCTCCCACGTCGTCTCTCGTTTACGCCATCATGACCGGGTCCACTGCGCCATTCGCCTCGAACGCCGCAATGCGGTCACGGCACGTGGCGCAGGTGCCGCACGGCCGCTCCCCTCCCTCGTAGCACGACCAGGTGAGCACGTAAGGGACATCGAGCTCCAGGCCCAGCCGCACGATATCGGCCTTCGACCATTCCACGAACGGCGCCTCCACGTCAAGCTCGCCGCCCGTGCCATTGCGCACCGCTTCCGCCATACTCTTCACGAACTCCACCGAGCAATCGGGATACGCATTCCCCGCCCAGTCGTCATGGTGTGCTCCGTAATACAGCTTCGAGCAGCCCAGGGATAGCGCCATCGACGCCGCGGCAGACAGGAATAGCCCGTTGCGGAACGGCACATAGGTGGAAACCAGCGGGCTCCCTGAATTCTCGAGCTGTTCCGCATAGGTTTCCTTGGGGATATCCTGCGTGGAATGCGCCAGCAACGAGGAATCGCTTTCCGCAAACACGTTCGTCAAGTCGATGGTATGCAGCGGCACGCCATAGTGCGCGGTTACCATGCGCGCGGATTCAATCTCGCGCACATGCCGCTGCCCGTATTGCACCGACAGCGCATGAACGTTTTCGGCACCATGCTTATCCACCGCATATGCGAGCAGCGTCGTGGAATCGCATCCACCGCTCGCGAGCACGAGGGCTTTCTCGCCACTTGCCATCTTGCACATCCCTTCTTCGCAGACCGCCGAACCCTGGCCGCCCGCGTTCTATACGCCCTTGTCCACGCCGGGCCACAGTATTTTATGCAGCTGGAGCTGCAGGGTCGCCCGGTCGAGTCCCTCCTCCTGCATGAATGTCACGATACGCGCAGGATCCATCTGCCCGAACACCGGGCTCAAGTACACGTTGCAGCGCTCCATCAGATTATGGTGATCGATGGTCTCGCGCACCACGGGGAAATCGCTTTCGTCACCGATGACGAATTTCACCGTGTCGCGTGCATCGAGCGCGTCGTAGTTTTCCGGCAGCATGAAGCCATCCATGCCGCTCGAGGGAAGCTTGCAATCCATGGTGAACGACAGGCGCTCCGGCGCATCGCCTACCACCCGTTGGCGCACCGCCGCGAAATGCGCGATGGGCACCGCGCCGTTGGTCTCGATCTCGATGTAGCGGTCGGGGTCGGCCATGAGGGCCTCTAGCAGGCGATCGATGCCGTCTTGCAGCAAGGGCTCGCCGCCCGTCAGCGTAACACACGAAGCCGGGGAGGCCTCCACGAACGAGACGACGTCCTCCACGGAAAGCATTTCCGCCGGAGCATCGTGGCGGTTGGCCCACACGGTATCGCAATACGAGCACGCAAGCGAACACCCCCGGAAACGCACGAAGACCGCAAGGCGCCCCGCATGGGTGCCCTCCCCGTTTATGCTGGTGAACCGCTCGACAACGGGGAAGCGGATATCCTCGTGCAATGCCGGCATCGCGCTACGCCCTCCGGTAGATAGCGCAATTGCTGGGGGTCTCGTACACATCCACCTGGCTCACGGGAAGCCCGCGTTCCACCAACTGCTCGCAGAACCACTTCGCCAGGTTTTCCGCCGTCGTGCGGAACGGCACGATGGAAAGCGTGAAGCCCTCTTCGTGCAGGCAATTGAGCGTCTTCGGCATGAGGGAGCCCTCTTCCACGATGAACGTGTGGTCGAGCGTCTCGGCGAGGTCGCGCACCTCACGCTTGAAGTCACCGAAATCGATGACCATGTCCTTCATCGTGCCCTCGCGTTGCAATTCGGCGACCTCCAGATACACCACCACACGCCACCGATGCCCGTGCAGGTTCTCGCACTTGCCATGGTAGTCGGTAAGAAAATGCGCCGCGTCGAATTCAACTTCGGTTTTAAGCCCGTACATATGCGCCTCCGCTCGTCGTTCGTGCAAGCAGTATAGACCAACGGAAGCGCGGGGCACAGCTTGCCCATGAGCTATGCGCCCAAAACAACAAGCTCGCTCGACAAGCGCCGCATAATCGAAAGGGCGGCCCCAACGGAGCCGCCCATTTTAATTGCGTAGCTGCATAAATACGCTGCTTCACCTTCGCCGTCACGGCGCCACGGCTGACAGCCCCAGCACCCCGTACCGCACGGCACAGACCTCAACCTATGCCTTCGCTATTACGACTTGACGATACTTCTTATCGATGCGCGGCCTCAAACGGCATGATTCCGCCAGGCATTGCGCCGCTGATCAAAATCGCATTTTGCTGCGCCTTGACCAAACGGACCAGCGACTTCGGCACGGTTACCTTCTTGTAGGTATACGTGGTTACCGTCTCCAAGGTGCCGTCGGTATAGCTGTACTTCTGCTTGATGCGGCCGTTCTTGCTCTTGAAGACGTCTTTAGTGCTCACACCATAATCTTCGAAACTCTCGAAGGCGAAAGATTTCAACAGGCCTTTTTTATAAGTGAACGTTCCCCGAGCATCATGCTGCCCGTCGTAGTAGCGAGACCACGTCTTGACACGCTTCTTCTTGTCGTAGGTGTAAGTCTCGCGGTTCAGAGAGTCCGGCCCCGTCCATTTCAACAAGCCCTTGGAATTGTATGCATACTTTTGGGTCCAATTGGATACGGACTTTGTCACATACCCTTTTCCGTTGCGCTTGAAGGTGTACTTGTGCTTTGTAACCACCTCGACGTCGGATCCATCGACGACACTCGCGCCCTTCAGACGGTATTTCTTGTCGTATTTGTACTTCACCGTCGATTTTGATTCCCCGGGAATCACTTCCTTGGCGACAGTCATGACGCCCTTTTTGTAGGTGTAATTCACCACCAAACCAGCTTGGTCTTGACCTGCGTCCTTCGTCGTCTCTTTCGCGATGACCCACATTTTCACGCCGGATGCATGGGCCTGCTGCGGCGCGAGGACATTGAGCCCGAACGCTCCCACAAGCAAGACGGCCAATACCCCCACCACGATTGCGATCTTTGGGATAACCAGCGATTTCGCTCTTTCCATAGCCATCTTTCTCCCCGCTTTGCCTTGCATTTGTATATTCCATGATACGGAAACGAACCCCGGCATACAATATGCGCACATGATGTCGGCTTTGCAGCTGGTACTTGCCACAGATGAGGCGGCAAATCAATGTCGCCTATGGGCGACACTTCGACTCCGCGCTTCGCGCTGTGCTCAGGATGATGGAGGACATCCCGGAAACAAGAGAAGGCCCCACCGAAGCGGGGCCTTCCCTGCGGCATTCACGCTGCCGCAGCGTTCACATGCGAAGCGGCTTAGTACAGGCCACCCAGCTCGTTGTTGACGAAGCCCTCCGGCGCGATGGGCGCACGGTCGTCCTCGTACGGGAAGTCGGAAGCGAACTTGATGCCGCCTTCCTCGTGCAGGCGGGCGATGGTGGCGTCGTCGTACCCAACCTTCTTCAACTCGGCCTCGGTGTCCTCGCCAAGGTCGGAGACAGCCTTGTACTCGGAAATCGGGGTCGGGATGTTGGACAGGTGATGCGGCAGACCGGTCTGCAGGACCTTGCCCACACGCGGGAACTCGACGTAGGCCAGAGCCTCCGGGTTCTCCTCGCACAGCTGGGCGACAGCCTCGGTCTTGGTGTTCACCTTTGCGGCGCACATGTTGGCATTCTCCGGCTGGTCGAACCAAGCAACCCACTCGTCGCACGTCTTGGACTTCATAATCTCGCGGACGGTCTCGAAGAGTTCCGGAGCTTCCCACTCGCGGTCCAGGCCATGGCCCAGCAGCTCTTCGTGGCCAACAGCCTTGCAGAAGTTGGTCCAGAACTTGTCCTCAACCATGCCCAGCGTGTAGCGCTTGCCATCCTTGGTCTCGTACACGTTGTACGCCAGGGACGGATACTCGAGGTCGGTGCGCTTGCACACGCCGTCGTTGAAGCTCCAACGGCTGTCGAGCAGGGAGTTCCACCATACGAAGCAGTCGAACATGCTCGTGTCGATGTAGCAGCCCTCGCCAGTGGCCTGGCGCTCGAGAAGGGCGGCCAGCAGGGCCTGGCCAACCACCATGCCGGTGGACAGGTCGCACAGGTGCAGCGGGCTCATGGAGCCGTGGTTCACGGCCAGGTAGCCAGCGGTCGCCTGCATGTTCAGGTCATGCTGCGGCTTCAGCGAACGGGGGTCGTTGGCGCCGTACGCGGAAATGGAGCAGTAGATGATGCGCGGGTTGATAGCCTTGATCGTATCGTAGTCGATGCCGAGCTTCTTGGTGACACCCGGACGGAAGGACTCGACGATGATGTCAGCCTCGGCGGCCATCTTCTTGAATGCCTCGACAACCTCAGGGTTCTTCAGGTTGAGGGAGACGGACTTCTTGTTGCGGCCAAGGGCGTTCACGTAGTAGGAAACGCCGCCACCCTTGGTGGGGAAGTCGTGGCGCATGAAGTCGCCAAGACCGGTGTCCTCGCACTTGATGACGTTGGCGCCCAGGTCTGCCAGGGTCTGCGTGGCATAGCCGCCGGGCAGGTAGCGCGAGAAGTCGAGGACGGTGATGTCGTTGAAAGAAGACTTCGGCATTTACTTGACCTTCCTCTCTTCGGGGGTGTGCGGGCCATAGCTGGGCTGCAGCACGAGCTCGGGGCACGGCTCGCCCTTGTAGCACATGACAGCGCCGTTGGCGTCGAGCTTGTCGACCTCGGCGTCGGTGTAGCCGAACTCCTTGAGGATGCGGCGGGTGTCGTAGCCGGTCGGACGGCTGCGATACAGCACCGGGTCGCCCAGGCTAGCCAGACGGAACGGCATGGTGGTGACGGTGTAGGTGCCATCATCCGGGAAACCGGTCTTGTCATAGCCCTGCTCGGCATACGGGATCTTACGCAGCTGGTCGTTGGCGAAGGCCTCGGGGTCGTTCAGAACGTCGGTGACGGTCTGGATCTTTTCGAACGGAATGTCGTTCTCGCGGAAGCGCTTCTCAAGCTCGGCAAACGTGAACTGCTTGCAGGCCTTGTGCATGGCGGCGACGACGTCGACGTACTTGCCGTTCTCTGCCATGATCTCGAGCGTGCTGTACTCCTCGGCGGTGTACCAGATGGGATCCATCTCGAGGGTCTTGAAGACGAGCTCATGATACTTGTTGTAGTGGCCGAAGCACATGAGGAACCAGATGCCGTCGGAGGACACGTAGCTGTTGTTGGTGGGGCACTTGGCCTCCATGCGGTCCTTCGGGTAGTCGCAGCCCTGCTGCTGGGCGATGATGGCGGAGGTCATGCCCCAGGTGCCCACATGGTACAGGGAGCCGGTGACCTTGTCGCCGACGCCGGTCTTCAGCGCGCACGCATAGGCGCCGAGGATGCCGGCGGCCAGGGCGCAGCCGGTGTTCCAGTCGCCGAAGGCGATGGGGCTGTTGCCCGGCTCATAGGTGGCGTTGTTCTGCGGAATGGCGGAAACGAAGCCGGAACGGGCGGCAAACGCGGTGGCGTCGAAGCCCTTGGCATCCTTCAGCGGGCCAAACTCGCCGTAGCCACGGTTCTGAGCCCAGACCAGACGGGGGAACTTCTCATGCAGGGTCTCGTAGTCGAGGCCAAGGCGCTTCAGGGCGCCGGAGCGCAGAGAGGTCACGAAGATGTCGGCCTTGGACAGGAGGTTGAGCATGACTTCCTTGCCCTCGGGGTTCTTGCAGTCGATGGCAGTCCATTCCTTGTTGAACGAACCGCAGTCATACGCGACGTCGTCGAACTCGGTGCGGAAACGCATGCCCCACGCGAGGCCCTGCGTGCGCTGCTCGTCACCGGTGAACGGCTCGACCTTGATGACCTTGGCGCCCATCTCGGCGAGTGCGCGGGAAGCGGCCGGGCCAGCAGCATACTGGGTGAGGTCGATAACGATGGTACCTTCCAAACCTGCCATATTGTTTTCTCCTTTGATCGTAGGGAACGCTCCTGTTGGATATCCCCCTGTTTATTGAAACGGGTCCCGAAATCCTCCGGGACCCGTCTGTTCAACGATTGAACGTTAAGTCCGCGTAAACGCGCTAAGCCTTACGGCTCGAGAACGACGCGCAGGCCTTCGCCGGACTCGATGAACTCCATGCCCTTGCGCCACTCGCTCATCGGGACAACCATGTTGGAGATGAGGGAGATGTCGAAGCCGTTGGCCAGGAGGTTCAGAGCCTGCTTCCAGTTCTTACGGGTGTAAGCACGGGAGCCGATGATGGAGATCTGACGCATCGCGATCGGGGTCATGTGCAGCTCGGAAGCGCGGGCCGGCAGGCCGGTGATGCCGATCTTGCCGTTTTTGGCGACCATTTCCACAGCCTGCTGCACGACGGTGAAGTGACCAGCAGCGTCGAAGATGCAGTTCGGGCCCTTGCCGTCGGTGAGTTCCTTCACCTTTTCGACAACGTTGCACTCAGAGCCGTTGACGCAGATGGCGCCGAGCTTCTCGGCGACAGCGAAGCGCTTCTTGTCGGCGTCGAGGCCGGTGACGATGACCTTGCGGATGCCGCGGGCCTGGATGAGCAGGGAGACCATGAGCAGGCCGATGGCGCCGGGGCCCATGACGACGCAGGTGTCGCCAATCTGCGGATCGAGGCGCTCAACAGCGTTCATGGCCACGCACAGGGGCTCCATCAGGGCAGCCTGGGTGAAGGGGATCTCTTCCGGCATCGGAATGACGTTGATGCCGCGGATCGCCATGTACTTGGCGAAGGCGCCCGGGAGGTCGGTGCCGTAGAACGGACGGTTGTCGCAGATGTTGACCATGCCGCGGTCGCACCACTCGCAGGTGTCATCGTAAAGGATGGGGTTAGCGGTGACATGCATGCCCGGCTTCAGGTTCTGGGGAGCCTTCGGGCCAACCTCGGCGATGACGCCGGAGAACTCATGGCAGAAGATTGCCGGCCACTGGATGTTGTAGGAATTGGCGATGGCCTCGTTCCAGCGATACAGGGAGTGGTCGGTACCGCAGATACCGGCAGCCTTGATCTCGAGAAGGACTTCGTCTTCCTTGATCTGGGGGATCGGGAAATCCTCAACGTACTGCATCGCATCCGGTTCGGGAGCGGTCTTCAGCAGAGCGTTCATCTTACCTTCCATACTTACTTCCTTTCACATCGAATTCGCCGGCCGTCTTCGCGCGGTACGTATCGTCGTGCGGAACAGCACAGTGCGCCAAGCCTTCCGACTTTTCCTGGCGTGTATTTTAGAACAATTAAAGGAAGGCAAATAAAACCATGCGCTAATAATCGAAGAAATCTATCTATCTCTCACATTTATTAGTTTTGCCAATAATTCTATTAGGCGTTATCAATAATTTGACCAGTGAACATCACGCAATGTCGACAATTGGATACGGGGCCGCATTGCCCGCCTATCGTCCCCGGGCGCCCGGGCATCCCACGGGTCGTCATCCTTCGCCGAAACCGTATTTCCGCTTCACACGCATGAGCTTGCGGTGCCAAGGGTAATAGACGATCGCGAGGAAAACCGCCGTGGCCACGCCGTGAATGACATCGAGGGGCACCGCCGCTGCGAACAGCGCGACGAATTGCGCGGCATCCTGCGGATGGAAGAACCCGACGATGCTCCACAGGTTGAGGATGAGGCCGTAGACGAGGCCCGACGCCACGCCGTACGCCAGCACGACGGGGCGCTTCTCGAACGCGCCCGCCTGCGCGAGGACGCCGGCAAGATATCCGATGAATCCCCAGGCGTACATCTGCCAGGGAGTCCACGGGCCTTGCCCGAAGAAGAAGTTGGACACCAAGCCGGCAAGGGCGCCCACCATGAACCCGCTTCGGCGTCCGAAAACGATTCCCGCGATGATGGTGATCGCCGAAACCGGCTTGAACGAGGGAATGGGCGCGAACAGCACGCGGCCCGCCACGGCAAGCGCCGCCATCACCGTGATGGGAACCAATTCGCTTGCCGATGGGCGCGAACGGTCGTATCCCACCATGAAAATGACGACCGAGGCCGCCACGACGATGAGGCTGAACAGGGCAAAACGGCTATACCCGAAGAACCCGCAGATCGCCATGAGCGCCGGCGGCGCGGCGAGCGCGACCAGTTCCAGGGCGAGTCTCATGCGGCGGCTGGTTATCATGCAAGCGCTCCGAACAAGCGGGCGGGCGCATCGAGGCGATACACGAGGCTGCTCGCAAAGAAGTCGGATGCGGGCAGTGTGCAAGCCACGACGCCGTCGAAGACGAGCGAGACATCATCTGCCGCCACGCGCACGAACGCGGTATCGTGCGTTGCCACGGCGATGGCGGCTCCGTCGTTCGCAAGCGCGCGGATGATGCGCGTCACCTGCGCGGCCGATGCCGCGTCCAGCCCCTTGGTCGGCTCGTCGAGGAACAGCACATCTGGCTTCGTGAGCAGGAGCTTCGCCAGTGCGAGCTGCTGCTGTTGCCCGCCGGAAAGGTCGTAGGGATGCCGCTGGAGCATCGCATCGAGGCCGAAGCGCGCGGCAACGCGGCGCTCCTCTTCGGAATCGTAGCCAAAGCGCCCGTGCCATTCGTGCAGCTCTTCTGCCACCGAATCGCAGGCAAACAGCGCTTTCGGGTCCTGGGGCAAGTAGGCGCGGCGCAACGCCCCGCTCGCTTTCACCTTGCCCCGCTGCGGGTGGTGTATGCCGGCGAGCAATTTCAGCAGGGTTGTCTTCCCGCAACCATTGCCGCCCAACAGGGCATGAATGCGTCCTTTATATAGTGAGAGGGAGGCGTCTTCGAGCACCTGCGGGTCTGTCCTCCCATAGCGAAACGCGCATTCTCGCGCCTCAACGCACGGGGCCGCAACGGACACGGACGGCGCGGCTGCAAGGCGCAGCGATTCGCGAAACGCCATAGCGGGAGGCAAGGGTCCCAATTCGAAATGCTGCGTCGCGAGCGATTCCACCAATTCCGGCATATGGGTTGACATGACGATGGCGCAACCGAGCTCGCGGTTCACCATGCCGAGCACGTCGAGGAATCGGCGTCGCGAATGCGGGTCGAGCTGGGCGGTGGGTTCGTCCAGCAAAATGAGGCGGGGGCGCATCGCGAGCACCGCCGCGAGGTTCAGCAGCTGCTTCTGGCCGCCGGAAAGGTCGGCCGTCTCGCGCCCCATCCAATCGTCGAGGCCCATGAATCCCACGATTTCCGCGATGGATCGGCTCATGTCGTGCGGCGCGACACCCATGTTCTCCAGCCCAAACGCGAGTTCGGCCCGCACGGTATCGCAGACAATCTGAGATTCGGGATCTTGGGCGACAAATCCAATATAGGTGGGCGCTTCCTCCTTGGAGGACATTCCACCAGGCGCTGTTCCCGCCAGCACGGAGCCATCGACGACGATGGACCCCCGCATTTCCCCACGCGGGGAAATCTCGGGTTTCAGCAAGCGCAGCAAGGTCGACTTTCCGCACCCCGTAGGGCCGGTGACCACGCAGAAGGCACCCGCTTCCACCTGGAGGTCAATATCGCGCAGCACGGGATGGGATTCAGCCGATTCGCCGTCCGACATGTACGAAAACGCGAGCCCGCGCACATCCACTATCGCCATACGAGCCTGCCTTTCAGCGCCAACAGCAGCGGAATGGCCACGAGCACCATGCCGGGGAAGCATGCCCACCAACTGCCCTGGGCGTCTATGGCCGGATAATACTGAAACTGCGACCCCACGAACCCGGCAGCCACGCACGCAGCAAGGCCGACCAGGCCGATTACCACGGCCATCGCGAAGTCGCTTGCGCGGAATCGGCGGCGGCGATAGCGCGTCCGCACGCCCGGCTTTCCGAATCCCCGCGCCCGCATCGATTGCGCTCGGATGGCGCCATCTTCCATGGACCAGCCCACCAGCACCGACACCACGCGTGCCCGGTTGCGGAGGCCCTCCATGCGCGATTCGGCCCCGGCACGGCATGACTCCTGGACATCGAGGACATCGCGCCCCCGACGCAACATCTGCGGCACGAGCCGCAGGACCTGCGAGATCATCAGCGCGACGGTGGGCATCGCCGCCGCGACGATGCCCACCGCCGAATCACCCGTGATGCATTCGCCGGCACAGGCGAACCACAGCACCACCGCCGAAATCATGGCACCGGCAGTGGTTCCGTAGCACAGTGATTCGAGCCCGAAGGTTATCGGGCCAAGGCTTATGACCGTCCCCGCCTGCGATGACGAATAGAGACTGTTGATGCACGCGACCACCAGCCACAAGGGCAGCAGCCAGCGAAGCGTTCCCGTTGTCGCATGCCATCCGCGCAAGACGACCGAGCACGCGAGCGCGCCGACGAACGCCATACCCACGCATGCGGGGTTCATCGAAGCCATCGTGAACACGAGCGCGCTCGCGAAGAACACGGTGGCAACAGCTGCGTGATAGGGGGCGAAGGCGTTATTCACTGAAGGCCAACTGGTGAAAGGCCTATTCGAAAGTGGTGACGTAGCGCCACTCGACCTTGTCGCCCTCGGCAACTTCCTGGGCGTCCGCCGATACGGCGAGGTCTTCCCCGTTCACCGCGACGAGCCAGCCGCTCTGGTCGCCATGGTCGCCCGTCGCAACGCCGTTGATGGCGTTCACGTACTTGCCGTACTGGCTGTCCTGCACATCAAGCTCGAACGAGGTGGCCTGCGTGGCGTCGAGCACCGTGGAACCAGCGGGCACGCTCACCTCGGCGGTTTCCACCTTGCCGTCGGCGGCGGTGAGGTCGATGGAGACGGTCACGTTGACTTGCTCTGCCTGGGCAGCGCTGCTGCTGGCATCCTGCGCGGAAGACGATGCCGCATTGTCGTTGCCGCATCCGGCGAGCGTGCCGACGCTGAATGCGAGGAGGATCGCCGCGAGGATTGCGAGCAAGCGGTTTTGGGTGGTGGTATGGGTATTCGCGGAACCAGTGGTCATGGGAAGCTCCTTCCAGGGCTTTTGCGGCCGGCCCTATGCTAGCCGCTCGTCGATGGCAGGCATTCCGACTTCGCTTCATCCATGCGGGCATGCCCTGCAGCCGGGCATCGCTCCCCCACATGTCGGCTCTTACGGTTGCTGGTACAGCGCGGGATTCCCACCCGCATTCCCCTCGGCATGCCGCACCTTGCGGCACCCGGCGCCTTGCCGGCGCGTCCATCGTGGCCAATCGTCGAAATGGTAGCATCCTCAAAAACCGGCCGCAATAATCCCGGAAGGCAACCACCCATCGAAGAAACCGAACGCCCCCATCCCGAGCGGAGACGCGAGTCGCCGGAGCCGAGGGCCTTCGGGACCTATCACGGGGACAGTCCCCGTGATAGGTTTCCCGGCCGTGGGAGGGCATGCAGGATTTCCAGGGAAAAACGCCAGAAAAACGCCTTCGTGCTTCGCTCTCTTCTGGCGGAGGAAGCGTTTCCGAGCTTGGGGAATGGGAAAACGCCACGATTTCGCCTTCGTGCTTCGTTTTGAAGGGCTTTCCCGGGCTTCGGCGGGCATTTCCTTCGGATACGGCAAAGCACGAAGGCATTATTTTGGCAGAAATCACCCCGATCCCCGCACGCCCTTCATACACAGGGGACAGTTCTCTGTGTTCCGCAAACACGGGGGTTTGGAAAATAAAGGGAGGTTCCTCGGCTCTAGCGCCGCGCGGCCTCACTCGGAATAATCCGCAACACATAGTTCAACATGTTCCACAACACATAGAACTGTCCCCTGTGTTGCCCTGTGTTGCCGCAGCACCCCGCTCGTCCCAGCACATAGAACTGTCCCCTGTGTTGGACTGTGTTGGTCGGGACAATCCGCAACACATAGAACTGTCCCCTGTGTTCTCGTTGGAACTCCCCCGTGCTATTCAACACATAGAACTGTCCCCTGTGTTGGAGGGCGAAGAACCATCATTGGTCCGCAGAAACGAAAAAAGCCGGCGGGGAAACCCGCCGGCCGCTCAATTCGCACGTTTCTAGCGCACGTTGCCCAGGGCGTGTTTCACGGCAAGGGCGACGAACACCGCCACGACGATCTTGACGATATCCA